>NZ_JBBAPF010000005.1:57571-135066 GCF_040400975.1 Limnohabitans sp. | reverse complement strand
CTCCTGAACCACTTTTTTGGTACAGATCGCTTTGCAGATACTGATCGCGCAAACGGCGCAAGCCCACCAGCAAAACCGCACTGGCAGGCAAAGCCATCAACACACCCACAAAGCCGAACACTTGGCCAAAAGCCATCAAAGACAAGATCACAGCGAGCGGGTGCAAGCCAATACGCTCCCCCACCAATCGGGGGGTGAGTACAAAACTCTCCAACAACTGCCCCAGTCCATACACCACGGCCACCATGACCAAAGCCTGTGCCGAGGCAAACTGCAACAATCCAGCCAGCAAGGCCAGCACCAAGCCAAGACCAAATCCCAAATAAGGGACAAACACGGCCAAGCCCGTGAAAACGCCAATGGGCAAAGCCAAATCCAGACCAAACAGCCACAAACCTAGGGTGTAAAAGACCGCCAGAGCCAACATCACCAAGAGTTGCCCGCGCAAGTACTCGCCCAAGACCAGATCGCAGTCGCGCATGAAACTGTCAAAGCGCACCCGCCAAGACGGGGGTACCAAGACCAATACACTGTTCACCAGCCGTGCCCAGTCGTACAGCATGTAAAACAAGGCCACAGGCACCAGCACCGCATAGCCAGCCAAAGCCAAAGCCACACTGCCACCCAATTTGAGCGAGGACATCAAAGGCGCCCACCAGTCACCCCGGTTGGCACTCAAATAACTGACCAAGTGATTCCTCAGCTCGGCAAAGTCCAAGGAGATGTTCAATCCCAGCTGGGCCAACAAGGGTTTGACTACTTCGCCCACACGGTCCAGCAAGACCGGCAATTGCTGCTGAAGCAAAGGCCATTCGCGCACTAAGATTGGCACCAACAGCAAAAACAAACCCAAAAGCGCCAACAAGGCCACGGCTTCCACCAAGACCACGGCCAAGGCGCGAGGCAAACGGGGCCCGGCCAAGCCCTCCAGCTTGAGCACCAAAGGATGTAAAACATAGGCCAATACGGCAGCAATAACAAAAGGGGCCAAAACCGGCGCCAGCAGCCAAAAAACCACCAGCAGAACCAAACCCACACCCAACCAAGCGGCCAATCGGGTCATCAAAAAAGGAAGGGGTGCTTGCATGGGTTCGTCTGTTTTGTCAGGATTGACCAAGATGCGTCGAGGGCAAGCCTTAAAATAGAACTCGATTTTAGACTGCCAGCCCGTTGACGGGCCCCTGCCTCACTCTGAATGCCCTGTGCGGGCCAAAACCATGACTCAAACCCCTCTTTCGTACAAAGACGCTGGCGTCGACATCGTTGCAGGCGACGCGCTGGTGGAGCGCATCAAACCGCTGGCCAAGAAAACCATGCGTGACGGGGTGCTGGCTGGCATCGGCGGTTTTGGTGCGCTCTTTGAAGTGCCCAAACGCTACAAAGAACCTGTGCTGGTCAGCGGCACCGACGGCGTGGGCACCAAGCTCAAGCTGGCATTTGAGTGGGACATGCACGACACCGTGGGCATCGACTTGGTGGCGATGAGCGTCAACGATGTGCTGGTGCAAGGGGCCGAGCCACTTTTCTTTTTGGACTACTTCGCCTGCGGCAAACTGGACGTGGACACCGCAGCTGCCGTTGTGGGCGGCATTGCCAAAGGCTGTGAGCTGTCAGGCTGCGCATTGATCGGCGGTGAAACGGCCGAGATGCCCGGCATGTACCCCGCTGGCGAATACGACCTGGCCGGTTTTGCGGTCGGGGCGGTCGAAAAATCCAAAATTCTCACAGGTCAAAACGTCAAAGCAGGCGATGTGGTGCTGGGCTTGGCGTCCAGCGGCGTGCACTCCAACGGCTTTTCACTGGTGCGCAAATGCATCGAGCGCGCAGGCTCCAATGCCCCCATTGCCCTGGACGGCCAGCCTTTCAAGCAAGCCCTGATGGCGCCTACTCGGCTTTATGTGCTGAACGTCTTGGCGGCGCTGGCAGCACACCCCATCAAGGCCTTGGCCCACATCACCGGTGGTGGCTTGCTCGAAAACATCCCCCGCGTGCTGCCCGATGGCCTGGCTGCACACCTGCAAAAAGGCAGTTGGCCTCAGACCGAGTTGTTTGCCTGGCTGCAACAAACGGCAGGCATCGACGACATAGAGATGAACCGGACTTTCAACAACGGCATTGGCATGGTGGTGGTGATCGGCGAAAGCGAAGCCGAGGCCTGCGCAGCGACCTTGCGTGCATTGGGTGAGCAGGTGTTCACGATTGGCCGCATCGCGCCTCAGGGCGACATGGCCCAAGTGGTGGTCGCCTGATCGCAGTCGACGCTTCTTTTTGAATGCTTCAGCGGGCAGGCCTTGAGCAGGCCCTTCTCTGACACCACACGGGACGAAGATCAAAGACCAGAGAGCTCGCTCACCCGGTCCCGGAGCGCCGCCGTGTCGGGCGCTGAAGGGGAGGCTTCCAAATAAAGCCGCAAATCCTGCAAAGCTTCGTGCACCTGTCCCAATTCGGCATGCACCAATCCCCGGTCTCGCCGCTCGGTCCAGACTTCGGGCAGCAAAACAACCAAACGGTCTTGCACTTGCAACATGCGTGGCCAATCCTCTTGTGATCTGAAAATCTCTTTCAAATTACGCAGCATGCGGGCCAGCACATCACGCGGTGGACACGCTTGCAGATACAAACCCAAAGGTGTTTCACCATCGTCCAGGTCGGGTGCAGCTTTTTGATCAGCGGGCTCGCGGTAAGGGCTCAAACGCTCGGCCAAATTGTCCAAGCCCAAAGACTCGCCAGTAAGAGGGTCCAAAACCACCAAGCCCCCCTCCAACGACACCTTGACCAAAAAATGACCTGGAAAAGAAACGCCATGCGCTTGCAAGTCCAGCGCTTGGGCCAACTCCAGCCAAACCACCGCCAAAGAAATAGGGATGCCGCGACGCCTGCGCAGCACTTCATTGATGTAGCTGTTTTCAGGGGCGTAATAATCGTTGGCATTGACGCCAAAGCCCAGATCTTTGTAAAAAACTTGCGTCAATATGGCCAAACGGGTCAGGTCGTCGGCGTCATCGGGCATGCGCGCCGTGACCCTTTTGAGCAAGCGCGCCACATCGTCCAGCACCTGCTGCACATCCATCGCAGGCTCTTCGTCTTGCGCCAAACTTGCCGCGGCTTCCAGAAGTGGAAACTGATCGTCGCTTTGCACCAAACTGGCAAAGTAGCTCAAAGGGGTCAAAGGTGACAGGTTCAAGGACATGAGAAGAATTTCAACGCTTGAGGAAAGACTTGAGCCTGATTCCCGTGGCCCACAACACACCAAAATAAAGCAGCCCTGCACTCATCAAAACAAGCGCCATCCAACCGATGCGCGACCAGGCCTCTTGGCGCATGGCCACCCAATTCAGATGGTGTGCAGCCGACCACAACAAGGCCGTGAGCAAAGCCGTCGCCAGCAACACCTGAAAAGCAAAACGCCACCAGCCCGGTTGCGGTTTGTACACACCCTTGCGCAGCAAGCCCCACAACAACCAAAGTGCGTTGACCAAGGCCCCTAAACCGATGGACAAAGCCAGTCCAGCATGGGCCAAAAAAGGCACCAGCATCAGGTTGAAAACTTGCGTCAACACCAGCACCACCACTGCGATGCGCACAGGCGTTCGAATGTCTTGGCTGGCGTAATAACCCGGCGCCAACACCTTGATGGCCACCAAACCCAACAAACCCACACCGTAACCCGTCAAAGCCAATGTGGTTTGTTGCACATCGCGATCGGTGAACGCCCCATAGTGGTAAAGCACCGACACCAAAGGCTGCGAAAACACCAGCAAGGCAGCAGCACACGGCAAAGCCAAAAGCAAGACCAAACGCAGACCCCAATCCAACATGGCGGCATAACGGTCATCGTCGTCCTTGGCTTTGGCCGCAGCCAACTGAGGCATCAAGACCACCCCCAGGGCCACCCCCAAAATCGCAGTCGGGAACTCCATCAAACGATCGGCATACGTGAGCCAACTGACGCTGCCAGGTGCCAGGTGCGAGGCAATTTGTGTGTTGATCAACAAGGAAATTTGGGCCACGCCGACACCCAACAGGGCGGGACCCATGAGACGCAAGATGTTCAAGGTGGCGGGGTTGGCCCAGGCTTTTTTAACCGCCGAGGGCCGCACACCCAAGCGGGGCAACAAACCCAATCGAGCCAAAGCGGGGATCTGCAAAGCCAACTGCAACACCCCGCCAAGCATGACCCCCACAGGCAAGGCGTAAATGGCCTCCACACCCTGTCGGGCAAACCAAGGGGCCAACCACCAAGTGGCCCCAATCACGCTGACGTTCAACAGCACTGGGGTAGCTGCAGGCACCGCAAAGCGCTTCCATGTGTTCAAAATACCGGCAGACAATGCCACCATGGACATGAAAGCGATGTAGGGAAACATCCAGCGAGTCATGTTCACCGCGGCATCATACCCCCGCGCATCTTGCTGCAAACCACTGGCCATGGCCCACACCAACCAAGGCGACACCAACACACCCAAAATCGACAAGGCCAGCACCGACCATGCCAAAGCCGTGGCCGCGCTGTCGATCACTTCCTTGGTGGCCTCGTCGCCATGTTGGGCGCGGCTGGCAGCCAGCACCGGTACAAAAGCCTGGCTGAAAGCCCCTTCGGCAAACAGACGCCGAAACAAATTAGGAATGCGAAAGGCCACATTGAAGGCGTCGGTCAAGGCATTGGCGCCAAACATCGACGCCATAAGCAACTCGCGCACCAAACCCGTGACCCGGGAGGCCAGGGTAAAAATCGACACAACAGAGGCAGATCGGAGGAGGCTCACAAAGGCCGAGTGTAGCGGCCACTTCCCTGCTTGCCCGCAATGCCATGACCGCGTGATGGATTGAGGCACCGACCCGCGCTGGCGATCAACTGAAGCGCCGAACACCGTTTTCGGGTCTGCTAGAATACCAGGTTCGCTGGACATCATCCTCAGACACTGAAAGAACTCCTATATGGCATCCGCTAAACCCAAAAAGAAAAACCCCCGTCTTGCTTCCGGCCGTAAACGCGTCCGCCAAGACATCAAGATCAACGCCGCGAATTCCTCGCTGCGTTCCAAATACCGCACCGCTGTGAAAAACGTCGAAAAAGCCGTTGCAGCAGGCGACAAGACCAAAGCCACTGAGTTGTTTGCCAAGATGCAAACCGTAGTGGACACCATTGCCGACAAGGGCATCTTCCACAAAAACAAAGCTGCTCGTGACAAGAGCCGCCTGAGCGCCAAGGTCAAGACTTTGGCTCTTTCCGCAGCCTGATCCGCTCCACCAGATCAACAGCCCGGCGAGGCTTTTGCTTCGCTGCCGTTTGAAACGGGTGCGCTGTCCGCGAACACTGAACCGCCTTGGTGCAAACCAACGGCGGTTTTTTCATGGGCGCTCTCAATTCGCTGAGGGCAGGGCACTGGCGGGTTCCTCATGACTCGCTTCGCTCGAAAAAAATCGTCACCCACCAATGCCCTGCCCCCAGCTCGGCGAACTGGCAATAAGAAACCGCCCTTGGGGGCGGTCGGTTCTTGCTTCTTATTTTTTGGGCGGTGGATCGGGCAGCAAACAGGCTTCAGCCACTTGCAGACCATTGTCTTTGGCGAAGTTCATCACAAAGTCCCAGGCCATGACGTCGTGATCGCGCAGGTCATGGTGCACCACCACGCATTTCACATGTCCCATGGTGGTGGGAATGCACCAAGGCGAATAACTCAGGTGGCTGCCGGGAACCGCGCCACCAGGACGGAACTGGCTCATCACGCCTGCCAAGCGTTCAGCCCAATCGCTGGGTCTAAATGTCTTTCCGTCATGGGTAATGCCTTGAATGAAAACTTCTTTGGCGGAGTTGGAGACCATCGGATAGAGGGGTTGAAGTGGAGACCAAACGCACCGGGATCACCGCTGCATTTGTGTGCTGAGTATTGTATCTTATATAAGACCAACACCCATACAGATAACCCTGAAGTTCAGAGGCAACTGCCCCTAAAATATCCATCCAACGGCCCCACACCATCGGGCCGATTTTTATTTCAGGAGTTCACGCATGTCCGCTCACATTGAAGCCGCCTCACCGCACACCATGAACACCTATGGCCGACTGCCTATCGCACTCAGCCATGGTCAGGGTTGCCGAGTTTGGGACGTCAATGGCAAGCCTTATCTGGATGCCCTTGCTGGCATCGCCGTGAACACCCTGGGCCACAACCACCCCGATTTGGTGCCTGCCTTGCAAGACCAAGTCAGCAAGATGATCCACAGCTGCAACTACTTCCATGTGCCCAACGCAGAAGTGCTGGCGGCCAAGTTGGTGGAGCTGTCGGGCATGACCAACGTGTTTTTCTGCTGCACGGGCCTGGAAGCCAACGAAGCGGCCATCAAGCTGGCGCGCAAATACGGCCACGACAAGGGCATCGACAAGCCCGAGATCGTGGTTTACGAAAAAGCCTTCCATGGCCGCAGCATCGCCACCTTGAGCGCCACCGCCAACGAAAAGCTGAAAAAAGGCTTTGGCCCGATGTTGGAAGGTTTTGTGCGTGTGCCGGTCAACGACATCGAAGCCCTGAAAAAAGCCACCGAAGGCAACCCCAATGTGGTCGCCGTGTTCATGGAAACCATCCAGGGCGAAGGCGGTATCAACCCAATGCGCATCGAATACCTGCAGCAAGTCCGCGCCCTGTGCGACCAGAAAGACTGGCTGATGATGGTGGACGAGGTGCAGTGCGGCATGGGCCGCACCGGCAAGTGGTTCGCGCACCAGTGGTCCGGCATCGTGCCCGACGTGATGCCACTGGCCAAAGGTCTGGGCTCGGGTGTGCCTATTGGCGCGGTGGTGGCTGGCCCCAAGGCCGCGCACATCTTCCAGCCCGGCAACCACGGCACCACTTTTGGTGGCAACCCATTGGCCATGCGTGCGGGGGTCGAAACCATCCGCATCATGGAAAAAGACGGTGTGATGGCCAACGCCGCCAAAGTAGGTGCGCATTTGCACGGCGCACTGGATAAGGCCCTGGCAGGCTTACAAGGCGTGAAAGAAGTGCGCGGCCAAGGCCTGATGCTGGGCATTGAACTCGACCGCCCTTGCGGCGCCATTTGGACACGCGCCGCAGAAGCTGGTCTATTGCTGAGTGTGACGGCAGACAGCGTGATCCGCCTGGTGCCCCCGCTCATCATGACCGAGGCTGAAGCCGACGAAGTGGTCGCCATTTTGGTGCCCTTGATCAAGACCTTCTTGGCAGAAACGCCATGAGCAACGCCCCAGCGCCCGTGCGGCATTACCTGCAGTTCACCGACCTGAGCACCGAAGAATACGCGCACGTGCTGGCGCGTGCCGCAGAGATCAAACGCAAATTCAAGGCCTACGAAAAGTACCACCCGCTGGCCGACCGCACACTGGCCATGATCTTTGAAAAAGCCAGCACCCGCACCCGCGTGAGCTTTGAAGCGGGCATGTACCAGCTCGGTGGCTCGGTGGTGCACCTGACCACGGGCGACAGCCAACTGGGCCGCTCCGAGCCCATCGAAGACAGCGCACGCGTCATCAGCCGCATGACCGACATCGTCATGATCCGCACTTACGGTCAAGACAAAATCGAGCGTTTTGCCTCGCACTCGCGCGTGCCCGTCATCAACGGCCTGACCAACGAATTCCACCCCTGTCAGATCCTGGCCGACATCTTCACCTTCATCGAGCACCGGGGATCCATTCAGGGGAAAACTGTGGCTTGGGTTGGCGACGGCAACAACATGGCCAACACTTGGCTGCAAGCGGCCGACTTGCTGGGCTTCACGGTGCACCTGAGCACGCCCAGCGGCTACGAAGTGGACCAGGCCGTGGCCGGTTTGCGCAGCGCCGACAGCTACAAAATCTTCAAAGACCCCGAAGACGCCTGCCGAGGCGCCGACCTGGTGACCACCGACGTTTGGACCAGCATGGGCTTTGAGGCAGAAAACGAAGCGCGCAAGAAAGCCTTTGCCGATTGGTGTGTGGACGAAGCCATGATGCAAGCGGCCAAGCCCGACGCCCTGTTCATGCACTGTCTGCCCGCCCACCGAGGCGAAGAAGTCAGCGCCGAAGTCATCGACGGCCCACAATCGGTCGTCTGGGACGAGGCCGAAAACCGCATGCATGTGCAAAAGGCACTCATGGAGTTTTTGCTCTTGGGCCGCGTAAACGCCTGACATGTCTGCCTGCACCACCTGCGGCGCATGCTGCGTGAGCTTTCGGGTGGACTTTTCTGTGCACGAGTTCGAAGAAGGTGGCGGCGATGTGCCCGCAGGCTTGGCCTCGCCCATCACCGAGCACACTTGCCGCATGCGCGGTACCGACCACAGCCCACCGCGCTGCGCAGCCCTCTATGGCAAGACCGGCGAAAAAGCCATTTGCGGCATTTACGAATGGCGCCCCTCGCCCTGCCGTGAGTTTGAAGAAGGCAGCCCGGCCTGCGAGCAAGCCCGACGCCGTCATGGCTTGCCTGCGCTGAACACCTGAAGTCTTTTTCCTGGTTGTTGGAAATAACCGACACCACGATTTTTGTGCGGTGCTACTTTCGCACACCATGAAAAAACTTTGGGACATTTCTCCGCCCGTGCAGGCCAGCAGCCCGGTCTTTCCGGGTGACACGCCGTACACACAACAATGGAAGGCCACGCTCTCGGACAGCTGCCCGGTCAACGTGAGCGCCATCACCCTGTCGCCGCATGTGGGCGCGCATGCCGATGCGCCACTGCACTACGACCCAATGGGCCCTGCGGTAGGTGCGCTCGACTTGGCCCCGTTTCTGGGCAGATGCCGCGTCATCCACACGCTGGACGCAGGCCCACTGATCACACTCGCGCACTTGCAGCATGCCCTGCTTGATCTGCCTCCACGGGTGCTGGTACGCACATACCGCCAGTTTCCTCTCGCGCTGTTCGACCCCCAGCTCACCGGCTTTGACCCAGCCTGCGTGCAGCACCTGGCCGATTTGGGCGTGCTGCTGATCGGCACCGACAGCGCCAGCATCGACCCAGCCGACAGCAAGCAACTGCCCAGCCACCAGGTGATCCGCCAACGCGGCTTGCGTGTGCTGGAAAACCTGCTGCTCGATGAGGTGCCCGAAGGCGATTACGAGCTGATCGCCCTACCCCTCAAACTCATGAGCGCCGACGCCAGCCCCGTGCGGGCGGTCTTGCGCGAACTTTGAAACACTCTTTGAAAAACACACCCATGTTGAACCTCACACCCACGCTGCAAGACTGCGAACTGCTGGACCAACAAGACCCCTTGCACAGCCTGCGCGAGCAATTCGATTTACCCCCCGGTGTGATTTATCTGGACGGCAACTCGCTGGGCGTGCTGCCCAAAACCGTCCCAGCACGCGTGGCCCAAGCCGTCACCCACGAATGGGGGCAAGACCTGATCAAAAGCTGGAACACCGCAGGCTGGTTCACCCTGCCCCAGCGCGTGGGCGACAAGATTGCCCGCGTCATTGGCGCTCAAGCAGGTGAAGTGATCGCCGCAGACAGCACCTCGATCAACCTGTTCAAAGTGTTGGCCGCTGCGATGCATATCGCCGCCGCAGACCACCCGCACAAAACCAAAATCATCAGCGAACGCAGCAATTTCCCCACAGACCTTTACATCGCCGAAGCCCTGTGCAAAGAGCGCGGCTACACGCTGCAACTGGTCGAAGCTGATGAGATCGCCACCGCCATGCAAGCCGATGTGGCGGTGCTCATGCTCACCCATGTGAACTACCGCACCGGCGCCATGCATGACATGCAGACCCTCACCGCGCAGGCTCACGCGCACGGCATTCTCACCGTGTGGGACCTGGCGCACAGCGCGGGCGCGGTGCCGGTGGACTTGAACGGCTCGGGGGCCGACTTTGCGGTGGGCTGCGGCTACAAATACCTCAACGGCGGCCCCGGTGCGCCGGCCTTTGTGTGGGTCCATCCGCAACACACGGACCGCTTTTGGCAACCGCTGGCCGGCTGGTGGGGCCATGCCGCGCCCTTTGCCTTCACACCCGATTACCAACCTGCACAAGGCATCACGCGTTACCAGTGCGGCACACAACCCATCCTGAGCCTCACGGCACTCGACTGTGGCTTGGATGCTTTTTTGAGCGCCGAAGCGCTGGGTGGCATGGCCGCGCTGCGTCAAAAATCGCTGGCCCTCACGGGTCTGTTCATGCAACTGGTGCGCACCCGCTTGCACGGGCACGGCTTTGGCATCGCCACCCCGGCCGAAGAAGCCCTGCGCGGTTCACAAGTGAGCCTGACCCGCGCTGAAGGCGCTTACGCCATCGTACAGGCCCTGATCACGCGCGGTGTGATCGGCGACTTCCGTGCGGGGGACGGTGGTCATCACCCAGACATCTTGCGCTTTGGCTTCACACCGCTTTACATCGCCTATGCCGATGTGTGGCGCGCGGCAGATCAGCTTTGCCAAGTCATGGCCAGCGGCGAATGGGAAGACGCCCGCTTTGCCCTGAAGAACGCCGTGACCTGAAAAGCCCGCCATGAGTTCCTGCCCTTTCTCCACCACCCCCCATACGGCCAGCGCAGCGCCCGGTGAGCGCATCGTGCAAGAAGAAAAAGCCCAGCTCGACTTTGACGGGCGCATGAGCTACGGCGACTACCTGCAGCTCGGTGCCATTCTGAACGCCCAAAAACCGCTCTCGCCCGACCACAACGAAATGCTGTTCATCGTGCAGCACCAAACCAGCGAGCTGTGGATGAAGCTGATGCTGCACGAGCTGCAGGGGGCCATGCACAACATCGCGACCGATCAATTGCCCGACACCTTCAAAAAGCTCGCCCGCGTCAGCAAGATCATGGAGCAGCTGGTTCACGCTTGGGACGTGCTGGCCACCATGACGCCGCCCGAATACAGCGCCATTCGGCCCTATTTGGCGCAGTCGAGCGGCTTTCAAAGCTGGCAATACCGCTGCATTGAATTTGTGATGGGCAACAAAAACGCGCTCATGCTTCAGCCCCACGCGCATCGTTCTGATCTTTCGGCCATCGTGCAAGCCGCCTACGAAGCGCCTTCGCTGTACGACGAATGCCTGCGTCTGTTACAACGCCGAGGTCTGGATGTGCCGAGCAGCCACACCCAGCGCGATTGGCGAGCGCCCTACCCGGCCAGCGAGGCGGTCGAAAACGCCTGGCTGGTGGTCTACCGTAACCCGCAGCAGCACTGGGACCTCTACCAACTCGGCGAAGAGTTGACCGACTTGGAAGACGCCTTCCGCCTGTGGCGCTTTCGGCATGTCACCACGGTAGAGCGCGTGATCGGCTTCAAACGCGGAACCGGGGGCACAAGCGGCGTGAGCTACCTGCGCAAGATGCTCGATGTGGTGCTGTTCCCCGAAATTTGGACGCTGCGCACGCAACTGTGAAGTGCTTCACCCAGAACGGATCGATCAACCACAAAGAAGTGCATTCATTTCCACTAACATGCCTGCTTCCACCACAGGGGATAAGACTTGCAACTGAACATCAACGGTCAAATCCGCACCGCCAACGCCGACCCCAGCACGCCCTTGCTCTGGGTGCTGCGCGACGAGCTGAACCTCACCGGCACCAAATTCGGCTGCGGCATCGCCGCTTGCGGGGCCTGCACGGTGCATGTGGGCGGCCAGCCCGTGCGCTCGTGCGTGATGCCTGTGTCTGCGGTGACCAATCAACAGATCAAAACCATCGAGTCCTTGGGCACAGCAGATAAGCCCCACCCCCTGCAAGCCGCGTGGATCGCTGAGCAGGTGCCGCAATGCGGCTACTGCCAAAGCGGCATGCTGATGGCCGCTGCAGCTTTGCTGGACAAACACCCCAACCCCAGCGACGCCGACATCGACGCCGCCATGACCAACCTGTGCCGATGCGGCACTTACCAGCGCGTGCGCGCCGCCATCCACCGCGCTGCGGGCAGCATCAAGAAAGGCGGTGCCGTATGAAACGCCGCACTTGGTTGCTCAGCGCCCTGGGCGCCACCGGCGCATTGGTGGTCGGCTGGGGTGTCATGCCCGCCCGCTCACGCCTGGGCTCACCCGAGCTCATGCTCAAAACCCAAGGCGATGTCGCCCTGAACGGCTGGATCAAGATCGCAGCCGACGGTGCCGTGGTGCTGGCCATGCCCCGCAGCGAAATGGGCCAGGGCGTGCACACGGCGCTGGCCATGTTGGTGGCCGAAGAATTGGACGTGCCTTTGAGCCGCGTGCGCTTGGAACAAGCCGGGGCCGACAGCATTTACGGCAACGTGGCCATGCTGGTAGCCAGCCTGCCCTTTCACCCGCTGGACAGCGAGGGCGAGCACAAGCCCACCAAGATCAAGATGAGCGAATGGCTGGTGGGGAAAATCGCCCGCGAATTGGGCATCAACGCCACCGGTGGGTCATCCTCTATTGCTGACCTGTGGGACCCTTTGCGCATGGCCGCTGCCACGGCCCGCGCCAGCCTGCTGCAAGCCGCTGCTGCGGCGTGGAAAGTGCCCGTCAGCGAAATCACTGTCGCCCAAGGCTTGATGCAACACGCTTCGGGCACATCGGCGCACTACGGCCAAATGGTGGCCACCGTTTCGGGCAGCACCCCCTCGGACATTCAAACCAAATCGCGTGAACGCTGGCAGCTCATCGGTCAACCCGCACCGCGCACCGACATCCCCTCCAAAGTCACAGGTCAAGCCACTTTCGGCCTGGATGTGCGACTGCCCGGCATGCTGTTTGCCGCAGTACAGATGTGCCCCATGCTGGGCGGCAGCGCTGCGTCCATGGACACGAAAGACGCCTTGGCGTTGAAAGGTGTTTCTAAAGTCGTGCCGCTGGGCGCCTGGGGCGGCGGCACCGCAGGCTTGGCCGTGGTGGGGCAAACCACCTGGCACGCACGCCAAGGTGTTCAGGCCGTCAAAGTGCAGTGGCAAGCACCTGCCACGGGCGCGGTGGACACCCAGCGCATCCAGGCCGATCTGCTCAATGCCCTGAACACCGAAAGCGGCTTCACTTTCCACGAACAAGGCGTGCCCACCCAAGCTGAAAAAGCCGCCACCACCCGCATCGACGCGCTGTACCAAGCGCCCTACCTGGCCCACGTCACCATGGAGCCGATGAACTGCACAGCGCAAGTCAAAGATGGCAAGGTCGAGATTTGGGTGCCCACACAAGTGCCGCAAATGGCCCGTGACATGGCTGCCAAAGTGGCCAAGGTCGACAAAGAAAAAGTCACCGTCCATGTGACCCAACTGGGCGGGGGTTTCGGTCGTCGCCTGGAAGTCGACTTTGTCGGCCAGGCTGTGCAAGTGGCCATGGCCTGCGAGGGCCAACCGGTGCAACTGAGCTGGTCCCGCGAAGAAGACATGAAGCACGACTTTTACCGGCCCATGCACCTGGCCAAGTTCCAGGCCTCGCTGGACGAGAAAGGCCAAGTCAGCAGCTTGCGCATCAAGTCTGCTGGCGACGCCATCTCTCCGCGCTGGATGGCGCGTGCTGTGCCCGTGCTGTCCGGCCCCATCGACATGCCCGACAAAACCACCTCCGAAGGCCTGTTCGATTTGCCCTACGGTTTTGCCAGCCAACAGATGAACCATGTGGCCACCCAATCGGGCGTGCCGGTGGGCTTTTGGCGCTCGGTCGGCCATTCGCACAACGCCTTCTTCTCAGAAAGCTTCATCGACGAGCTGGCCACGGCCACAAAACAAGACCCATTGGCCTTCCGCCTGGGCTGGCTCAAAGACGCGCCGCGTTACGCCGCCGTGCTGCAACTGGTGGCCGACAAAGCGGGCTGGGGCAAGCCTCTGCCCACAGGCCGTGCGCAGGGCATCGCGCTGCACAAATCCTTTGGCTCCATCGTGGCGCAAGTGGCTGAAGTGTCCCTGGCCAAGGGCCAGATCCGCGTGCACCGCGTGGTCTGTGCCATCGACTGCGGCACCGTGGTCAACCCTGACACCGTGGCCCAACAAATGGAAAGCAGCGTGGTCTATGCCTTGAGCGCCGCGCTTTTCGGCCAAATCGACATCGTGGGCGGCGTGGTGCAACAAAGCAACTTTGCTGACGCGCCCATGCTCACACTCAGCCAGACCCCGGTGGTGGAAACCCACATCGTGCCCAGCACCCGCCACCCGGCGGGCGTGGGCGAACCGGCGGTACCGCCCTTGGCTCCGGCAGTGGGCAATGCACTGTTTACCCTCACGGGCCAACGGAAAAGAGATTTGCCGCTAAGGATGTGAACTCAGCCCCCGCGCAGAGGCTTGGGGACTTAGCCATGGGGCCGCATTGCAACCGTCATTCCACTTTGATATTCGCCTCTTTGACGGTGCGGCCATATTGGATCGTTTCAGCTTTGAGGAACTTCGCGAAATCAGCTGTACTGTTCCCCACAGGATCTGCGCCCAAAGTCGCGAAACGTTCGGTCAGATCCTTGTCATTCACAAACTTGGCAATCGCCGCTTGAATCTGCTCAATGATGGCCGCTGGCGTCCCCGCCGGCGCCATCAGTCCATTCCAGCTGTCGGCCTCGAAGCCCGGGACCACATCGGCCACGGGAGCCAAGTCAGGAGCCATCGGACTGCGACCTGGACTGGACACTGCAAGTCCGATCAATCGCCCGGAGCGTATCAGAGGCATCGCAGTCACTGCGGTGTCAAACATCAGATCAACGTTGTCCCCCATGAGGGCCTGCAATGCTGGCGCACTGCCGTTGAATGGCACATGCAGCACGTTGATGCCTGCCATCAACTTGAGCTGCTCGACAGCCAGACCCCCGCTGGTGACCGTGCCAAACGACGCGAAATTAATCTTGCCGGGCTCCTTTCGGGCTTTCTGGACCAGTTCAGCCATGTTTTTCACACCCAGTCCGGGCCGGGCAACCAAGAACAGCGGATATTTGGCGACCATGCTGATCGGCAAGAGGTCCTTGGCAGGGTCGTAGTTGATCTTCCCCATCATCGTGGACGGCGCCAATGTGATGGCCGTCGGCGAGGCCAACAGCAATGTGTAGCCATCGGCTGGCGAGCGCGCCGTCAACGATGCCGCCAGTGTCCCGGCCGCGCCCGGACGATTCTCGACGACCACCGACCCACCCAATGCAGGCCCCAGCTTATTAGCGATCAAGCGCGCCATCACGTCTGATGCGCCGCCGGGCGGAAAGCCCACCAGAATCTTGATCGGGCGACTGGGCCAAGCCGCTGTCTGGCTCCAGGCGCTTGACATGCCCATCAGGGCGGCGAAAGCCGATACGGCCGCAATGCGGAAAATACGCTTGTATGTGTTGAGCATGTCAGCTCCTTGTTTCGATGGTCAGAAAATGAAAAATTAAAGGCGGGCGAATCAGAAATAACCGCCCTTTTGGGTGATCTCCTCGATGGTCTGCCCCTCCTCCACCCAGGAGAAGATCTTTTTTTCGTTGGCGACCACCTCCTCGGCTCGCAGCAACACTTCGACCGCCAGGTCGCGGGGCACGCAAACCGCACCATCGGCGTCACCCAGAATCAAGTCGCCCGGCCGCACGAATACGTCGCCGATCTGTACCGGGATCTGGTAGTGCGTGATCATCGTGCGACCCAGCGCACCATTCGGGCTTCGAAACCGGTAATACACGGGGAACTGCTTGTCTTCGATCTGCTGTGTATCCCTGATCCCCCCGTCGACCAGCGCACCGCGTACGCCTTTGCGAGCCACCGTGGCGGTCATGACCCCGCCCCACAGGGTGGCACGGGAATCGTCCGACGTGTCCCAGACCACGAACGCGTCGGCATGAAGGTCATCGAGCATGCGGCCACGAAAATCGAGTTCACCGCTGATGATGGTATTCGGAGCGCTTTTGATGGTGAAGGCAATACCTGCCACTGTGCGCTGTGGCCGCAACGCCAGCAGATGCCCAGGAAAGGCCTGGTTGATCAAGCAACGTTCACGCAGCACGTCACAGACCACTGCAGCCTGAACTTTTTCGTAACGCGCCAGCAACGTAGCGACTTCCATCCCCAACGGAGCGTCTGACTTCGCCTCACGCAAGGCGGTTAGCTTTTCCACGTTCATCATTCCTGGGGGTTTGGACGCCACCGCGGTGGTTGGTGATGTCGATGCAGTTGCCATGGGTCATGCTCCTCTGTTAAAGTATCATATATGAGACGTTTATCGTCTGTGATTCAATATAGCAGATCAATATGATTCGTCAAGACAAGCCAGCTTCAGACTCATCCGCACCCGCCGTCGAACGCACGATCCAGATCTTGCGTTCGATCGGCAGTCATCCGCCTGGGCTGAGCGCGCAAGCCTTGTGTGACCAAACATCGACGCCGCGCGCCACGATGTACCGCATCCTCAAAGTCTTGCAGCAGCACGGATTCGTGCAGCAAACCGCCGAGCCGCCGAACCTGTACCAACTGGGCCCGGCACTTGTGCAGCTTGGAGGCATGGCACCCCGGCCGCGTGATTTGGTGGAACTAGCACGCCCAGTCATGCAGCGACTGGCCTTCAGCATCAGAGAGACCGTCAAGCTGGTCGTCGTCGACGGGCTAGAGGCCTTGACATTGGCAGTGGCAGACACCGGACTGGAAGCGCGCGTTATGTCGAGACTTGGTACGCGCGTGCCGTTGCACATTGGCGTGTCACAACGCCTTCTTTTGGCCCATCAACCCTCGCCCGTGATCCGTCAGATACTGGCCGCAAAGCTGGAAAAGCGCACATCACACACCATCACAAACCCCGCTGTGCTTCGCGCAAGCTTGGAGTCGTTGCGCCGGGCCGAGTCCGCGCAAGGTCAATCCGAGGGCAGCGATGGTGTTGGTGCTGCCGCAACGCTGATCCGAGGGTCTCAGGACCAGTTACTGGGAGCTTTGGTCGCGGTCTACATTCACACAGGTAAGACTGCGGCACAACTCACGGCCTTTAGTCTTGCCGTGGAACAAGCGGCGCAGGAAATATCATCCTGGCAGGTTTCACTCAGTCCCACACGCTAAAACCCATCAAGATTCAGCCAGCTATCGGTCGATATCTACAGCAGCAACATTTAGCCTGTCCACGCAACAGCACAGGGTATCGGGGCGGCCCAAGGCATGAAGATACCCAGCGATGCTCAACTGGCGCTCAGCCCCCGCGCAGCGTCTTGAGAATTTTTTGGCCACCACGGCCGTTGGCCTCCATACCCAGACGCTTTTGTTCGGCGCGGATCGCCTCACGCGATTTGTCGCCCAGCATGCCGTCGATGGGGCCGATGTCGTGGCCGCGCAGAGTCAACAGGCCTTGCAGCTCGCGCCGCTCGGCGCGTGACAAGCCAGCATCGTCGGTCGGCCAAGGCGTGGCGAATGGGCCACCGCCGCGCAAGCGATCGCTCAAGTGGGCAATCGCCAAGCCGTAGCTTTCGGCTGCGTTGTAGCTGTACAGCGCATCAAAGTTGCGCGTCACCAAAAAAGCCGGGCCATTGGCCCCCGCCAGCGTCAGCAAACCCACGTTGCCCAAACTTTCTGGCAAGGCAGCGCCATCGATGCGGCGCACGCCACGGGCGGTCCATTCAGAAACCGGACGCTTGCTGCGCCGGCCTTCTCCAGCCAAAGAGATGCCTGCTGGCAACTTCACCTCGATGCCCCAAGGCAGGCCACTTTGCCAACCCGCACGGGCCAAAAAGTTGGCGGTCGAGCCCAACGCGTCCACGCTGCTGTCCATCAGGTCGGCGCGGCCATCGCCGTCAAAGTCCACCGCCAAGCGTTCAAACGTGGTGGGCATGAACTGCGTGTGCCCAAAGGCCCCCGCCCACGAGCCCACCAAGCGCTCAGGCGCAATGTGCCCGGCTTGCAAAATTCGCAAGGCCGCGAAAAACTCGCCCCTGAAAAAACTTTGACGCCGCCCGTGGCACGACAGTGTGCCCAGCGCTTGCACCAAAGGGTATTTGCCAAAGGTTTGGCCAAAATTGCTCTCCACACCCCACACCGCCACCACTGTGGCAGGGTCCACGCCAAATCGATCCTCGGCACGTACCAGCGCCTGGCGATGCTGAGTCAAACGGGCCGCGCCATCGCTCACGCGTTCTTCGTCCACCAGAGCCGACATGTAGTCCCAAATGGGCATCCGAAACTCCGGCTGAAAGTTCAGCTTTTCGATCACGCTGAAGTCGGCCTGCAGGCCCGCCGTGTGCCGCGTCCAAGTGGCGTCGCTCACCTTGCCTGTACGAGCTGCCGGACGCAGCTCGGCCATACAAGCAGACAAATCGGTGCTTTGCGCCCAAGCTGAGGGGGCGAGCAGCGCGCTGACCAGCGCCGCGCTCATGGCGGCAACCCGCACGAGGGCCATGGTGAATGGCTTGGATGGACGTGGTGTCATGAAGATAAGTCCCTGAAAGTTGATCGACCGCCCGCAATTGGCCCACCGCTGTACAACCAAGGCACATCCATCACGCGCTCGCCCAACAGGCGCATTGACAAGTTGCGCCCCCAAGCCACAGGGCCCGTCGCGTGGAAGATGCGGCCATTGCGGATGGCCCGTGCTTGCACGCGCGCATTGCGTGCCCAGCGTTGCGCAGCATAAGCCTGCAACTGCTCGGTCACCGTCGCACTGCGCTGGCCCAAGCACTGCGCCAAGGCTTGTGCGTCTTCGATGGCCATGCCCGCGCCTTGGGCCAGATAGGGGCGCATCGGGTGCGCAGCATCGCCGAGCAAGGCCACACGGCCTTGCGCCATTTCGTATGCCCCGGCCATCGGCGCACGATCGTGCAGCGCCCACTGCCGCCAAGCAGACACCGATGCCAAACGCTCGTGCAAATCACGACCCACCGTGCCCATGGCCTGCATCAGTGCCTGGGTGTTCCCGGTCTGATCCCATTCTTGGGCTTGGTCTGGCTTGGTGCCGTGCACGATGGCCACCAGGTTGAGCCACTGCCCGCTTCGCACCGGGTAGTGCACCACATGCAGTCGCGGCCCCATCCACACGGTGATCTGGTCGCTGCGCAAATACGCAGGCAAATCGGCCTGTGCCACGAGCGCCCGATAAGCCAGGTGCCCCGTAAAGCGCGCCGGGGCATCGCCCAGCAACTGCTGGCGCACGGCGCTCCACACGCCATCGGCACCGATCAGCGCATCGGCTTGTAGGCTGGGACCATCGGCGGTACGCACCTCCAAACCATCAGCGCTCTCGCGCCAGCCATGCACCGTTTGGCCCAAACGCACTTGCACGCCTGCGGCAAATGCGGCGTCGTGCAACAGACTTTGCAAATCGGCCCGGTGGATGGTGGCGTAAGGCGCGCCATAGAGCGCTTGCGCCCGCGCGCCCAAGGTCAGCGTGCCCAGCACCTGCCCGGTTTGGGCATCACGTGCTTGCAACTGCTCCGGGAAAGCCGCCAACTGCGCCAGCGCAGTACCCAAGCCCCAGGCCTCCAAAATTCGAGTCACATTCGGCCCGATCTGGATGCCCGCGCCCACCTCGCTCAGCTGCGGTGCGCGCTCAAGCAACTGCACAGGCACGCCATGCTGCGCGCACGCCACGGCAGCGGCCAGGCCGCCAATCCCGCCGCCTGCGATCACCACCTGTTTGTGCTCATGGCTTGTCATGCTGGGATTGTGCGGTAAGACCCAATTTGAAATCGCAAGCACTTGATCGAAGGCCCGTGCTTCAAGCACCCATCAACACCGGCAAGCCCTGCACCTCAGAAAAGTCTCTGTCATGCGTGACCAAGGCTGCCGCCCCAATCTGAAGCGCAGAGGCCAGCTGAACCGCATCGGGCAGCTTCAGGCGGTATTGCACCCGCAACTGGGCTGCCAGACTGGCCACCGCAGCGGACAAAGGCACCACCTGGTAAGCGCCCAAAGCCGCCTCGTAACGTTTGGCCAAAGCCGTCTGGCCCGCCTTGAAAGGTCCAGTCAGCACCTCGGCCAATGTCACGGTGCTCAAGGCCAGTTGGATCTGGCCACGCTCAGCGGCTTCAAACAGGCCCAAAAAACGGGGAGCAAATTCGGCATGGTCTTCGAGCAAGTAAATCCAGGGCGCGGTGTCCACCAGCACCGTAGCCCCTTCGCTCAAGCCACCCCAAAGCGAGGCAGCAGCACGGGCACGCTTGGCCATCGCTCAGGCCCACTCTTCGCGCAACTTCGCCACTGCCGTAGCCGCACCCTGCGGCCACAAGCTGCGCCCCGAACCACGCAAGGCCAGAACACCGCCTTGCTTCAATGAGCGGGCTTGTTCCTCACGCCACTGCTCCACCGGCACCACCACCGCCACCGGTTTGCCGTGGCGCGTGATCACCGTGCTGTACCCCGCTGCCGCCTCCGAGGCGATGAGGGGCAATTGAGCGCGGGCTTGTTCGAGTCCGTATTGCGCGGTATCTGACATGGCCAACTCCCTTGATTTATGTACAGACTGTACAGAAATTTTACAGCACTTGTCAATGGGCCCTGCTCCCTCCACCAACGGTCAGTGGAAAACAAACACGCGGTTTTCAGCGCCCATTCAAAGGGTATGAAGGGTCGTTGTACCCCGGCGTGGACGGGTGCCCTGGTGTCACCAGGCTGTTGACCAAGGCTTCGTCCTCGGAGGTGATCTGCACCGCTAAAGCACCTGCATAGTCTTGCCACTGGGCCAAGGTGCGCGGGCCAGCGATCACTGCGCTCACATGGCGGTTGGCCAACACCCAAGCTGTGGCAAAGTGGGCCAAAGACACGCCTTTGCGCTTGCAATGCTGCAACAAAATTTGGGCCACTTGCAGGGACTCTTCGCGGAACTCGGTCTCCAAAATACGCTTGTCACCCCGCGCAACGCGGCTGCCTTCTTGGGGTGTTTGCCCCGGCGCATATTTGCCCGTCAACACGCCCCGCGCAATCGGGCTGTAGGGCACCACACCCAAACCATAGTGACCGCAGGCCTCCAGAATTTCCACCTCGGGCAAACGGTTGAGCAGGTTGTAATAAGGCTGACACACCACCGGGCCGGGCATGTTCATCTGGCGGGCCATGTTGACCATCTCGGCAATGCGCCACCCCCGGAAGTTGGACACACCCCAATAACGGATCTTGCCGTCGCGCAGCAAAGCCTCGATGGCCCGCAAAGGATCTTCAAGGCTCATGCCGTTGTAGTCGCGGTGCAGGTAATAAATGTCCAAGTGGTCGGTGTCCAAACGGCGCAAACTGTCTTCACAGGCACGCAACATCCAACTGCGCGAATAGCCTTGGTGGTTGGGAAAATCCGACATCGGGTTCCCGACCTTGCTGGCCAAGACCCAGTGCTGGCGCTGGCCCTTCAGGATTTGGCCCACCATCTCCTCTGACTTACCCCGCGTGTACACGTCCGCGGTGTCGATGAAGTTGCAGCCTTTTTCGTGCGCATCGGCCACGATGGCGCGCGCATCTTCCAGCGGCGTTTGGTCACCAAACATCATGGTGCCCAGGCACAGGCGTGAGACTTTCAGGGGGCT
The DNA here is from genome assembly GCF_040400975.1 of Limnohabitans sp. Taxonomy (GTDB): domain Bacteria; phylum Pseudomonadota; class Gammaproteobacteria; order Burkholderiales; family Burkholderiaceae_C; genus Limnohabitans_A. The sequence continues at coordinate 113,727 of NZ_JBBAPF010000005.1, read as the reverse complement.
CTTGCCCAAGGTGGTCAATTGCATGTCGCATTCTCCAAAAAACAGAGATGCCGAAAGCGCCTTGGGCTCTGGTTCTCGGCACACCAAATATCTTAACCATGCGCCTTGTATTGGACTGTCCAAAACGGACACAAAAAAACCCACGCCTTACGGGCGTGGGCTTTTTTTGGAGGGCAGCTGCCGTGATGCGATCAAGCCATCGGGACAAACTGGTAACCATGGCCAGAGGGCGTGATGGAACCAAAGGCCGGGAACGGAAAGTGAAAACCACCGGCCACCATTTTTTCTTTGACCAGCATGTCAAAGATGCGGCGGCGGCTTTGGCGGGCCATCTCTGGGTTCATGTCAAACACCACAGCCCAATCGGGGTTGCGTGCAAACAAGGATGGCACATTGGTGATGTCGGCCACATAGGCAAAGGACTGACCTTCAGAGCGCGCCGTGAACAAGGTATGCCCCGGGGTGTGGCCAAAAGCGGCCACCGACTGGATGCCTGGGGCCAAGATGCTGCCGGGCTCGAACTTGACCAATTGGTCTGGAGTCAACCCAGTCAATGCACGCCTGACGGCCCCAAAGGCGCCCTGCATCTGCGCTGGCGCGGCTGCAATGCGGGCTTCATCCGTCCAGAACGCGTGCTCAGGTGCGGGCACATGCACGCGGGCGTTGGGATAAACCAAGTTGCCGTTTTTGAAGCGCAAGCCATTGATGTGGTCGCCATGAAAGTGACTGAGCACCACGTTGTTGATGTCTTCAGGCTTGAAACCCGCAGCGGCCAGGTTGCCCAGCAACTTGCCCGTTGTGGGGGGGCCGTTGTCGGCAAAGCCTGTGTCAAACAAATAGCGTTGGTTCCCGTTGATCAACAAAAACGGGGTGTACGGCACATCGATGTAATCGGTGGGCAGGTTTTGCGAAGCCAGCAGAGCCTTGACCTGGTCGAGCGGCACGGCGGGCACGAACTCCTGACCCAACGGGCGGCGCACCGCGCCATCATTCAGGGCAATGACCTCCATGGTCCCAAGTTTCATGCGCCGAAAGCCCACCGAGGGCAAGTCGGGTGCGCCGAACTGTGGCGTGTTTTGTGACCAAACGGAAGAAAAGGTCAAGGCGGTGGCACTGGCCAAGCCTGTACCCAGAAAATGGCGGCGGTTGAGCATGTGTTCTCCAAAAAGTGTGATCACCTTACGCTTTACCGGGCCCCTGACTAAAACCCATCCGATTGACCATGGTCTGAGCTCGGACATGCATCGGGGGGTCAAAGTTGAGTCCCTCACTCAGCCTTACTCTCTTAATGCCCTGTGGAGACGACCTCAAACCCCGGCATTTTCGGCGCCAATCGGCTCCAGATCTACGGGTAACTCGCTTTGATGGCCTTCATCAGGTCAGAGACAAAACGGTTGGCGGCGTTGGAACTCGCGCCAATCCAGCCAAAGCGTTGGGAAGCCGTGGGGCCTGAACCGTAAGTGCGCATACCTCGATCGATCGGCCCCGCCAACAACCCGTGCGCTGCTTCATCGTAGAACCAAAATTCCAGCGGCTGCCCTTCTGCCTGGAGTTGCTCTCCCCATTGGTAAGGCGAAAGTCCTTGCGCAGTTGGATTGATCTGAAGACTGCAGCGTTGGGCCGTGCCTGGTGCCGCGCCCTCAGCGGGCAGATTCACCAAACAGGGGTCGGTGCGCAGGTGCATCCAGTCGTCTGCCGTTCTACCGCCATAGTTGTCGATCTTACCGAACACCATTTTCAGGGGCACCCGGATCTGATCAGGCATGCCGATCCCTGCCGAAGGCGCACCCTCAGAAAACACCATGCGGACATGCGCGGGATCAACCACAGCGGCCATGTTCAGCGCCACACTGCCACCATTGGACAAACCGTGGATATAAAGGCGTGTGGTGTCAATCCGGGCGTTTTGACGGATCCATTGATAAGCGCCCTGGGTGACTTTGAAGATCATGCGCTGGCGCGATTCATTGGTGGTGCCGGTCAAAAACAGCGAAGAGCCGCGGTACTGAAAACCGTTCATCTCATAGGCATCAAACAACAAGGTGGCCACACCTCGCGCATTCATCCGGCGAACCATTTCCAGCTCGGCTGAGCCGGGTCCATTGCCCCCGTGGGCAATGATCATCAAAGGCGGCTTGTCAGCCAGCTTGTCCGCAAAAAGACCTGGCATCGACAATTGAACGGAACGGTGGCAGGGATCGAACTCGGCCAATGGTCCTCGGACCCGATGAAAGCCGGGTCGAATTTCGAGCAACTGGGCCACGCCCGCAGGCGCTGGCCGACAATCGGATTGACCTTGCGCAGAGGTCACCAAGACCATGGCTGTGAGGAAAATGCAGACCTTGAGGCGGTGAAAAGCAAAAGCCATTGAAAAGTCTCCACGAGGCAGTTATGAGCCACCCGTATAGAGGGCAGCAATCGGTCAGAGAATACAGCGCGGCACAATTGGACAAATAGATGCCGTTGATGATCGAGACCCTGTATAGGTTCAACAATGGATAGATCAATCTGGTGGTTTAGGGCCTCAACCAGAGGTCACACCCGCTGTGATCACCAACACAAACGGCCCCGAAGGGCCGATTGTGCTGTCAGCGAGGAACGGTCTTTTAAGCCGTCACGCCCTTGGCGTTCTCCACGTACTCGTCAATCTGGTTGAAGTTCAGGTACTTGTAGATCGCCGCGCCGTCTTTGTTCACGATGCCCATGGCTTCGTGGTACTCGGCAACTGTTGGGATGTGACCCAGCTTGGACGCAATGGCTGCCAACTCGGCACTGGCCAAAAACACGTTGGTGTTCTTGCCCAAGCGGTTGGGGAAGTTGCGGGTGCTGGTGGACACCACCGTGGCGCCTTCGCGCACTTGGGCTTGGTTGCCCATGCACAGCGAGCAGCCGGGCATCTCAGTCCGGGCACCGGCCGCGCCGAAGTTGGCGTAGTGGCCTTCTTTGATCAGCTCGCTCTCGTCCATCTTGGTCGGTGGGGCGACCCACAGCTTGACGGGGATGTCGCGGCTGCCGCCGAGCAGCTTGGCCGCGGCGCGGAAGTGACCAATGTTGGTCATGCACGAGCCGATGAAGGCTTCGTCGATCTTGGTGCCGGCCACTTCGGACAAGAACTTGGCATCGTCCGGGTCATTAGGGCAGCACAGGATCGGCTCCTTGATCTCGTTCATGTCGATCTCGATGACGTGAGCGTACTCGGCGTCTTTGTCGGCTTCGAGCAAGTTGGGCGCAGCCAACCAAGCTTCAACTTTCTCGATGCGGCGCTGCAGCGTGCGTTTGTCTTCGTAACCGTTGGCGATCATGTTTTGCATGAGCACGACGTTGGACTTCAGGTACTCTTCGACCGGTTCCTTGTTGAGCTTGATCGTGCAACCCGCGGCCGAGCGTTCGGCAGACGCGTCAGACAATTCAAACGCTTGCTCGACCTTGAGATTGGGCAGGCCTTCGATTTCCAGAATGCGGCCCGAGAACTCGTTGATCTTGCCGGCCTTGGCCACGGTGAGCAGGCCTTTTTTGATGGCGTACAAGGGGATCGCGTGCACCAAATCGCGCAAGGTCACGCCAGGCTGCATTTCTCCTTTGAAGCGCACCAGGATGGATTCGGGCATGTCCAAAGGCATCACGCCGGTAGCGGCACCGAAGGCCACCAAGCCGGAACCAGCGGGGAAGCTGATGCCGATGGGGAAACGGGTGTGCGAGTCGCCACCGGTACCGACGGTGTCGGGCAACAACAGGCGGTTGAGCCAGCTGTGGATCACACCATCACCGGGGCGCAAGGACACGCCGCCTCGGTTGCTCATAAAGGCGGGCAGTTCACGGTGGGTTTTGACGTCCACGGCCTTGGGGTACGCGGCGGTGTGGCAGAAGGACTGCATGACCATGTCGGCACTGAAACCCAAGCAGGCCAAGTCCTTCAACTCGTCGCGGGTCATCGGGCCAGTGGTGTCTTGTGAACCCACGGTGGTCATCTTGGGTTCGCAGTAGGTGCCTGGGCGCACGCCTTGGCCTTCTGGCAAACCCACCGCGCGACCGACCATTTTTTGGGCCAATGTGAAACCGGCCTTGGTCGATGTGGGTACGGTGGGCAGACGGAACACCGTGGAAGCGGGCAGACCCAAGAACTCACGCGCCTTGGCGGTGAGCGAGCGGCCAATGATCAGGTTGATGCGGCCGCCAGCGCGCACTTCGTCAAAAAGCACATCGCTCTTGAGTTGGAAGGTGGTGATGGTTTCGCCGTTCTTGACGATCTTGCCGTCGTAGGGCAACACGTCCACCACGTCACCCATTTCGAGTTTGCTCACATCCACTTCGATGGGCAAAGCACCAGAGTCTTCTTGGGTGTTGAAGAAGATGGGGGCGATCTTGCCGCCCAAAGTCACACCGCCGAAGCGCTTGTTCGGCACGAAAGGAATGTCTTCACCAAAGCCCCAGATGATGCTGTTGGTGGCCGACTTGCGGCTGGAACCGGTGCCGACCACGTCGCCCACATAGGACACCAGATGGCCTTTTTTCTTGAGCTCTTCGATCATGGCGATGGGGCCGCGCTTGCCGTCTTCTTCGGGCTTGAAGGGTGCGCCTTCGCGGGTGTTTTTCAACATCGCCAGGTAGTGCAGCGGAATGTCGGGGCGGCTCCAGGCGTCTGGGGCGGGCGACAAGTCATCGGTGTTGGTCTCGCCGGGCACCTTGAAGACAGTGATGGTGATTTTCTTCTCGACTTCAGGGCGGCTGGTGAACCACTCGGCCTCGGCCCAGCTTTGCATGACTTCTTTGGCCTTGGCGTTGCCGGTCTTGGCTTTTTCGGCGACGTCGTTGAAGAAGTCAAACATCAACAGTGTTTTCTTCAAAGCTTGAGCGGCTTCGGTGGCCACTTCGGCGTCGTCCAGCAATTCAATCAAAGGGTGCACGTTGTAGCCGCCCACCATGGTCCCGAGCAACTCGGTGGCCTTGGCTTTGGAGATCAAGCCCACCTTGATTTCGCCATGGGCCACAGCGGCCAAGAAAGAGGCCTTGACCTTGGCGGCGTCGTCCACACCGGGTGGCACGCGGTGGGTCATCAAATCCATCAAAAACGCTTCTTCGCCAGCAGCGGGCGCTTTGATCAACTCGATCAATTCGGCGGTTTGCTTGGCATCCAAAGGCAAGGGTGGGATGCCAAGGGCTGCGCGTTCGGCGGCGTGTTCACGATAGGCTTTCAACATGGTTTTCTCCGGTAAGTCGAGGTTTCAAGGGTTATCGTCCCAAGCCTTGGGTATCGATCAGGCTGGGCGGGGGATTGGTTTTCATGGCTTCAGCATAGGCCAACTGATCCGGGTGAGCGCACTCATCTGCCAGTCGTCGGCCCCGTTTTTGGTCCATCAACATGGATTTGTTGGCCAACTGAAGCCAAACGGCACCTGCTTTTTTGTCTTCCAAACGCAGGGCACCCGTACTGGTCTGAACGGGGAACATCCGGTATCGGAAGCCTTTGCCGTGCACATGGAAAAAACCTGGTTGTCGGGCATCGGCCTCAACGCGAACGATGGCACCCAGTTCGCAGGGCAAGTTGCCCTGATGAATTTGCTGGGCAATCAACAACTCGGGCGTCAAAGAGGGCATCCAGGCTTGTTCAGGACCTGCAGACGCCCTGTCAGGTGGTGAGGCCACAACGATGGGATTGGGCCCAGCTTGGGTGCGAGTTAGGCTTTGAGCCCAAACGGGCACGGCCAAAGCTGCCCACAAAAGAAAGCAGCGGGAAAGCCAACGCGCAGCACAATTCAGTTTCATGGGGATCCCTCAGCGCTTGAAGAAGCGAGAAAAAACACCTCAATTTCAGTTGGCAATAAACACCCTGTTTGGTGAGCGCGGGTGATCAATTGCCAAAAAAAACGGTAACTGGCTCGGTCATGCAATTGACCCCCATGGCTGATCGGGGCCCAATCTGCCGCTTGGGCTGCCAAGATGATCTGGGCGGCTTGTTCGATCTGCGCCTCACTGGGGGCCATGGCCTCCAAAATGGGACGTATTTGATCAGGGTGAATGCTCCACATCCGGGTGTAACCCAGCTCGCGGGTCGCTTTTTGGGCCGCCTTGCGGATGGCATCGGGGTTCTTGAACTCGGTCACCACGCAATGCGAGGGCACTTTGCCGTGGGCATGGCAGGCACTGGCAATCTCGAGCTTGGCGCGCAGCACCAGCGGATGGGTGAATTGCCCCTCTATGCCCATGCCGTCGGCTGGAATGGCACCACCGTGCGCGGAAACAAAATCCATCAAGCCAAAGCTGATGGACTTCACACGGGGATGGGCAGCGATGTCAAAAACTCGGTGCACGGCTGCTGGCGATTCGATCAGCACATGCAATGGCAAGTCTTGTGCGCCGGCCTGGTGCAAAGCTTGCTCGGCCTGTCGCACATCGGCCAGCGACTCGACTTTGGGCACCATGATGTGCGTTAAGCGGCCTGCGGCTTGGCCTGCAATGACCGCCATATCGGCCTGAAAACTGGGGTGATCGACGGGGTGCACCCGCACACCCACACGGGCTTCGGGCGCTGCCCCCAAGGCCAGCTCAGTGACCAAGGCGGCGTGCTCAGCTTCGCCACCCACAGGCGCGCCGTCTTCACAATCCAAGGTGACATCAAAAACGCAAGTGCCGAACTCTTGCGTCATGTCTGCTTGCAGCTGCAAGCTTTTGCGCATCCTCGCCTCTACGCCGCTGTAATGGTCACAAACCGGCAGCTGAACGCTTCCGGCTTGCGCTCCCAACAGGACGTCGCGAGGATGGCTCACTGAGAGTCTCAGAACGGCAATCAGATCAAGTGGGCGACGCCAGCTTGCTCGTCGGTCAACTCTTTCAACGTCTTGTCGATGCAGCCTTGGCTGAACGCGTCGATCTCCAGACCCTCAACCACTTTGTACTCGCCGTTTTCGCAAGTGACAGGGAAGCCGAACATGACATCTTTGGGGATGCCATACCAACCCTGCGACGGAATGCCCATGGTGACCCACTTGCCATTGGTGCCCAGAGCCCAGTCGCGCATGTGGTCAATGGCGGCGTTGGCTGCCGAGGCAGCCGAGGACAGGCCACGGGCTTCAATGATGGCCGCGCCGCGCTTGCCCACGGTGGGCAAGAACACGTTGGCGTTCCACTCCTGATCGTTGATCATGGCCTTGACCGACTCGCCCTTGATGGTGGCAAAACGGTAGTCGGCATACATGGTGGGCGAGTGGTTGCCCCAGACGCACAGTTTTTCTATGTCGGCCACGGCTTTGCCTGTCTTGGCAGCGATTTGGGACAGTGCGCGGTTGTGGTCCAGGCGCAGCATGGCAGTGAAATTGCCGGGTTTGAGGTCGGGCGCAGCCTTCATGGCGATGTAGGCGTTGGTGTTGGCAGGGTTGCCCACCACCAGAACCTTGACGTCACGCGACGCGACCGCATTCAGGGCCTTGCCTTGAGCGGTGAAAATGGCACCGTTGATGGCCAGCAACTCGGCACGCTCCATGCCAGGGCCGCGTGGGCGCGAACCGACCAACAAAGCGTAGTCCACGTCCTTGAAAGCGGTCATGGGGTCGCCATGGGCTTCCATGCCCATCAGCAATGGGAATGCGCAGTCTTCCAATTCCATCATCACGCCCTTGAGTGCTTTTTGCGGGCCTTCAACAGGCACTTCCAGCAATTGCAAGATGACGGGCTGGTCTTTGCCCAGCATTTCGCCTGAGGCGATGCGGAACAACAATGCGTAACCGATTTGACCTGCTGCGCCGGTAACGGCAACGCGGACGGGCTTTTTCATGTGGAGAACTCCGAAAGGTTGAAAACAAGGGTTGCATTCCATTGCCAACAATCGTGTCGGCAGGGCCATCCGGCGAACCAGATACACGCCTGTGAACCTGAAAGAGCTCACTGCGCAAGCAAACAGCCGCAAAGTGTACCCGCGAAAACCCCACATCGTCAATTTGTCTTATGTCTTATATAAGATATGATGCACCACCTGACTTGCATACAACACGCATGCTTGGCTTTCCCAATGAATAACCACATCACTTTGAACGAAGCACCCACTGGCGCGAGCGAACCGTCGCCAGCCACACCTGCTTTCAGCCCGCTTTACCAGCAGATCAAGGGTTTGATCTTGCAAAGCCTTCAGGCCAGCGAGTGGAAGCCCGGCGAATCCATCCCCAGCGAGATGGAGTTGGCATCGCGCTACCGCGTCAGCCAAGGCACGGTGAGAAAAGCCATCGACGAGTTGGCCAGCGACCACCTGCTGATCCGCAAGCAGGGCAAGGGCACCTTTGTCGCCACCCACGCAGAGCACCAGGTGCAGTACAGATTTTTGAAACTGGTCCCTGACCAAGGCGACCTCAACACCGAGGGACCCGCGCAACGCCACATCGTGGACTGCAAACGCCTGCGGGCCTCGGCCGAAATCTGTCGTGCTTTGTCGTTGCGCTCAGGCGACACCGTGTTGCAAGTTCGGCGCGTCCTTTCGTTTGCAAACGTGCCCACCATTCTGGAAGACTTGTGGCTGCCAGGTGCGCCCTTCAAGGGACTCACCGCCGAGAGGCTGTCGGCTTACAACGGTCCAATGTATGCCCTTTTTGAGACCGAGTTTGGCGTGCGCATGGTGCGGGCCGATGAAAAAATCAGGGCCGTTTTACCTGACAAAACCCAAAGGGAATTGCTGCATCTACCGGCCCACACCCCCCTCTTGAGCGTGGAACGCATAGCCTATACCTACAACGACACCCCAATGGAGTTGCGGCGAGGCTTTTACCGCACCGACACACACCACTACCACAACGCATTGAACTGAAACCCGCCTTTGACCTCACAAAAATGTTCAAACTGTCACTGAAATGCTCATGTCAGTTTGCTGCGTTGCAATAGAATCCAGCCGTTTGTTATCCATGTCACGAACGCGTTACACCCAGAAAGCACTCACATGACTGAACTCGCCCGCAAGCGGCCTGAATTCCGCAACATCAATGCCCTGAAAGACCTGCCTACTTACCGCCTGCCGGCTGCTGGCATTGTCTCCATCCTGCACCGCATCAGTGGCTTTTTGATGTTTGTGCTGATGCCTTTGATCATCTGGATGTTTGACAGCTCCATCACTTCTGAGATTTCTTTTGCCAAACTCTCATCGGCCTTTAGTCTGGGTATCGGCTTTGTGCCCGGATGGTTCTTCAAATTGTTGGCCCTGGCGTTGATCTGGGCTTATTTGCACCACTTCATCGCAGGTCTTCGCCACATTTACATGGACGCTTTTCATGCCGTGAGCAAGGAATTCGGCAAATCCTCTGCAGTGGTCACTTTGGTATTGAGTCTGGGCTTGACCGCCGTACTGGCCGCCAAGCTGTTTGGCTTGTACTGATTTCACGTCCACCCTCCATCACAACAAGGAATTCCAACATGTCGTCTGTGAACTACGGCTCCAAACGCATCGTGACCGGTGCTGGCTATGGCTTTCGTGACTGGCTGGCCCAACGCGTGACTGCCGCCCTGATGGCTTTGTTCACCGTGATCTTGCTGGCCCAAGTGATTTTCACCTCGGGCCCCATTGGCTACGAAGAATGGGCTGGTATTTTTGCCTCACAGTGGATGAAGGTGCTGACTTTCTCTGTGATCATTGCCCTGCTTTACCACGTCTGGGTGGGCATGCGTGACATCTGGATGGACTATGTCAAACCTTTGGCCGTGCGCCTGGTTTTGCACGTCTTCACCCTTGTCTGGCTGATCGGCTGTGCTGGCTGGTCTGTTCATGCTCTGTGGCGCCTTTGATGCGGCAGCCCTCATTTTCATTGCGCTGAAACCACACCTACCCATTTACCCATGAGCTATACCAAAGACAAAATCACCACCCGCAAGTTTGACGTCGTGATCGTCGGCGCCGGTGGTTCGGGCATGCGTGCCTCGCTGCAGCTGTCCCGTGCTGGCCTGAATGTGGCCGTCCTGTCCAAAGTGTTCCCGACACGATCACACACCGTGGCAGCCCAAGGCGGCATTGGTGCCTCGTTGGGCAACATGTCCGACGACAACTGGCACTACCATTTCTACGACACCATCAAGGGCTCCGACTGGCTCGGCGACCAGGATGCGATCGAATTCATGTGCCGCGAAGCGCCCAAGGTTGTCTATGACCTAGAGCACATGGGCATGCCGTTTGACCGCAACCCTGATGGCACGATTTACCAACGCCCCTTTGGCGGCCACACCGCCAACTACGGCGAAAAGCCTGTGCAACGCGCTTGCGCAGCCGCTGACCGAACCGGCCACGCCATGCTGCACACGCTGTACCAGCAAAACGTCGCGGCCAAAACCAGTTTCTTCGTCGAGTGGATGGCGCTTGACCTGATCCGTGACGTCGAAGGCGATGTGGTGGGCGTGACCGCCTTGGAAATGGAAACCGGTGACCTGCACGTCCTGCATGCCAAAACCGTGCTGATGGCCACCGGTGGCGCAGGCCGCATTTATGCGGCCTCCACCAACGCCTTCATCAACACCGGCGACGGCCTGGGTATGGCAGCGCGAGCGGGCATTCCTTTGGAAGACATGGAGTTCTGGCAATTCCACCCTACTGGCGTGGCCGGTGCTGGTGTGCTTTTGACCGAAGGCTGCCGTGGCGAAGGCGCCATCTTGCTCAACAGCAATGGCGAGCGCTTCATGGAGCGCTATGCGCCCACCTTGAAAGATTTGGCCCCGCGTGACTTCGTGTCCCGCTGCATGGACCAGGAAATCAAGGAGGGCCGTGGCTGCGGTCCCAACAAGGATTACGTGCTGCTCAAGTTGGACCACTTGGGCTCGGACACCATCCACAAACGCCTGCCCTCGGTTTACGAGATCGGTGTCAACTTCGCCAACGTCGACATCACCAAAGAGCCGATCCCGGTGGTGCCCACCATCCATTACCAGATGGGCGGCATCCCCACCAACATCAACGGCCAAGTTGTGACGCAAAACGCCACCGACCACAACGCCGTGGTCAACGGTTTGTACGCCGTGGGCGAATGCTCGTGCGTGTCGGTCCACGGCGCGAACCGACTGGGTACCAACTCGCTGCTCGACTTGTTGGTGTTCGGCCGCGCGGCTGGCAACCACATCGTCGATTTCGCCTCCAAAACCAAGTCGCACAAGCCTTTGCCCGCCGATGCGGCGGATTACACACTGAGCCGCTTGAATAAACTCGAAGGCCGTGGCGGTGAATACGCGCAAGACGTGGCCAACGACATGCGTGCCACCATGCAGCAACACGCAGGCGTGTTCCGCACCCAAGCCTCTATGGACGAAGGCGTGCAAAAGATCGCCGCCATCCGCGAACGCGTCAATGCCATTGGCCTGAAGGACACCTCCAAAGTGTTCAACACCGCCCGCATCGAAGCCCTGGAAGTGGACAACCTGATCGAAGCTGCGCAGTCCACCATGGTGTCTGCCGCTGCCCGCCGCGAGTGCCGCGGTGCCCACACCGTGAGCGACTACGAGCGTCCAGTGGATGACGCCGTAGCCCCATTGGGCCGCGACGACGCCAACTGGATGAAGCACACCCTTTGGCACAGCGCCGACAACAGCCTGACCTACAAGCCCGTCAAGCTCAAGCCCCTGACTGTGGACTCCGTGCCACCCAAGGTTCGCACGTTCTAAAGATTGTCTGGGCCGCTCACCCTCAGTGGCGGTCCATTACCCTATACACCAGGAGTTCTTTCATGACCCTACGCACTTTTCAGATCTACCGTTACGACCCTGACAAGGATGCCAAGCCCTACATGCAAACCATCCAGGTTGAACTGGATGGCAACGAACGCATGTTGTTGGACGCCTTGATGAAACTCAAGGCAGTGGACCCCAGCATTTCGTTCCGCCGCTCTTGCCGTGAAGGCGTGTGCGGTTCGGATGCCATGAACATCAATGGCAAAAACGGTTTGGCGTGTCTCACTAACATGAACACCTTGCCCGGCACCATCGTGTTGAAGCCCCTGCCCGGCTTGCCCGTGATCCGCGACGTGATCGTGGACATGACCCAGTTTTTCAAGCAGTACCACTCGATCAAGCCCTACCTGATCAACAGCACCATTCCGCCAGAGACCGAACGCCTGCAAAGCCCTGAGGAGCGTGACGAGTTGAACGGTCTGTACGAGTGCATTCTGTGCGCCAGCTGCTCCACCAGTTGCCCGAGCTTCTGGTGGAACCCTGACAAGTTCGTGGGCCCCGCCGGTTTGTTGCAGGCTTACCGCTTCATTGCCGACAGCCGCGACGAAGCCACCTCTGAGCGCTTGGACAATTTGGAAGACCCTTACCGTTTGTTCCGCTGTCACACCATCATGAATTGCGTCGATGTCTGCCCCAAGGGTCTGAACCCCACCAAGGCGATTGGCAAGATCAAAGAGTTGATGGTTCGCCGCGCCGTCTGATGACCGTCACCCCGATCCTGGAAGATGCGTCGCTGGTCGACGCTGACCGCCTTACCCCTTTGAGCGAGCGCTCGCTGAGTAAGCTACGCTGGCGCAGCAGACGCGGTTTGCTCGAAAATGATTTGTTCATCGAGCGCTTCTTTAACCGTTATGCACCAAGCTTGACGGTTGGTCAGGCCCGGGGCATGTACGTGCTGATGGACCTGTCTGACAACGATCTCATGGACTTGTTGCTGTGCCGAAAGGAACTGCAAACCGAGATCAGCACCGAAGAGGTGCTTGAAGTCCTGAACATGCTGAGAGCGTGAACCCTGAACGGTTCGCACCTGGAAACTTAGAGGAAACCCACTATGAAACTCGCCGATAACAAAGCCACCCTGTCGTTTTCCAATGGCAGCCCCAGCATCGACATGCCCGTGTATTCGGGCAGCATCGGCCCAGATGTCATCGACATCCGCAAGCTGTATGGCCAAAGCGGCATGTTCACCTATGACCCCGGTTTCCTGTCCACGGCTTCGTGCCAATCTGCCATCACTTACATCGACGGCGACAAAGGCGAGCTGCTGTACCGCGGCTACCCCATCGAACAGCTCGCCCACAAAGCGGACTACTTGGACACCTGCTACCTGCTGCTCAATGGCGAGCTGCCCGTCGGCCAGCAAAGCAAGGACTTCCACAAGTTGGTGAACAACCACACCATGGTCAACGAGCAGATGCAGTTTTTCCTGCGTGGCTTTCGCCGTGACGCCCACCCCATGGCCGTATTGACGGGTCTGATTGGTGCCCTGTCTGCGTTCTACCACGACAGCACCGACATCAACAACCCTGAACACCGCCACATTGCAGCGATCCGTTTGATCGCCAAAATGCCAACCCTTGTGGCCATGGCTTACAAATACGGTGTGGGTCAGCCCTACATGTACCCCCGCAACGAACTGTCGTACGCGGGCAACTTCCTGCGCATGATGTTCGGTACACCTTGCGAAGACTACGTGGTCAACCCCGTGCTCGAACGCGCGATGGACCGCATCTTCACTTTACATGCCGACCACGAACAAAACGCATCCACATCCACCGTTCGACTGTGCGGCTCCTCCGGTACCAACCCGTTTGCTGCCATCGCTGCTGGCGTAGCATGCTTGTGGGGCCCTGCCCACGGTGGTGCCAACGAAGCTTGCCTGAACATGTTGGAAGACATTCAAAAAATGGGTGGCATTTCCAAAGTGGGCGAGTTCATGGAGAAGGTCAAAGACAAAAACTCTGGTGTCAAGCTGATGGGCTTCGGTCACCGTGTCTACAAAAACTACGACCCCCGCGCCAAGTTGATGCAAGAAACTTGCGACGAAGTCCTCAAAGAATTGGGTCTGGAAAATGACCCGCTCTTCAAGCTGGCCAAGGCCTTGGAAAAAATCGCCCTGGAAGACGATTACTTCGTCAGCCGCAAGCTCTACCCCAACGTGGACTTCTACTCCGGCATCGTGCAACGCGCCATCGGCATTCCAGTGAATCTGTTCACCGGTGTCTTCGCCCTGGCCCGCACTGTGGGCTGGATTGCCCAATTGAACGAAATGATCAGCGACCCCGAGTACAAAATCGGCCGCCCACGTCAGTTGTTCACCGGCTCTCCTCGCCGCGATGTGATGCGTTGATCGGTTAACCACCGAATACCGAAAGCCCGCTTTGTGCGGGCTTTTTTTTGACATCTTGGTGTTGTCGACATCCCGATGTGGTGACACTGCCATGGCCCGGCAGGCCGATTTGCTGGCGCGAAGCGACTGATGAGGCCTGGCGGGCCATGGCGCTGGCGCCACAAGCCTGCACGATGCTTGAAGGGTCGCGCGCAAGAGTGACTTTGAAAGCCTGCGAACCGCATAAAATGGCAGGCTGCTCAGCAAGGAAACCCCATGGCCCGCACGCTTTACGACAAGATCTGGGACGAACACGTCGTCCACACCGAAGAAGACGGCACCTCCGTCTTGTACATCGACCGCCACTTGGTGCACGAAGTCACCAGCCCCCAGGCCTTCGAAGGCATACGCCAAGCGGGCCGCAAAGTCTGGCGTGTCAGCTCCATCGTGGCCACGGCCGACCACAACACCCCCACCACCGGCTGGGAGTTGGGCTACGACGGCATCACCGACCCGATCAGCAAAGAACAAATCACCACGCTGGATGCCAACATGAAGGAGTTCGGCTCTGCCGCCTTCTTCCCCTTCCTGTCCAAGCGCCAGGGCATCGTGCACGTCATTGGTCCTGAAAACGGCGCCACCCTGCCCGGCATGACGGTGGTCTGCGGCGACTCGCACACCTCCACCCACGGCGCATTCGGCGCGCTGGCCCACGGCATCGGCACCTCCGAGGTCGAGCACGTCATGGCCACCCAAACCCTGTTGGCCAAAAAAGCCAAGAACATGCTCATCAAGGTCGAGGGCAACCTGGCCAAAGGCATCACCGGCAAAGACATCGTGCTGGCCATCATCGGCAAGATCGGCACCGCGGGCGGCACCGGCTACACCATCGAATTCGCAGGCTCGGCCATCCGCAGCCTGTCCATGGAAGGCCGCATGACGGTCTGCAACATGGCCATCGAAGGCGGCGCACGCGCTGGTCTGGTCGCGGTGGACGAGAAAACCATCGAGTACGTCAAAGGCCGCTTGCTTTCGCCCACGGGTGTGGAGTGGGACCAGGCCGTGGCCTACTGGAAGACCTTGCAGTCCGACCCGGGTGCTCACTTTGACGCCGTGGTCGAGCTGGACGCCAGCGCCATCGTGCCGCAAGTCACCTGGGGCACATCGCCCGAAATGGTGCTGGGCATCGACGGCCAGACGCCCGACCCCGACAAAGAAAAAGACGACGTCAAGCGCGACGCCATCGAGCGCGCGCTGACCTACATGGGCTTGCAGCCCGGCAAAGCACTGGCCGACATCACCATCGACAAGGTCTTCATCGGGTCGTGCACCAACAGCCGCATCGAAGACATGCGCGAAGCTGCGGCCGTGGTCAAAAAGCTCGGCCAAAAAGTCGCCAAGAACGTCAAGCTGGCCATGGTCGTGCCTGGTTCGGGCTTGGTCAAAGAACAAGCCGAGCGCGAAGGCCTGCACGAGATCTTCAAGGCCGCAGGTTTTGAGTGGCGCGAGCCTGGCTGCTCCATGTGCCTGGCCATGAACGCCGACCGCTTAGAGCCCGGCGAGCGCTGCGCGTCCACCAGCAACCGCAACTTCGAAGGCCGTCAAGGCGCGGGTGGCCGCACCCATTTGGTCAGCCCCGCCATGGCTGCCGCCGCGGCCGTGCACGGCCACTTTGTTGACATCCGCAAATTCGCCTGAAGCGTTCGAGGAACCTAACATGCAGAAATTCACCCTCCTCAAAGGCATCGTGGCCCCAATGGACCGCGCCAACGTGGACACCGACGCCATCATCCCCAAGCAGTTCCTCAAGTCGATCCGCAAGACCGGCTTTGGTCCTAACTTGTTCGACGAATGGCGCTACCTGGATGTCGGTCAGCCCGGTGTGCCCGAGTCCGCCCGCAAGCCCAACCCCGATTTCGTGCTGAACCAGCCGCGCTACAAAGGCGCATCGGTGCTCTTGGCCCGCAAGAACTTCGGCTGCGGATCATCGCGTGAACACGCGCCTTGGGCCATCGACCAGTATGGCTTTCGCTGCGTGATCGCCCCCAGCTTTGCCGACATCTTCTTCAACAACTGCTTTAAAAACGGCCTGCTGCCCATCGTCTTGCCCGAGGCTGCCGTAGACCTGCTGTTCAATGAAGTGGCGGCCTTCCCCGGCTACGAACTCACGGTCGATCTGGAACGCCAAGTGGTGGTGCGCCCCCAAGGCGAAGAGATCCCCTTCGAGGTGCAGCCATTCCGCAAGTACTGCCTGCTCAACGGCCTGGATGACATTGGCTTGACCTTGCGCCACGCCGACAAGATCAAGGCCTTTGAAGCCGAACGCCTGGCCACCAAGCCCTGGTTGGCGCACACCGCCGTCAACGCCTAAAAGAACACGAGAACCCCCATGAAAATCGCAGTCCTCCCCGGTGATGGCATCGGCACCGAAATCGTCGCTGAAGCCGTCAAAGTCCTCAACACGCTCGACTTGAAGTTCGAGATGGAAACCGCCCTGGTCGGCGGCGCCGCTTATGACGCTTTTGGCCATCCCCTGCCCGAAGCCACACTCAAGCTGGCGATGCAGTCTGACGCTGTGCTGTTTGGCGCGGTGGGCGACTGGAAATACGACAAGCTCGACCGCCCGCTGCGCCCCGAGCAAGCGATTTTGGGTCTGCGCAAAAACATGGGCCTGTTCGCCAACTTCCGCCCTGCCATTTGCTACGAGCAGCTGGTGGGCGCCTCCAGCCTCAAGCCCGAGTTGATCTCGGGTCTGGACATCCTGATCATCCGCGAGCTCACGGGCGACATCTACTTTGGCCAGCCACGCGGCCGCCGCATCGCGACCGATGGCCACTTCCCTGGCGCCGAAGAAGCCTTCGACACCATGCGCTACTCCAAGCCTGAGATCGAGCGCATTGCACACGTGGCCTTCCAGGCCGCCCGCAAGCGTAAGGCCGCAGGCACTGAAGGCCGCGTGACCAGCGTCGACAAAGCCAACGTACTCGAGACCTTCCAGTTCTGGAAAGACGTGGTCACCGACGTCGGCAAAGAGTACCCCGACATTGCGCTGGACCACATGTATGTGGACAACGCCGCGATGCAGCTGGTCAAGGAACCCAAGCGCTTTGACGTGGTGGTCACCGGCAACATGTTCGGCGACATCCTGAGTGATGAAGCGTCCATGCTCACCGGGTCGATTGGCATGCTCCCCTCGGCCAGCCTGAACACCAAGAACCAAGGCCTGTACGAGCCCAGCCATGGCAGCGCCCCCGACATCGCAGGCAAAGGCGTGGCCAACCCACTGGCCACCATCTTGTCAGCCGCCATGATGCTGCGCTTCAGCCTGAACCAGCCCGAAGCCGCCCAGCGCATTGAAGCGGCTGTGCAAAAAGTGCTGGCCCAAGGCCTGCGCACTGGTGACATCTGGAGCGAAGGCACCACCAAGGTGGGCACCGCGCAAATGGGCGATGCGGTGGTTAAGGCCCTCGGCTGAGCTTGAAAAAGTCCAACCGGCTGGAAACAGCCGGTCATTAATGCATTAGCATTCATGACTTTCTAATGATGGAACTTCATGTATGGATAAACGTCAGTTCAGCGAACGCGATATCTGCACAAAGTTCATCACGCCTGCTATTCAACAAGCTGGTTGGCAGCAGCATCAATTCCGCGAAGAAGTCAGCCTCACTGCAGGCCGAGTCATGGTGCGCGGCAAATTGGCTTCGCGCATCAAAAATCCAGATGCCAAGGGCGGCCCCAAACGTGCCGATTTTGTTCTGTACGGAAGGCCCAATGTACCCATTGCTATCGTCGAGGCAAAGCAGGCCAAGTTTTCTGTTGGACACGGCATGCAGCAGGCTCTGGCTTATGCAGAAATGCTGGATGCACCTTTTGCGATCAGCAGCAATGGCGAAGGTTTCCTGATCCACGATCGCACGGGCATCACTCAACCCGCTGAACGCGAGCGCCAACTCAGCGAGTTCCCTACTCTGAATGAACTTTGGCCGCTGTACCAACAGTGGAAAGGTTTGACCAGTCCCGCATCCATCAAGCTCATCGAACAGCCTTTTTATACCGACGGCAGCGGTCGAGCGCCCCACTATTACCAGTCTGTAGCCATCAACCGTGCCATCGAAGCCATTGCATTGGGCCAACAGCGAGTGTTGTTGGTCATGGCCACAGGTACTGGCAAAACCTACACCGCCTTTCAAATCATCTGGCGCTTGTGGAAAGCCAAAGCCAAAAAGCGAATCTTGTTCTTGGCCGATCGCAATATTCTTGTGGACCAAACCATGCAACAAGACTTCGCGCCCTTTGGCGAGGTCATGCACAAAGTGACCAATCGCGAGATCAAGAAAAATTACGAGATCTACCTCGCCCTTTATCAGGCGGTGACTGGCAAGGAAGAGTGGAAACAGATTTACAAACAATTTCCTTCTGATTTTTTTGACCTGATCGTTGTCGATGAGTGCCACAGAGGCAGCGCTGCTGAAGATTCAGCTTGGCGTGAGGTGCTTGAATATTTCAGCAGTGCAACCCATCTGGGCCTGACCGCCACACCCAAAGAAACCAAAGAGGTCAGCAACACCCACTACTTTGGCGATCCTGTTTACACCTATTCCCTCAAGCAAGGCATTGAAGACGGTTTTCTAGCCCCCTACAAGGTCATCCGCATCGCAACCGATGTCGACGCGGTCGGTTACACGCCAGAAAAGGGCAAGGTCGACAAACACGGGCAAGAGGTAGCTCAACGCCAATACAACACCAAGGATTTTGACCGCACGCTGGTTCTGGAAAAGCGCACCAAGCTGGTGGCCAGCAAGGTTTGGGAGTACCTCAAAGCCACCGACCCGATGGCCAAAACCATTGTGTTCTGTGATGACCAGGACCACGCCGAACGGATGCGGCAAGAACTTGTGAAACTTATCCCGGCCGCCGCCAGCAACCGCCGCTACGTGATGCGCATCACGGGCGACGACACCGAAGGCAAAGCCCAGCTTTCTTACTTCATAGACAACGACGAGCCTTACCCCGTCATTGCGACCACCTCCAAGCTCCTGACCACCGGGGTTGATGCCAAGACCTGCAAACTCATTGTCTTGGATCAGAACATCAACTCGATGACCGAGTTCAAACAAATCATTGGCCGTGGTACTCGCCTGCGGGAGGATTACCAGAAGCTCTACTTCACCATCATGGATTTCAAAGGTGCTACGCGCTTGTTCGCTGACCCAGATTTCGATGGCGAGCCGGTGGTGATTTACGAACCCAAACCCGATGAACCCGTTGTACCGCCCGAAATTGAGCCACCAGAAGGAACCCATCCGCCCGGTGTGGCCGAACCCGATCCTCCGCCGTATGGCCCCAGCCAAGAGGGAGAGACTTCAGGGGAAGGTGGGGGAGGCACTGGTGAAGGCCGAATCAAGTACGTGCTTGATGATGTGGATGTGCGCGTGGCCGTTGAGCGTTCGCAATACCTCGACGCAGATGGCAAGCTCATCACAGAAGACTACCGGGTTTTGCTGAAAGACGACATCAAAAAGGCACTGCAAACCGAGTTCGGTTCCATGACCGATTTCCTGCGTCGATGGAACAGCACGGAGCGAAAGCAAGCCGTTTTGGAAGAACTGGCCGAACAAGGCGTACCGTTGGTAACACTTCAACAGGCCGTGGCAAACGGCAGCGAGTTGGATGTATTTGACCTGGTTGCCCATGTTGCCTTTGACCAAAAACCACTCACCCGCCGTGAGCGTGCCAACAACGTCAAAAAACGCGATGTGTTTGGCAAATATGGCGATCAGGCTCGCGCTGTACTCGAAGCCTTGCTCGACAAATTTGCCGACCACGGTGTGCAGGACATTGAAGACGCCAAAGTATTGGAATTGCCTCCTTTTGACCAATTCGGCAGCAAAACCCAAATACGGCGCGGTATTTTTGGCGGCGTTGATCAATACACTCAGGCTGTTCACGAGCTCGAACAAGCGCTTTACGACACCACCGATCAGAAGCAGGCCTGAGCATATTGCGCAGGCCAAACAATAAGAACAGAACCCCATGAATCTCAGCAGCACCATCAAATCCATTCAGGACATCATGCGCAAGGACGACGGTGTTGACGGCGACGCACAGCGCCTCGGTCAGCTCACCTGGATGCTTTTCCTCAAAGTGTTTGACCAACGCGAAGAAGAATGGGAAGACGACAACGCCAAATACAAATCGCCCTTGCCCGAGCGCTACCGCTGGCGCAACTGGGCAGCACATGTGGCTGGCGCAGAAGGGAAGAAAGCCCCGCAAAAGACCCCGACCGAAATCGTTGGCTTCATCAACAACGAACTGTTTCCCGCACTGAAAGAGCATATTGATGCGAGCAAAAGCCCGCAGCACAAGGTCATCAAACAGGTCTTTGAAGACGCCAACAACTACATGAAGTCTGGCCCCCAGATGCTGGCCGTGATTGAAAAGCTAGAAGAGGCCATCAACTTCCACGACTTCAAAACCCGCGCCAGTTTGGGTGATGTGTACGAGCAAATGCTCAACGACCTGCGTGGCGCAGGCAATGCGGGAGAGTTTTACACACCGCGTGCCATTACCGCGTTCATGGCCGATCGCGTTAACCCGCGCTTGGACATACGCGAAACCGTCATGGACCCAGCCTGCGGCACAGGCGGCTTCCTGACCGCCGCGATTGACCATTTCCGCAACCAGCTCAGCACCAAGTCCAGCGCCGAAGACAAACGCGCTATTGAAGAACTGATCTACGGCATTGAAAAAAAGCAGCTGCCCCACCTGCTGTGCACGACCAACATGCTGCTGCACGGCATTGACGTGCCCAGTCAGATCGAGCACCGCAACACGCTAGGCATTGGTTGGAACGAGTGGAGTGCCAACAACAAGATGGACTGCGTCATCACCAACCCACCCTTTGGCGGCTATGAAGACGACGGTGTAGGAAGCGACTACCCTGCAGACCTGCGCACCCGCGAAACCGCCGACATGTTCATGGCGCTCATCATCAAAAAGCTCCTCAAAGAAAACGGCCGCGCCGCTGTGGTGCTGCCCGATGGCTTCCTCTTTGGCGATGGAATCAAGGGCTCCCTGAAAAAGCTGATGTTGCGCGACTGCAAACTGCACACCATCATCCGTCTGCCCAAAGGTGTGTTTGCGCCTTACACCTCCATCAAAACCAACCTGTTGTTCTTTACCAAGGGCGCCACGGTGGACGATGGCACCGAACGATTCCATACCGACACCATTTGGTTTTACGAGCACCCTTATCCAACTGGCTACAAAAGCTATTCCAAAACCAAGCCGATCCGGCTTGAGGAATTCAAGCCCGAACAAGAGTGGTGGGGCAATGAGGCCAACGACTTTGCAGACCGCGTGGAAAACGAATATGCCTGGAAGGTCAACTTCAAAACCAAACGCGAACAGGCCGAAGCCGCCGCACAACCCCATTGGCAACGCGCCGAAGACCTGAACAACCAAGCTGCAGCTCTGGAAGGCCATGCCACCGACCTGCGCAAGAGCTTGGTGGGCACGACCGACGCCGCACATCGCGAAAAGATTGACGCCGCGATCACCGAGCTGCGAGCCGCGGCAGAACCACTGCGCCTGCAGGCGCGCGATGCCCAGGCAGCAGGCGACCGTATTTATTGGCCGATCTTCAACCTCGACATCAAAAACCCCAACGCGGCCGAGGAAGAAATCCACGACCCCGACGTGCTGCTCGAAAAGTTCAAACAGCTGCTAGGCGAAATTGAAGAAACCGAGAACCAGCTCAAAGGCGAGCTGGCTGCCGCCTTGGCCCACCACTTCAGCAGTCCAGAGGCCAACGATGCCTGACATCGTTCCCTTGCCCCCAGGTTACGCCGACTGGCTGACCAATCTCAAAACCCGCATCCACCAAGCCCAGCAACGCGCTGCACTGGCGGTTAACCGCGAGCTGGTGCTGCTGTATTGGCAAATTGGCCAAGACATCCTGGCACGTCAGGCCCAACAGGGCTGGGGGGCCAAAGTCATCGATCGGTTGGCGCAAGACCTGCGCGCCGCATTTCCAGACATGAAGGGTTTTTCACCCCGCAACCTCAAATACATGCGGGCCTTTGCTCAAGCCTGGCCAGATGCCGACTTTGTGCAAGGGGTGCTTGCACAATTGCCTTGGTACCACCATCTGGCCCTGCTGGATAAACTGCCCAGCCCCGAAGCGCGCCGGTGGTACGCAGCCAAGGCCATTGAACACAACTGGTCGCGCAATGTGCTGGTCATGCAGATCGAAACTCAGCTGCAAGAACGCAGCGGCACGGCGGTGACGAACTTTGAGGTCCAACTGCCCAAACTCGATTCCGACCTGGCACGAGAATCCCTGAAAGACCCCTACCGATTTGACTTCTTGGGTCTGAGCGAAGAAGCGCAAGAGCGTGAAATTGAACACGCCCTGGTCAAACACCTCACCGAATTCTTGCTGGAGCTGGGCGCGGGCTTTGCCTTTGTTGGTCGGCAGGTGCTGCTCAATGTGGGGGGCGACGAGTTTTTTATTGACCTGTTGTTCTACCACCTCAAGTTGCGCTGCTATGTGGTCATTGAACTCAAGGGCGGCAAGTTCAAGCCCGAACACCTGGGGCAACTGAGCTTTTACCTGACCGCCGTGGACACACAAATTAAAACCGAGCACGACAAACCCACCATTGGCTTGCTGCTGTGCAAAAGCAAAAACAAGGTGGTGGCCGAATACGCCCTGCGCGATAGTGCCCAACCCATGGGGGTGGCGGAGTACCAATTGATTGAATCTTTGCCGACAGAGCTGCAAACCAGCCTGCCCAGCATCGCACAAATCGAGCAGGCACTGGCCGGGGATGAAACAGCTGAAAAGGAACCAGCCTGATGGACGCACAAAAGTTTTTGGCGGAATTTGGGCATATTGCGAGTGCGCCCAGGGGGGTAGCCAAGTTGCGGGAGTTGATTCTTGAATTAGCTATCAGAGGCAAACTGGTTACCACTTCTGCAAGAAGTACCCACGCACAAAATTTACTCGCGGAAATAACCAGTTTTCGTATGGAGTTAATTAGCGCAGGAAAACTTCGCAGGCCAACACCGCAGCCCGAAATCGAAGAATCCGAGCTGCCCTTTATCTTGCCTGAAACCTGGGCTTTTGAGCGTTTAGGAAACGTATGTGAGATTGTTCGAGGCATCACATTTCCATCTTCGAAGAAGCAAACGAGTCGCTCATCTGACGTAGTGGCCTGCCTCCGAACTAGCAACGTCCAATCTGAAATCGACTGGGATGATTTGATTTTCATTGAGCCAGGATTCGTAGGCAGAGAGGATCAGTGGGTGCAGAAAGGGGACACCATGATCTCAATGGCCAATAGCTATGAGCTCGTTGGCAAAGTTGCGCTGGTCAGAGACGTCAGAGAGCGCGCAACATTTGGCGGATTCATTGCTGCGATACGTCCGCATGTCCTTGAGCCCGAATACCTTTATTTGTTATTGCGAAGTCCATACATGCAGGCTCAAATGCGCGTTACAGCCAGCCAAACAACGAATATTGCCAATATCTCTCTTGGTGGGATGCGGCCAATACCAACGCCAATTCCACCGAAGGAAGAGCAAACCCAAATCGTGGCCAAAGTCGATGAACTGATGGCCTTGTGCGACAAGCTGGAAACACAGCAGCAAAACCGCCGAAAAATACAAAACAACCTGCGGCAGTCCACCCTGCAAGCCGTCGCCACCAGCCAAAGCCCGCACGAACTGCAAACCAACTGGACACGACTGGCCGGTAATTTTGGCCACTTGAATGATGCGCCGGAAGATGTGGATGAAATGTTGGGAGCGTTGAAAACTTTGGCGGTACGGGGCTTGCTAGTGGATGCTTCATCTACGCCTCCGAACCTTGACTCCATCAAGGCCGATTGCGTCAAGCTGCGCGAGAAATATATTTCCGATGGGTTGATGCGTCGTCAAAAGCAGGTCGACATGGCTGATGCCGCCGAAATCTACCCTGATCATTGGGCGGTCGCAGCATTCGACGAATTGGCTGTTGTCATTGGCGGAGTCACTAAAGGTCGAAACCTTCGTGGAAGGCAGATGATCGTCTGCCCATACTTGGCGGTTGCCAACGTTCAACGTGGCTACTTCAAGTTAGAAAACTTAAAGACCATTGAAATTGCTGCTGACGAACTGGCGAAGTACCAAGTCAGTGAAGGCGATCTTCTGATCACCGAAGGCGGTGATTGGGACAAAGTGGGTCGTACGGCTATCTGGCGTGGTGGTGCAATGAACTGCTTGCATCAAAACCACGTGTTCAAAGCACGTGTCCCTAGTGCATATCTGCTCAATGACTGGATTGAATTGGTTTTTAACTCCGACATTGGACGCAACTACTTTGCCGGAGCCTCCAAGCAGACGACCAATCTCGCGTCTATCAACATGACCCAGTTGCGCAGCTTTCCAATACCGATTCCGCCTATTGACGAGCAGCGTCGAATCCTCTCGATGCTTGCCAGGCTGGGGAACCGATGCGGAGAGTGGCGGAGTCAACTCAAAAAGAAGCATTCACTTGCACGGGTTTTAGCCGATGCTGTGGTGTCAGGATTTACCGGTATAGCCATTGAAAAGGAAGAGGAACCCATGAAAGCCCCTCAAACTGAATTGATCGCCATGCTGCACTTGGATAAAACCCCCGACATCAAGGATCAAGCGCCGCTGGCCACGCTCTTGGCTCGCCACAACGGCGCAATGAGCGCCAAGGATTTGTGGCGGCGCTTTGGTGGCGAGATTGATGCCTTCTATGCGCAACTCAAAATCGAGATTGCGCACGAGTGGATTCTTGAACCCATGCCTGCAGAAGTACGTGGGGTGAGTGCCTGATATGCAATTGAAGCGCATCTGCATTCCAGCCTTTCGCAACCTGCACGATCTCGACATTGCGTTCGATACGCACTTGACACCCTCTGCCAGCGCGTCGACTGACGCCAAGCCCAAGCCCATCCGAAGTCATGCGCTGATAGGCCAGAACGGCACAGGAAAATCCAACCTGATTGAGGCGCTGATCACCATTTTTCGGGACATCGACTTGGGCAATAGAGCGTCCTTGGCCTACACGCTGGAATACAGCATTCGCGGTCATGCGGTGCGTATTGAGGCCACCGAACAGAAGACCCCTCTTGTCTGGGTAGATGGTGACAAAGTCACTCAAGACTATCTGCGCACCAACGATGATCGCTACCAATTTCCCCGCGATGAGCGCCGTGGGCCACGGCTGTTGCCCACACACGTTTTTGCGTATTACTCGGGCCGAAATGAGCGGATTGAGGTGCTATTCCAGGAGCACCAGCGCCGTTTTAACCGCCGCCAAGAAATCACTACATACGAGGTATTAGACGAACACTTATTGGAAAAATTCGCAGGCTCTGAAGCTGACATTCGCTCCATTAAAGAGGCCACACGCAGGCACGACTCTAGGTTGAAACAAGCAGGTGATGATCGCCTGCGTCGCTTGTTTTACTGTCGTGGCGGGCACAGTCAATTGGTGTTGCTGGCCTGCCTGCTGTCTGATGACCCTGTATTCAAGAAGGTTCTGAAAAATCTGCACATCGAATCGCTGGAGTCAGCGCTGTTCGTTTTGAAGGAGCCGCATCGTCTTCGTGAAAAGCGCCGAGGCGGCAAGTTCGACGACCAGGATTTGACCGAGGGCGATCCACGCTTTTGGTATGCGCGCGGCAACGTGGTGAGCGAGTTTCTCGACAAGCTATGGCAAGTTTCTTGGGCACCCATTGAGCAAGAGGCCACTAGGCAGATCGACTTCAGGGGGCGAAGCGAAAAGCAAAAGCAGCTTTATCTGTTCGTGCCCAGTCAGGAAAAATTAAAGAAACTTGGCGAGCTGGTGGGAAGCCCAGATAGCTTTTTCCGTTATGCCGAGGGCGCGTACATCGGCGACCTGATCGATGAGGTGCGCATCACAGTCAAGAAACGAGACGAATACGGTGGCAAGGTGAGCTTCACCCAACTCTCTGAAGGTGAGCTGCAAATGCTCACCGTGCTTGGTCTGATGCGCATTACCCGTGAGGACAATTGCTTGTTCTTGCTCGACGAGCCCGACACCCACCTCAACCCCATTTGGAAGCTCCGCTATTTCGACGACATCGAGGGCGTTCTTTCGCCCGATGACGCCATGGTGCAGGGTGAGTCACAAATCCTCATCACCACGCATGACCCAATGATGGTGGGCAGCCTCAAGCGTGAACAGGTTCACATTCTGAGGCGGCAAGCAGGAACAACCGTGGTTCAAACTCCGCATGAACACCCACAAGGCATGGGTGTTGCGGGCCTTTTGAAGAGTGAGTTATTCGGCTTGCCTTCAACCTTGGACCCTCAAACTTTGGACGATCTGCAACTTCGAAACGAGTTGGTTGCCAAGAAGGCCAGCGTGGGGCTGTCAGCAGAGGAAGACACAGCACTAGAGCGCTTGCGACGTTATTTAGAGGAACTGGGATTTTCTCGCGAGCACCGTGACCCGATGTATCAACTCTTTGTAGAGAAGATGTACCAGGCCAAGTCTCAGCCAATCAACAAGTTACTGACGCCGTCAGAGCTTGCAGAGCAAGAAGCATTGGCTGAGTCGATCATCAAGGAGCTTGTCAAAACTGAGCGAAAAGATGAGTTGGCCGAATTGGCTCGGCAATTGAAGCAAGGGGTGGCATAAACCATGCGCATGGTTCACGTCCCAAAAGATCTGGCTCCACCGGCAGACTGGCTGACTAAGGCTGCCGCTGCGAGTGCGGCTCTCAATAATGCGAAAACAAAAGATGAACGCGATGCTCTGATCGAGGCGAAACAAGCTATTTGGCGTGACGATCGCATCCGAAACTGGCTCCTCGGCCTGTTTCATAACAAGTGCTGGTACAGCGAGGCTCAAGAGGCCGTATCGGCTTACCACGTTGATCACTTTCGACCCAAAGGCCAGGTAACTGACGTGGGACGCATCAACCCGGAGCCGGGTTACTGGTGGCTTGCCTTCGATTGGGAGAACTACCGAATTTGTGGACAGCTCATCAACGTCAAGAAAAACGACGTATTTCCGTTAATTAATGGTCATCGAGCAACGCCTAACGACACCAACAGTATGAAACTAGAGGCTCCGGCCCTGTTGGACCCCACCACTGAGGATGCTCGCCTGATTAGCTTTGATATGGACGAGGACGGGTGTCGAGCGGTTCCCACTGGTGGTGCCGACGAAGAAGACTGTGCCCGCGTTATGACCACGATTGAGGTTATTGGGCTGAATCGCCTTGATAGGCTCAACAGCAAACGTGCTCAGGTCTGGCAAGATTGTCGAGAGAAACTTGCTAGCTACGCTGCCGCATCAGGGGAACCTCCCGCCTTGAAGAGGCTACACCGTGCTCTCATGATCACTGAGCTGAAGAAGCGAGTGGCCTACGAAAGCGAGCTGTCCTCAGTTGCTGAAGCTTGTATTAGGAAAAATGGGTCAGAGTTGGTGTGTTCGCAGGTATTTGGATAAATAGATTTCGGTTTATTTTCCGACCTAGTGCGGGAACAAGACTGCTTCGATTCAAACACTGGGGAAAATTGACCACAAACAATGCCCGGCACCTGCGAAGGTGACCGGGCTTTTTATTTCGGACGTTTCAAAAATGAATCGCGTCAGTTTTGGCCCAAGCGCACCAAGCGGCCTGGGCGGGCCTCGGTGATCTCGCCATCGCGCTGCACCTGCTCGCCCGCCACCCAGGTGGCCACATAACCTTCGGCCTTTTGCACAAAGCGCTTACCGCCTGCAGGCAAGTCGCGCACCAGTCGGGGCAGGCCCACGCTCAGGCGCTCAGGGTCGATGGCGTTCAGGTCGGCACGCATGCCCGGCGCGATCACGCCCCGGTCGGACAAGCCCAGATAGCGGGCATTGCGGCTCGTGAGCATCTCCACCGCTGTTTCAAGCGGAATACTGTCACGACCTCGGTCGCGCACCCAATGCGTGAGCATGAAAGTCGGAAAGCTGGCATCACACACCGTGCCCACATGAGCACCCGCGTCGCTCAGGCTGCTGAGCGCTCTGGGGTGGGCCAGCATGCGGCGCACCGCATCGAGCGAGCCCTCGTTGTAATTGAAGATCGGGAAATAAATCAGGCCTTCGCCAGTGCCCGCACTCAGGTGGTCGTAAATCGCCTCCAGCGGCGTGATACCCGCCTGCTTGGCACGCACCAAAAAGCTCTGCATGACCGAGGGCTCGTAATTGAGTGTGTCCTCCAGCGCAAACATGCGCCCACTGATGAGGTCAATCTTGGCCAGCAAAATGTCCACCAGCGGTGGGATGGCGCTGCCGTCTCCAGCCAATCGCTCTGACTTTTCCGACAAGATGCGGGCCTTGCGCGCCGGATCGCGCAGCGCCTGGGCGCGCTCTGGCAAGGGCAAATGCGCCACTTCTTTGTAAGACGGAAAGCCCATGAAGGGGTGAAAACTCGCGTCCAGTCCATTGAGCACGCCAATGCCCCGAACCGCCGTCTGCATGAACAGCGGCAGGCCCGCCTGCACCGCCGCTTCGACCCGCTGCTGGATCTTCAGGTACTGCTCGCCGCCCGGGTCGCGCTGCAACCAGGTCATGGACACCGGCTTGCCGCTGGCCCGCGCCAGCGCTTCCACGCTGTCGAACTCGGCGTCGAACTGGTCGGGGCCGTTGAGCAAATTGAAGTCGCTCACGATCTGCACCACACCGTGGCCCAAGCCTTCAAAGGCCTGGGCCAGGCCCGTCAATTCGTCGTTGCCTGCATTCGCGGCAGGGGTGTCCTTGCCCTCGGAGGTGCGGTGGTTGTCGCTGCGCCCGGTACTGAACCCGGCGGCGCCAGCCTGCAGGGCCTCACGCAACAGCGAACGCATGGCCTCAATGTCTTGCGCCGTAGCCTTCTCGTGGGCCAGGGCGCGTTCCTTCATCACATACATGCGCAAGGGGTCGTGCGGCACCTGCACCAAGTAGTCCAAGCTGCGCGGCGTCACGGCCAGTGCATCCATGTACTGCGGAAAGCTTTCCCAATTCCAGCGGATGCCCTCGTGCAACGCGGCGCCGGGAATGTCTTCGACGCCCTCCATCAGCTTGATCAGGTCGCCCTCGTGGCCGGGTCGCTTGGGCGCAAAACCCACACCGCAGTTGCCCATGAGCAGCGTGGTCACGCCATGGTAGATGCTGGGGGTGAAGCACTCGTCCCAGGTCACTTGCCCGTCGTAGTGGGTGTGGATGTCCACAAAACCCGGGGTGACCCACAGGCCAGTGGCGTCCACGGTTTGCATGGCGGGCTCATCCACCTGGCCCACTGCCACAATGCGGCCCCCGCGCACACCCACATCGGCCACACGGGCGGGCGCGCCCGTGCCGTCCACCACGGTGCCGTTTTTAATCAAGCAATCGAGCATCTTTTCTCTTCCAATAAAAAGCCAGTCCCAGGCCGCTGACGATGTGCCAAATGCCCCACAGGCTGGCCAGGGTGACCATGCCCAGATCGCTGCCAAACTGCAAGGCAATGATGCCCAGCGCCAGGCCAGAGTTCTGCATGCCGCCTTCGATCATGATGGCCCTGCGGTCACGCTCGCTCATGCGCATGGACTTGGCAGTGGCCCAGCCCAAAAACAGGCCACTGGCGTTGTGCAGCACCACAATCAAAAAGGTGGGCAAAAGGCCCAGCGTCAGCAGCTGCCGCTCCTTGATGAGCCCTGCCACGATGAACAAAATCAAAGCGCCCACGGCAAAGTTGCCCAAAGGTTTGCGGATGCGCTGCGTAAGCGCAGGTAACTGGTGCGAAAACAGCAAACCCAGCGCCAGCGGAATGCCCAGGACCATCAACAAACTCAGCCAAATGCCAGACGGGTCGATGGACAACTCGCGCAGCCACGACGCGGTCTCAGGGTTGGCCGCGATCATCCAGCTGAAGTTAAAGGGCGTGGCCAACAGCGCGATCAAACTGGCCACGGCCGAAATGCTGACCGACAAGGCCGTGTTGCCGCGCCCCAAGTGGGTCACCACATTGCTCAGGCTCCCACCCGGGCAGGCCGCCACCAAAATCATGGCCGCCTCGACGTTGGCGGGCAAATCCAGCGCCAAAGTGGCCAACCAGGTGCCCACCGGCAGCAAGATGAACTGGGGGATCAAGCCGCACAGCACCGCACGCGGGGCTTGAGCGACCCGCCGGAAGTCCTCGATGCGCAATTCCAGCGACACCGAAAACACCATGGTGGCGAGCACCAAACTCAAGATCAATTGCTGTGAAGTCATGCTTTTTTCCTTGCGAAAAGTATAGACAGCCGCAACACCCTGAACACAAAGGGTTTACGCGCAGGTCTACCGCCAACACCACCGCCTCGCCGTCAGGAGCACGCCAGGCCAACCGTTATAATCTCGGGCTATGTTTCACCCAGATTTGTTCTCTTTGAACCGCACCAACACCGTCCAGGTGGGTGTCGCTGTGGGTGCGACCTCCACAAAAACCACGACCATTAAGGGCTGATCCAGTCTGGTTCGTCGTGCGCCCCCCGGCCAGACGAGCCGGGCAAACAGTCTGGTCTGACACTGTTTTAAAAACTGAAAGGGCGTTGAAATGAGCAAGTTAGTAGGTTTGGTTGGCTGGCGCGGCATGGTCGGCTCGGTGCTGATGGACCGCATGATTCAGGAAAAAGATTTTGACCTGATCGAGCCCCTCTTCTTCTCCACGTCCAACGCAGGCGGCAAAGCCCCCGCGATGGCCAAGAACGAAACCACGCTGCAAGACGCTTTCAACCTCGAACAGCTCAAGCGCTGCGAGATCATCATCACCGCCCAGGGCGGCGATTACACCTCTGAAGTCTTCCCCAAGCTGCGCGCTGCCGGCTGGAATGGCCACTGGATCGACGCGGCCTCGACCCTGCGCATGGAAAAAGACGCCGTGATCATTTTGGATCCGGTCAACATGCCCGTGATCCAAAACGCACTGGCCCACGGCGGCAAGAACTGGGTGGGCGGCAACTGCACCGTCTCCTGCATGTTGATGGGCGTGGGCGCCCTCTACAAAGCTGGTTTGGTGGAGTGGATGAGCACACAGACTTACCAAGCGGCATCGGGCGGCGGCGCGCAGCATATGCGCGAACTGCTGACCCAATACGGCACGCTGAACGCCGAAGTTAAAGCCCTGCTGGACGACCCCAAGAGCGCGATTCTGGAAATTGACCGGCTGGTGGTGGCCAAGCAACGCGCACTCACAGCGTCTGAGACCGCCAACTTTGGCGTGCCACTGGGTGGCTCATTGATCCCTTGGATCGACAAAGACCTGGGTATCGGCAAAAGCCGGGACGAAGCCGGTTGGGGCATGTCCAAAGAAGAGTGGAAAGGCATGGCCGAGACCAACAAGATTTTGGGGCTCGGCGAGGCATTCAACTCTGCGGCCATTCCGGTGGACGGCTTCTGCGTACGCGTGGGCGCCATGCGCTGTCACAGCCAGGCCCTGACCTTCAAGCTGAAAAAAGACGTGCCCGTGGCCGATATCGAAGCCATGATCGCCGCCGACAACGAGTGGGTCAAACTGGTGCCCAACACCCGCGAAGCCACCATCCGTGACCTGACCCCTGTGGCCGTGACCGGCACCATGACGATTCCTGTGGGTCGTGTGCGCAAGCTGGCCATGGGCCCCGAGTACGTGGGTGCATTCACCATTGGTGACCAGCTGCTGTGGGGCGCGGCCGAACCGCTGCGCCGCATGCTGCGCATCTTGCTGGACGCCTGATCTCCCCATGATCTGCGTGTCCTGTGCACTGAACACCTGGCATGGGCTGTTCATGCGCTGGACACCACAAAGGCCTGCACGATGAGACTCGCGCTGGGTATTTGCTATTCAGGCACGGCTTACCAAGGCTGGCAAAGCCAGTCCACCGGGCTGACGATTCAGGACAAGCTTGAAAAAGCCTTGTCCAAATTTGCCGATGTGCCCCGTATCAGCACCTTGTGCGCCGGCCGCACCGACGCCGGAGTGCATGGCCTGATGCAGGTGGTGCACTTTGACACCGAGCTGGACCGAGACACCCATTCTTGGGTGCGCGGCACCAACCGTTATTTACCCTCCGACATCGCCGTGCAATGGGCGCAGGTGATGCCCGAAAGCTTTCATTGCCGGGCCAGCGCGACGGGCCGGCGTTACATCTATGTGGTGCTCGACTCGGCTGTGCGGCCCAGCTTGGAGAGCGGTCGCGTCGGCTGGGTGTACAGACCATTGGCCCACGAGGCCATGCAGCAAGCCAGCCAACACCTGCTGGGCGAACACGATTTTTCATCTTTCAGGGCCAGCAGCTGCCAGGCCTTGTCACCCATCAAAAACCTGCGCCACATCCGCATCACCCGGCACGGCGCTTATTGGCGGTTTGAGTTTGAGGGCAACGCTTTCTTGCACCACATGATCCGCAACATCATGGGTTGCTTGGTCACGATTGGCCAAGGCCAACAACCTCCCGACTGGATGCGCGAAGTCTTGTTGGCCCAAACCCGCGATGCTGCGGCCCCAACTTTTTCG
This sequence comes from Limnohabitans sp., assembly GCF_040400975.1. Classification (GTDB taxonomy): domain Bacteria; phylum Pseudomonadota; class Gammaproteobacteria; order Burkholderiales; family Burkholderiaceae_C; genus Limnohabitans_A. The sequence continues at coordinate 81,207 of NZ_JBBAPF010000005.1, read as the reverse complement.
CCCGATGGCCTTTACTTTGCTGGGCCAATTTACAGCCCTGAATGGGGCTTGCCCGACACCACCCCTGCTTTTGATTGGTTGCCATGAGCCTAGCCAACACTCCAACAGACATCGCCCCACAGCAACGCACGCGCATCAAGATGTGTGGTTTCACCCGCGAGGCTGATGTCTTGGCCGCCTGCGCCCTGGGTGCCGACGCCATTGGTTTTGTGCTGTACCCACCCAGTCTGCGCAGCGTGAGCATCGAACGCGCGGCCGAACTGGCCCGCCTGCTGCCTGCTTTTGTGATGCCTGTTCTGCTCTTCGTCAACGACACACCCGAGCGCATTGAGGCGGCATGTGCAGCCGTGCCCGGCGCTTTGCTGCAGTTTCATGGTGACGAATCGGCCGAGTTTTGTGCCGCCATGACGCTGCGCACAGGCCGCCCCCACCTCAAAGCCGCCCGAATCCCCCTGTCCGAGGTCCATGAATTCGACTTGCTAGAATTTGCCCACATTCATCACGCAGCCCAAGCCCTCTTGCTCGACGCCCATGTCGACGGATACGGCGGCGGCGGAAAAAAATTCCATTGGTCACTCCTGCCACCAAACGTCAATGCTCACCTCGTTTTGTCTGGTGGACTCACACCTGCAAACGTGGGCGATGGCATGCGGGCGCTGCGCACGCATGGCCTGTCTCTGGCCGTTGACGTGAGCTCGGGCATCGAAGCGGGCAAGGGCCTGAAAGATGCCGACAAGATGCGGCAGTTCGTCCAGGCGGTGCGCACCGCAGACAACGGCTTACCCCTTTAAAGCTTTCCCCGGGCTGGTCTCGATCCCCTTTGCAGCATTCAGCACTGCAAGCACCGAGCGGCTCCACCCAAACTGAGCACCACAGCATGTTTGAATACCAACAACCCGATGTCAAAGGCCATTTCGGCATCTATGGCGGCAGCTTCGTCAGCGAAACCCTGACCCACGCCATCAACGAACTCAAAGCCGCCTACGCCCAATACCAGCACGACCCGGCCTTCATCGCCGAGTTCAAGTCCGAGCTGGCGCACTTCGTGGGCCGCCCGTCACCCATTTACCACGCAGCCCGAATGAGTCGCGAAATGGGCGGGGCGCAAATCTTCTTGAAACGCGAAGACATCAACCACACCGGCGCGCACAAGATCAACAACACCATCGGCCAAGCCATGCTCGCCAAGCGCATGGGCAAGCCGCGCATCATTGCCGAGACCGGCGCTGGCCAACATGGTGTGGCCACAGCCACCATCTGCGCGCGCTACGGCCTGGAGTGCGTGGTGTACATGGGCGCTGAAGACGTCAAACGGCAAAGCCCCAACGTCTACCGCATGAAGCTCTTGGGTGCGACCGTGGTGCCAGTCGAGTCCGGCAGCAAAACCCTCAAAGATGCACTCAATGAAGCCATGCGCGACTGGGTGGCCAATGTGGACAACACTTTCTACATCATCGGCACTGTGGCGGGGCCACACCCTTACCCCATGATGGTGCGCGACTTCCAAAGCATCATCGGCGAAGAGTGCCTGACACAGATGCCCGAGATCTTCAAGAGCCTGCAAATGGCTGAGCAGCAACCTGACGCGGTGATCGCCTGCGTGGGCGGTGGCAGCAACGCCATGGGCATCTTCTACCCCTACATCCAACACGATAAAACCCGATTGATTGGCGTGGAAGCCGCAGGCGAGGGCCTGGACACGGGCAAGCACTCCGCCTCGCTGCAGCTGGGCACACCTGGCGTGCTGCACGGCAACCGCACTTACATCTTGCAAGACGAGAACGGCCAGATTACCGAAACCCACAGTGTGAGCGCGGGCCTGGACTACCCCGGCGTGGGCCCCGAGCATGCCTTCTTGAAGGACATCGGTCGCGCCGAGTACGTGGGCATCACCGACAAGGAAGCGCTCGAAGCTTTCCACTACCTGTGCCGCGCCGAGGGCATCATCCCTGCGCTCGAATCCAGCCATGCCATCGCCTACGCCATGAAACTGGCCAAAACCATGCGCCCGGACCAAAGCATTCTGGTCAACCTGTCCGGCCGTGGCGACAAGGACATCGGCACCGTGGCCGACTTGTCGAACGCCGACTTTTTCTGCCGCCCCAGCTGCCAGGGTCAGTCGGTCAAAGGTGGCGAGCAGCCCGTGAATTTTGTGAAGTGAGGACTGAATCATGAGCCGCATCGATGCCACCCTCTCCGCACTGAAATCCCAAGGCCGCAAAGCCCTGATCCCGTATGTCACGGCAGGTTTCCCCCAAAAAACCACCACCGTGCCCCTGATGCATGCCATGGCCAAAGCTGGGGCCGACATCATCGAGCTGGGGGTGCCGTTTTCTGACCCATCGGCCGACGGCCCCGTGATCCAAAAAGCCGGTGACAAAGCTTTGGCGCTCGGCATTGGCACGGTGCAGGTGCTGGCCATGGTGCGCGAGTTCCGCCAGACCAACACCACCACCCCGGTGGTGCTGATGGGTTATGCAAACCCGGTGGAGCGCTACGACCAAAAGCACGGCCCAGACAACTTCATCCGCGACGCCTCTGCTGCCGGTGTGGACGGTGTGCTGATCGTGGACTACCCGCCGGAAGAATGCGTGGAATTTGCCGCCAAGCTGCGGTCCTACGGCATGGACCTGATCTTCTTGCTGGCACCCACCAGCACGGATGAACGCATGCAACAAGTGGCCCAAGTCGCCAGCGGCTATGTGTATTACGTATCGCTCAAGGGCGTCACAGGCTCTGGTTCGCTGGACACCGATGCGGTCGAAGCCATGCTGCCCCGCATCCGCCAGCACGTCAGCGTGCCTGTCGGCGTGGGTTTTGGCATCCGCGACGCAGAAACCGCCAAGGCCATCAGCCGCGTGGCCGATGCGGTGGTGATCGGCTCACGGCTGATCCAGCTGATCGATGCTGCGCCTGCTGAGCGCATCAACGACGTGGCGGGGGAGTTCCTCTCGGGCATCCGGCAAGCGCTGGACGCCTGAGCGCAAGGGCCTGTCCCGGCTGCCGTCAGCAGGCCCACGCCTCCTTCGCCATATGAAATGAAGCCAAGCCTGTTTCAACGATAATTCGCCGCACAAGGAGAACCCCTCATGAGTTGGCTCGAAAAACTGCTCCCCCCCAAGATCCAGCACACCGACCCGGCCGATCGCCGCACGGTGCCAGAGGGCTTGTGGGTCAAGTGTCCCAGCTGCGAAACGGTGCTCTACAAGACCGACCTGGAAGAAAACCAGAACGTCTGCCCCGGTTGCTCGCACCACCTGCGCATTGGGGCCCGCACTCGCCTGAACGCTTTTCTGGACGGTGAAGGCCGTTACGAAATTGGCCAAGAAGTCGTGCCGGTGGATCCCCTCAAATTCAAGGACAGCCGCAAGTACCCCGAACGCCTGAAAGAAGCCATGGACAACACGGGCGAAACCGATGCCCTGGTGGTCATGGGTGGCTCGGTGCACAGCATCAACCTGGTGGTGGCCTGCTTCGAGTTCGACTTCATGGGCGGCTCCATGGGATCAGTGGTGGGGGAGCGTTTTGTGCGGGGCGTGGAAACCGCCATCGCGCAAAAAGTGCCCTTTGTATGCTTCACAGCCACGGGCGGTGCGCGCATGCAAGAAGGCTTGCTTTCGCTCATGCAAATGGCCAAGACCAACGCCTCCTTGACCCGCTTGGCCAAGAGGGGCCTGCCCTACATCAGCGTGTTGACCGACCCCACCATGGGCGGTGTATCGGCCGGCTTTGCCTTCTTAGGCGATGTGGTGATTGCCGAGCCCAAAGCTCTGATTGGCTTTGCTGGCCCTCGTGTGATCGAAAGCACCGTGCGCGTGACCCTGCCTGAAGGCTTCCAGCGTGCCGAGTTCTTGCAAAGCAAGGGCGCGGTGGATTTCATCTGCGACCGCCGCGAACTGCGCAAAACCATAGCCACCACACTGGCCATGTTGCAGCGCCAGTCGACAGACGCCGTTAGCTAAAGAGCACAGCACACACCCATGACAAAGGCCCTCTGTCGAGGGCTTTTGTCATGGGCTTGCTTCAACGCAAGGTCTCAGCGCAAACCGTCCATTTGCAAGCCGATCAACACAATGCCCACCATTTGCAGGGCCAAAAGCAACACCAAGGGCGACAAATCAATGCCACCCACCAGCGGCACCACACGCCGAAACGGGCGCAACACAGGCTCAATCAGCCTGGTCACGAAATCGTTCAAGGGCGATTGTGGGCTGACCCACGACATGACCGCATACACCAGCACCAGAGCACTCAGTCCCGACACCACCAACTGAATCAAACTCAATAAGCTGAACCAAGGCAGCAAAAGCCATGGTGCATGCCCACCCGACATCAGCCACAACAAGGACACTTGCGCTAACTTGATCAACCAAGCGCCAGCCAAGCTGGACAAATCCCAAGCCGACCAAGACGGAATCACCTTGCGCAAAGGCAACACCAGCCAATCGCTCAATGCAAACACGAATCGGCCCACGGGTTGGTGAAACGAAATCCGTTGGCGCTGCATGAGTAAACGCAGCAAGCAAGTGCCTGCCAACAAGCCTGCCACCACGTCCAAGACCAGACTGACCATTTGAAACCACATCGATTTTTCTCCTGCTCGTGCGATGATACCCAGATGCCTTCAAGCCCCTCCCCAGACAAGCCGAGCCCGATGGAACTGCCCCTTTTCCCATTGGGCACGGTGCTGTTTCCCGGTGCTTTGTTACCCCTGCAACTGTTTGAGTTGCGCTATCTGCAAATGATCGGTGCCTGTGAGCGCCACGGCACCGACTTTGCCGTGGTCACCCTCACCCAAGGCCGTGAAGTTCACCGCCCCGGGGACAGCGCCGAGCAGTTTGAAGCTCTGGGCACGCGGGTGCACATCGAGCGCATTGAACGACCCCAAGCAGGGCTGGTCCGGGTTTGGTGCCGAGGGGAAGAAAAAATCAGCATTCAGAACACGCAGCAACGCAGCGATGGCTTGTGGACGGGCCAAGTGCATGCCCTGCCCCCTGAACCGTCTGTACAAGTGCCCGAAGACCTGCAGCACCTGTCGGCACAAATGCACGAGGCACTGACCCAGCTGAGCGCTCAGCCCAGCCTTGTACCCCATTGGGCCGAGGCTTGGCGGCTGCAAGACTGCAGCTGGCTGTCCCACCGCTGGGCTGAGCTGCTGCCCTTGCCGCTGCAGATGAAGTACCGCTTGTTTGCCCTGCAAGAGCCCTTGATGCGCCTGGAGTTGATCGGCGACATGGTGGTCCCCTCTGCGCCTCCCTCTCAACGATGACCGCGACTGGCGACTCCAGCCCCAATCCCCCCGCAAACTCATAAAATAACGGGTTTTGCGCTCTGGCGCAGCCTCTCTTTCTTTTCGCAATCCAGGTTCAAACCCTCCCTGAGCCCAACCACCGCCCGCCATGTCCGACACGAACGCCACAGCCGCAGCCGCACCAGCCCTACAAGATGAAAACCAGCTGATCGCCGAGCGCCGCGAAAAACTCAAGGCCATGCGCCAGGCGCAGGCCGACGGCAAGGGCGTCGCCTTTCCCAACGACTTCAAGCCCGAGCACCACGCGGCCAACCTGCATCAAGCGCACGGCGAGAAAGCCGCTGAAGAACTGAACGGCGAAGGCGTGGCCAAGACCACCGCCAAAGTCGCGGGCCGCATGATGCTCAAACGCGTGATGGGCAAGGCCAGCTTTGCCACACTGCAAGACGCCACCGGCCGCATCCAGGTCTATGTGACCCGCGACGACGTGGGCGAAGACCTGTACGCGCTGTTCAAGCACTGGGACTTGGGCGACATCGTGGGCGTCGAAGGCCATTTGTTCAAAACCCGCACGGGCGAGTTGTCGATCCACGCCACCAGCATCCGCATGCTCACCAAGAGCCTGCGCCCCATGCCCGACAAATTCCACGGCGTGGCCGACCAGGAAGTCAAGTACCGCCAGCGTTACGTGGACCTGATGACCGACGAATCTGCCCGCAAGCGCTTTGCAGCACGTAGCAAGGCCGTGAGCGGCATTCGCGAGTTCATGGTCCAGCACGGCTTTTTGGAAGTCGAAACGCCCATGCTGCACCCCATTCCCGGTGGTGCCAACGCCAAGCCCTTTGTCACGCACCACAACGCGCTGGACCAGGAGATGTTTTTGCGCATCGCGCCCGAGCTGTACCTGAAGCGTCTGTTGGTGGGCGGCTTTGAGCGCGTGTTCGAGATCAACCGCAACTTCCGCAACGAAGGCATCTCGGTGCGCCACAACCCCGAGTTCACCATGATGGAGTTCTACGCAGCGTACTGGAATTACCAGGACCTGATGGGCTTTACCGAAAGCCTGATCCGCGACGCGGCCATGACGGCTGCAGGCACGCTGGATTTGACCTACAACGGCAAGCCGGTGGACCTGAACAAGCCGTTTGCCCGCATGACGATCCGCGAAGCCATCGTCAAACACACCGAAGCCGGTGACAACGTGGACAAGGCCGAATGGTTGATCAACGCCCTTAAGAAGTTGGGCATGAGCGAAGCCAAGGACAAGCTGTCCACCCGCAGCTTGGCCAGCTTGCAGGTGTTTTACTTTGAAGAAACCGTCGAAGACAAGCTCTGGGAGCCGACCTTCATCATGGAGCACCCGACCGAGATCAGCCCGCTGGCCCGCGCCAACGACACCCGCCCCGAAGTGACCGAGCGCTTTGAGCTCTACATCACGGGCCGCGAATTCGGCAATGGCTTCAGTGAGCTGAACGACGCCGAAGACCAGGCCGCACGCTTCCAAGCCCAAGTCGCCGCTAAAGACGACGGCGACGACGAAGCCATGTACTACGACCACGACTTTGTGCGTGCCCTCGAATACGGCATGCCGCCTGCCGGCGGCTGCGGCATCGGCATCGACCGCTTGATGATGTTGCTGACCGACAGCGCGAGCATCCGCGATGTGATCCTGTTCCCGGCCCTGCGGCACGTGCAGGAGTAAAAGCGATTCAGCCATCGGGCAGGGCCATGTCAGAGATCAACCGCCTCTACCAGTACAAAACCCTCCTGAGCTCGCGGCGCGTCATGAGCCGTGAAGACCTGCTTCAAAAGCTGGAAATTTCGCTGGCCACCTTCAAGCGGGACATCGCCAAACTCAGAGACCAGCTGAACACGCCCATTGTGTTTGACCGCGATCTGGGCGGCTACCGACTTGAGCAAACAGACGGCACCGAGTTACCGGGCATGTGGTTCAGCCAGGACGAGATGCTCGCCCTCATGACCATCCAGAGCATGATCGTGCAGCTGGAACCCGGCTTGCTCGGCCCCAAGCTCAAACCCTTTCAAAAGCGGCTGGACGACATGCTGGCCAGCCAAGGGCTCGATGCCGCCACACTCACCCAGCGCGTGCGGGCAGTGCACGCGGGCAAACGCCGCTTGCCCCTGACCAGCTTTGAAACCTTGGCGAAAGCCACCTTGGAACGCAAGCAGGTCCAAGTGGTTCACTTGAATCGCCAAAACGGCGAAACCGTGCTGCGCGATATCTCGCCTCAGCAATTGGTGCACTACCGGGACAACTGGTATGTGGACGCTTGGTGCCACCTGCGTGGTGGCTTGCGCAGCTTTTCTGTGGATGCCATCACAAGCGCCAAGCTGTTGGAAAAACCCACCAAAAACATCGACCTGATCGCCATGCGCGAGCAACTGGATGGTGGCTACGGCATCTTTGGCGGCATGCCCAAAGCCTGGGCACAGCTGCGATTCTCAAAAATCCGGGCCGCATGGGTGCAAAACGAAATTTGGCACCCGGAACAAAAAAGCCAGCGCTTGAGCGATGGCCGCTACGAACTCGTTATCCCCTATGCCGACGAGCGTGAACTGCTGGGTGACATCCTTCGTTTTGGGGCTGATGTTGAGGTGCTAGGCCCGCCAAGGTTGCGCGAACAAGTCCAGGCCGAGGTCCGCAAGCTCGCCGAACTATACGGACGCTGAGGCCAGCTCTGACACGCTCAAGCCCTTGGCCATCAGGGCCGATACATACACATTCCGCAAAAACTCACTGGCGACACACACCCGAATGCATTCCAGGTGCGGCGCAATGGCCGCTGAAGCAGCCAACACCTTGGCGGTGATCTCTGCGGCCAACTCAGGTGGAAAAGCAAAAACCCCTGTGCCTATCGCAGGCATGGCCAGGGCGCGGATGTCGTTGTGGTGGGCGGCTTTCAGGGCTGCCTCTATCGCCTGCTCCAAAATTTGTTCGGCGTTGTCATGGTTGGTGTACGAAGCCGCCCGCACATGAATCACCCACAGGTTGGGCAGCTTGAACCCCGGAGTGACCAAGTAAGCACCAAAAGCCAAGGGAGCAAAAGGCTTGCAATACTCCTCCAGCTTGGGGCCAGCAGCGGTATGAATCGCCCCCGCCACACCCGAGCCCAAACGCAAATTGGCATTAGCACTGTTGACCACCGCCTCCATGTCGGGTTGTTTGACGATGTTGCCAACGATGACTTCGATCTTCATGATTTCTCTCCTGCTTTACCCTCATCATGAATTCACTCAGGCTCATAGGGAGAGCCCTCCCCATCAGACAACTAACGGGCGGCGCAAATCATCAAATCGATCCTTTCCCTAGCTTAACTACGATCTCCGAGAGGACTTGCCCAAACCCGGCGCACCACCCTGGAGTGGTGGCGCACCAGGCAATAGAGTTGACGCGCCAAATAGACCATGGGCTGTTTCAGGGTTATTAGTGCGTTTTGCCTGCCGTTTGATTCTTCTTGATTCTTTAGCTATTTCTTCTGCGAGCGACGCCAACGAACCAGCATCAGAGAGCATGAGGTTGAGTGCTTCGAGAGAAGATTTCCCTGTCGCCTTGGCTCTGTTGCGAGCCTCAATCTTGATCGCAACAGAAAGATCTAATCGTCCAAACTCCTCCAGAACTTCACGCTTGAATCGGAGGATTTGAGAATCGACACTTTCTTTTTTTGATCGCGATTTCATACTAAGCACACGTGAATCAGTGCAATGAGTTAGATCTTTATCTGCTCAGCTTTTTGAAAGGCAAGCTCCATTGCAGTCGGTATTTTTTTATCCTTAACCACGGCAAATGGTTGAGTACCTGGCTGAGGTTTTTTGGGCTTAACCGCATTCACTTTTAAGTGCTTTGCGTCAATAACAAATTTTTTTGATTTTTCGTTTTTTCTTCTGCATCTGGGGGTGCCGATTTTCTAAACTGCTCTGGAATAAATTTGATCGCAGAACTAGTGGCTTGAAATTCGACAGGTAACGCATCATCACCGCTGAACTGTACGGTCGTGACCAAAAAATTCTTACCCGATTCGTCGTTCTTTTTAATCAAATACGGAGCTCTAACATTTAGACCATTTTCTCTACAAAAGAGCTTAAGTTCAGCATGGTCATATAAGCCCTCAAGCACAAATACGCCAACTCCCACAAGAGGTGCCGGATGGATTGCAGTGCATATGAACGGCAACCACTCGGAAGGCTTCAACTCATTGCGACCAACTGAAAATGGCTCTACTTTCTCAACTGCTTTCGCTGCATTGAGCGTGCAAGGATGCTTAGGCCATGGTTTACCGAGGTGATCAAAAAAAAACTCTACCTCCCTCTGGAGACTGGTAAAAATAAACACCGGTTTTGCAAATTGGACACTTGGCATTAGGGTTAACAAAAGCTCGTGCTTCCTGCCGGTAACGAATGCGGACCAGATCAGAATATTTTGTCAGCCCATTCCCCTGCTCAGAAAATCCGCGACCACCGCTTAGTGTCCCCTCGCCACCCCACCCACAAGTGCAACTCGGAGAATGGTTCCAGGCGTTACACATTTCCGAACCGATCCCGATGGAAAGCCAGATACGGCCCATGAGCCGGAGCCACCCAGCGCAACTTGAGCGCACCGTCCAACCCCAACAGATGACGGTCTGGCGAGGAGAGCTGCGGGCTCACCAGCAAATCACCCGCATCGCTGAAAGTGATCAGGAATTTGTCGAACAGGGCATCCAGATTCGCGCTGAGCAAAAAGCCATTGAACACATCCAGCCGCTCGGCATCGGTGGCGCAGTCGGCCCAGGGCTTGGCGTGGCTGGCGCGCAGTGCCGGGGCCAAGGTCAAACCTGTGACGGCACAAGCACCGCCCCAATAGTCGAGCATGGCCTGGCGGTAACGGTCTTGGCCCACACGCTGGCGCACCAAGCGCTGCACCTCGGTGCTCAGGCTGTCGGCAGTAGGCAGCGCGGCCAAGGCCTGCTGCACTTGGGCATCAAAATCCACCGCTGCCTGATTGGGCAGGGACTGGGCCAGCACAGCTGCCCGGTGCAGCCACTGGGCCAATTGAGCATCGGTGGCGGCCACGTAGGCATCGCCCGCACGGGGCCAGTCGGCAAAGCTGCGGGCCAGTTCGGACGGCAAAGTGGCCGGACCTTGCACAAGGGCCATGGCATAGCCCTGCTGAGCCCAAGAAACCTCGGCTTTGGCCGGGTGTCGGGCCGAGCCCAAAGTCACGGCAGTGCCCGTTTCAGACACGGTGTGTTCAAAACCGTGGTCGTGACCTGCTTTTTCGATGAGAGCGCGCTTGAGAGATGTCATATGTCCGGCAAAAACCCTCGTTTATTTTGATCCACAAGAACCTGACCAACGTGAAATTTTGAAAAAAACCATAAAAATCAATGCCTTATCGAAATTGAATGATCCGCAAATGATCCGCAAATGATCCGCAAATGATCCGCAAATGATCCGCAAATGATCCGAATCCGGCAGCTTGAGGGTCACTCTGGCTCCACATACACGGTGCTTTTCCCCTGTCCGCGCATGACAATTTGCCCCGCAGCCAGCATTCTTTGCAACAGCCGCTTGACCTGCCCGTCCGTAAGCCGGCACAGTTCCATCACCTCTGCCCGCTTGATCTGCCCGTGCTGACGGATGTAGCTTAGCAACATCTGCTCGTGCTGAATGGGCCCAAACCCTACTTGCCGGGTGTACGCCGCCTTGTCGCTCACCACCGAATACACGGCCGCCGTCAAGGTGTAGCTGCGGCCACGGGTGTTGCCGTGCGCCTCTACCAAACCGGCTTCGGTCAGCGCCTCCAGCGTGCGCTTGGCGCTGGCCGCGTCGCGCTGAATGTGCTTGGCCAGCGCGTCGGCTGGCAAGCGCTTGAACTCACGCAACGCGGCCAGGGCGATCAGTGAATCAATAGGCAGCTCGGCGTTGCGGTTGCGCTCGGCATCAACCACCATGCGCCTGAACGCCACATCGGCGGGCACCGTGGGCAGGCTCAGCACCACGTTGTGCAAGTCGGTGCGGCCATAGTCTGGCGCGGGGCGACCAAACTTCAGCATGCCGCGGTAAATGGTGTCCACGCCGCGTCCAGAACGCTCCACCACGCCAATACGCTTCATGGCATCGGCCAAGGCGCGGTTGCGAGGGCGTGGCTCGGTCACCAGCAGATTGGCAAGCGTCACGCCATCCACCAAGCCGCCAGGGTTGCTGATCACCAAGGCGTCGTCCTCCAGCCGCACATGCACCGCGCCCATGCGGTGGTAGTCGCGGTGAATCAGGGCATTGGCCACCGCCTCGCGAAACGCGGCCATGTCTACCAAGGGCACAGGCACACGAAACAAGCCCACCTGCAACTCCTGCTCGGGGTTGTAGGGGCGAAAGTTGGTCTCCAGCCAATCCAGCGCTTTAAGCAATGGAAAACGCCGAAACTCGTTGAACCGCACCGCCTGCTGCGCCAGCACCTGAAACGCCAGCTCGTGGGTGGCCACGCGCTGCTGCAGCACCGACTCGCGCCCAATCAACAACAAACCCGTCAGCGTAGGCACGCGGGTGCCATCGGCCAAACGCTGCGTAAAGCCCAGCGCACCATCCATGGCCTCGTCGTCCAGCTCCAACAGCACACGGTCGCCGCCGTATTGCTGCACCGCTTGGCGCAGGCGCTCGCGCTCCAGCGGGTCAAAGTCGGCCAGGGTGCTGCCCGCCACAGGCTGGGCCGACACATCCACCAAGCCAAAACTGCTGGCGCGGCTGATGCGCTCGTGTGGCAGCATGGGCACGCACTCGGGCGTGCCGTCGTGCTTGATGCGGCGGCGCACATACACACCCGCCTGCGTGGCCACCTCGCTCTGCGCTTTGGGCACAGAGATTTTGGCCACAGACACACCGCCCACTTGCAGCGCCTCTACCCTCACCTGCAAAGCGGGCGAGGTGCGCGCCGCCGCCATGCCCGCCAAACCCGTCAGAGCCATGTGCTCGGCATGCAGGCCCGTGGCTTGCCCGTCGTCCTCCACCCCCAGCCACAGCTCGCCGCCCTCGGTGTTGGCCAGGCACACCAAGGCCTCGACCAGGTCGGCATCCGACAGGCGTTTGCGGTCGCTTTTGAACTCGACGGTGAGGGATTCGGAGGCGGGAATCAAGCGTCGTCTTTCATTGCTGGTATGGCCTTTTCCTTATGCCAACAACTCTCTCAGGTATAGGCTCGCTGGATTCATTACCTTTCTTTTGTAAGGCTTGTCCGGTTGGGTTTTCCCCAGTTTTTCAAGTTTCGGGACGGTCGTCGTTTTATTGATCAAAGCGGGTTTCCCCCCGTAAAGGATCACGTATCGCTCTTCATCTGGTGAAAGAACGTGACCATGAAACTCCTTGAGCAAACCCAAGGCATAGCGAACAAATTGGCGAGTACTCCTGAACTGCGTCTCATAGCCCTTGGCACTTTCTGACTTCAGGTCAATATAAAGAACGGTCAACTTTCCCTCTCGCCTGATCATCACCACGCAGTCACAAGCGCGGTGATGATCATGTGTCTTACCAACAGTCAGTAGCGGCGACATCAAGCGCTCTTTGCCCACAGCGCGCCCCTTGTCAGGATCAAAGCTGAACCAATCACCGTTAGATGCAACAAGAGTGACTTTTCTCAACTTTGCCAAGACATCCTGCTCGTCGATCAGCACATGCGTATGCTGATCCCCACGATGGGTGCAGCAGGAAAGCGATGAATGTAAAGCGTCGAGTTCAGCACTGAGGGCCATCAAAGTTCGCCCCCGTACAGGATCTCGCTTTGAATAGTGTTCATGGTCTCAATGGTGTCATCGAAGGTTTCAACCTCGATACCCCGGTCCGCATGGATATTGGCCAGCCTCAACGTCCTGATCTTGCTGCTTCGAGCCGCACCAGAAAGCTTCACACTCTCTAAAGCGGTTATATAAAGCCGAACTCGATTCGGATTAATCAACTCATTGTCAGCATAGCCATGCTGATTCTGGACAGCGCGTGTGTGCGCCGTCTGTTGGTTGAGCATGATCAATGTGTTGATCTCTTTCACCAAATAGTCGCTGTGGGTGGTAATGAAAACTTTGATGCCAGCGTTGACCATCTTGGCGACCAAACGCGCAAAGGCCCGCTGATTTTTGGGGTGCAAATTGAGTTCAGGCTCGTCCAGTATGAACAAGTCACCCGGCTCTGCTTTGCAGCGCAGGTAAAAACCTACATCCAGAAGAGCACGTATCGAGCTTGATGCCTCGTTCATGGTGAAGCGTTGCTTGGCCGCACCTTTGGCCTGAAAAAACAACTGATTCTTCACGACCTTGTAGCTGCCACCGATGATCGCGTCGAAGGACTGGAGTAACTCAGGATTGTCTTCAGCTAGTTTGCCCGTTCGCTTATCAATATCCTCCAGTTGACGGATGAACTCGACGTTATCCTCCACCGGCCAAGCGTAATCCGCATCCATGGCGGCCTTGATCACGGTCTTGAAAGGATTACTTTTAAACTCTTTCGGGTCAACCTGGTGAAGCGCCTTGATCATGCGCGTGCGGGCCATGTCCAACTCCTTGCGGAAAATGGCAACACCTGTCCGCTCGGCACTGGCGATATGGACACTCGGCAAATGGTCTGCAAACACGATGTCTGCAATCGCCTCTGCGATGAACTCGGTCAACCCACCAAATGGCAGCTTCAACACCTCTGGATCGGCAACCAACACTTCCAACATGGCGCTGCCAGCGCTTTTATTCAGTGTTGCCAACACTTTTCCACTGGGCCCTGACTGGACACTGTGCTGATAGGTTTTACTGAGCAGATCAAGATGCAAATCTGAGCTAGGCACACATACCGTGTGTTCGAAAACACTGCTGTCTGTGGCGAATGCACGCGGTAGCCTTTTAACGTAGTGCTTACCCATGCGTTTGAGGTAATCGTTGACCTTATCCTCAAACATCTGCATCAAATCAATACGGTACTCACTTGCGTCTTTGAGCAATTGATCAATCTCGGGCTCGATCAAGCTCCTGAGAATGTCACGCCAGTCTCGAATGAAACCATACACCGCATAAGTGGCATAAGTTTTACCCGTATTGTTCTCGCCGCAGATCAAGGTCAGATCGGACAATTTCAAATCCACTCGATCCAAGAGTCCTAGTTTTTCAAAATGGAAGTGCATCAGTGCAAATCTCCTGTTTGTGTCAGTCTATCCCACGCCTCTAGCACCAAGCGCTGCGTCCTGAATTCACCAAACTCACGCAGCTCGCCGTTTTTGAGGACGCGGAAGGTCTCAGAGGGGTAGTCGTCGCCCATGACGTCGGCGGGGTCGAGGATGTAGCGCAGTTCGTCGCGGGTGAGGCCGTAGAGGCGGGCGTAGTAGGCGTCGAGTTCGGCGCGCAATTGGGCGCGGCGCTCGGGGTTGAAGGAGAATGGTGGGCCGCTGTGGCCGAGGTCTTGGGCCCAGGCGGCCAGGTCGTGGGAGGTGTAGGTCAACTCCAGCACACGGGGGACGATGTATTCCAAGTCGGCTTCGGTGTAACGGTCGGGCGACAAAACTGGTAACTGCTTCGGTATGAAGAAATTGAAATTGACACCACCAATTTTTTGTCTCGCGACAAAGTCAAACACAAGACTAGTAACGTTAACGATAAACAAAGCAATCAACGACGTTTTGATGCCTGCGCTAAATTGAAGCAAATGACAGCTGTTGCCCATTCCCGATAGCGGAACTACAGACCCAATTACGCTTCGCTCATTTGTAGCGTTCGTGATGCCACGCCACCCGAAAATCCACTTTGGGCTGCGGCGCTTCAGCCACACATCCACTACGCCCAGCAGAGCATCCAAGCGTTCGTGTTCAGTCGACCGCGCTACGTCAGAACTCATCCAGCTTTTCACATCGTCTATCTCGTGTTGCGAAATCGGCACGCCGCGATCCTCTTCGCTCCAAGTGGCAAAGACTTTGGCGGCTGACTTGCCTTCGACACCTGCAGCACGCAGGGTTGCTGCCAGCGACGGGTAGCGCTCTTCAAGCGCATTTTGCGCACCTTGCAGGACTTGGGCGAATTCGTTTTTGGTCAGGCTGTCCGCGGTGGCATCATGCGCCATGGTCTGGCGCATGAACTGTCCTACCAGCCAGCTGGCCACGGCAAATTCAAGGGATTTAGGCAGTGGAATGTTGGCGCTGTTCGCCCCTTCGGAGTGCGTGAGCAACCACGCCTTAGCCAAACGTGCGGGAACATTGGCAACACGGACCAGCACTTCACGCTCGTCCACCCAGTAGCGCGGGCGGGCGGTTTGGGCAGGATCTTGCTTTTCGGCCAGCGTCATGTCACGACTGTCACCACCCTCTGTGTAGGTGGCCCAGCGGTGATCAAACTGGTGGATGAGCTTGGCCTCAAACAGCGGCAACACTCCTGGTGCAGGGTGGTTGACGAACTTATTACTGTCGGTGTTCATCATGAACATCAGCATGAACTTCAAGCCCCACGGATTGACCTCTGACACGATCTCTGTGGCCTCACGCCAAAGCACAGGAACATTTCGGTAAATCATCTTGGTCAGCTCAGCGTCTTGGTTCGACCTAAAAACAGGGCAGGCACCAGTGTTTGGGTTCAGCAGCTCGAAATCGTTCTTCGAAAGTCTGAAAATTCGCCTTGTGTCAGAGAGCTGGCTCACATTTGTGAGAAAACACCCGAAAGAAGCCTCTGTTGATTCACCCAGTGTCAACAAACAAAATTTGTAGCTCCTGTGGACACCAGGAAAAATAGCAGCTGAATTTTCAAAGTCAAAAAAACTCACCAAATTGCCATCAGCAATCTTGTTGAAAAGATGCTGACTGAAGGAGTCCGTGGCGATACCGGAAGGTACGACCACACCAGAACGTCCTGCGCTGCGCTTCAAGTCCAGGAATAGTTCTGCGAAAAGGTAGGCCAGATTCAGTCGCCCAAACCCTGAAGTGGGAAAGCGTCCGCTGATATGAATAAAAGCTTGAGAGGCCTCGGTACGTCTGACCGCACCTTTATAGGCCGTATGTAGGACGGGGTTGTTAAGCCGAAGTAGCTCGATCATCTTGTCTCGAGCCGCCATGTGCTGCGCATTAGCAATTTCTGGGGCACGGGTAGCAAAAAACTCCTGAGGGTCCAGCTGAAGCATTTCCCACGGCGGATTGCCCAACAAACAGTCGAAGACGCCAGATGCAAAGACTTGAGGAAAAGCCAAGGGCCAGTGAAACACATAGGCCTCTTTGCACGCTTGGATCGCAGCCATCACCTGCAGGTGATGGGCCTCGTCTTTCTCTTCAAGGCCAAACTCGTTGATGAGCGTTGCTGTTGTGGGCACCTGCAGTTCTGTGGCGAGTGTTTTGGGCAACAGATATGCGGCCACAAACAAGTCCGCCGCACGGGCCAGGTTGGTGTTGTGACTCTGCTGCAAAAACTGGCGGTATGCCTCTTCCTTGGCAGTCAGCTGTTCTGGCGTTTCGCTGGCCATGGATTCAATGACTCGCAAAAGCTCAAGCCCGCCCTGGTTTGTAAACTTCAAGGACAGTTGCCCAGAGTCCCTTTCGCGTTGAATCTGTCGAAGTGCAGCTGTGTTGATTTTGGACAAGTTTTTACAGACTTCTTTGTCGTCGTCGGTCAACTGTTTGAAAGCGTCACTAGCGATACCGTTTTCGAGTGCTTTGAGGTCGGTCAAGCCCAAGAGCGCATCGCCCACTTGCAGGTGGTGGTCCAAAAAGCTCAGCGGCCTGCCCTCTTCAAAGCCTTCGAGCCACAGCGCGGTGCGGGCCAATTCAATGGCCATGGGGTTGCGGTCCACACCATAGATGCAACGGGCAATGACTTCGCGCAGGGCGTGGCGGTAGGCGGCGGGGGTGACCACGCCGTCGTCTGACCGAAGCGCGGCCAGGCGCTCGGCCAGTTTTCGGGCGGCGGCCAGCAAAAAGTGGCCGCTGCCGCAAGCCGGGTCGCACACCTTGATGCTTAGCAGTGCGTCCACTGGGTTGTCTGGCTGGGCGGCAATGCGCTGGTCAATGACGGGCACCAGGGCGGACTGGATGAGTTCTTGCACCAGGCTGTCGGGGGTGTAGTAGCTGCCGGTCAGCTTGCGTTCATTGCCTGCGGTGCTGCCCTCGCTGGTCAGGCCCACGAAGCCAAACGTGCGGGCGGGCAGGTCCACTTCGGGCACCAGTTCGAGCAGGCTTTCGTACACGCTGCCCAGCTCTTCCACGCCCATGTTGCGGTAGTCGATGGGGGCCAGGCTACCGCCCGCTTGCGCGGTCCAGCGCATGCTTTGCATGGTGGCCAGCAGGTGCGCGTTGCTCAGTTCGGCCACATCCAGCGCGGGGCATTGGCTGGTGCTGAACAAGCCGCCCAAGGCGGGCAGGCCTAAGCGGGGCTCGCCATGGTTGAGGCCTTTGAACACGATGCGCATGCTTTGCCACAGGTCGTCAAAGCGGTTGCGGGCACGGCGGCGCAGGGCCATGTCGCGCAGGCGGGCCAAGGCATAGCCTTGGGTGTAGGCCGCGTTGGTTTGGCCATTGGCGTCTTTGAGCAGGCCGCGCTCTTCGATGCTGAAAACGAAGATGAGGCGGTAAATGAGCCGCAGCAGCTGGGCGAAGTAGGCTTCTTTGGTCAGCTCACCGTTTTGCAGGGCCAGGCGCAGTGCGTCGTTGGCGGAGTGCTGCAAAAAGCCGTTGCCAAAGGTGAGCAGCGCTTGCGTGACGCCCAAGCGCAGGCCGTTGCGCACACGGGTGCCCTCTTCTTGCCCGGCTTCGCGCCAGGCCTCCCACACCACGGGTGCGTGGGCTTGGCTGTCGCTGGTGGCTTGCAGGCCTGCGCGGCTGGCGTGCAGCAAGCGCCAGGCGTAGGCAAATTCGGCATAGCGCTGGCCGCTGAGCAGATCGGCCATGTCGATGTCGAGGTAGCTGGGTCGGGTGAGCGTGGCGGCGTCGCGCAACAGGCGAATGGTTTTGCCGTTGGTGACCAGGCCCCATTGGTGGTCGGGGCTGGCGTTGAGCAGTTCTTGCATCAACTGGAAAGGGGACTTTTTGCGGGTGCCACTGGCCGAGCCGTCGGCATGGCGCACGCCGTAGCGCGGGTCGGCTTCGTCTAGGCCCAAGCTGTGCGGGGCAATGACGATGGGTAGCTGTGCGCCCAGGCCGTTGCTGGCGATGTGGGTGACGGTGTAATGCCGGTCGCCCACGGTGATGCCGGTGCTTGCCCCCACGGCGGGGTAGCCCAAGGCGTCACGCAGCAGCTCGGTCACAAAGGTGGCGGTGGCGTGCGCGGCATCCAGGTCGGCGCGTTCCATTTGCTTTTCAAAATGCTTCCACTGGGCGGATGCGATTTGAAAGGCGCGGCTGTATTCGTCTTTTTGCTTCAGCCCTTTGGGGATGCCGTAGTCGGCATCGGCTTGCAGGCGGGCGGTGCCGAGGGCGGCTTTTTCGAGCACGTCGGGCAAGAACAAGCCACCTTCCAGGCGAAGGGTGGGCAGGTTCAGGGTGGCTAGCTTGTGGCGGGTGACGCGTTTCATGTTCTTGTTCTTTTCAGATCACAGCAATTCGGGCAGCAACACATAGACGCCGATCACATCCACCGGCAAGCAGGGGGTGACGCTGTATTGACCCACGTCACGGGCGGCTTCGCGGACGCGGCGGTGGTCTTCTAACAATGCTTGGGCACGTTCTTTGGCCAATTGACCAAGGTATTCTTGATTGGCCTGCGCAAAGTCCAGCGATTGCTGGATCTCGCGGGTGATCAGCTCACGCGGCAAGTTGCTGGTGGGTGTGCTTTGCAGCAACTGAGACACGCCCTCGTCGCTGAGCCAAACCGGGTTGGTGCGGCCCTGAACAGCCACGGCCACGGTTTCTTCGGCCATCATTTGGTAGGGCTCTTTGCGGCGCACGTAGCTGAGCTGGTGGCGCAAACGCAGCAAGTACACCGTGGTGACCACCTGCACGGCATCGGTCTCGGTGGCAGCGCAACGGGCGGTGATGCTGGTTTCGCCCTGCAAGGCGGTTTCGATCAGGTGGTCGGCCAGCACGGTCACCAGCGGGTGGCTTCGGTGCAGTTCGGCAAAGTCGATCAGCAAGCCTTTGGTATCGCCCTCTTTGACCAAACCTTCATCATCCAGGCGTTGACGCAGGGCCTCAGGCAAGTGGACCGTGGGCAACTTGAAGGACTGGCGACGGGCTGTTTCCAGCGGAGCGTTCAAGCGGGCGCAGGCGCTTTGCACAAAGCGCTGCACATCGTCTTGGGTGCCGAGGGCTTGTTGCTGCTTTTGCCATTCGGGCATGACTTCGTCGGGCCGAATGGCACGCTGGGCAAACACGGTGCGGTTGGCTTTGGCTTTTTCGAGTGCGTCGGTCCACTGCGCTTGCAGTGGAGCCAAAATTTCTTCGGCTTCTTCAAAACCCAAACCCATTTGGCGGCTTTCGGCGCTGACACGCTTCATGAGCGCGGCCTTGACCATGGCTTGGTTGATGCGGGTTTTGTCCTCGGGCATGGGCACGAGCACGCCCAGCTCTTTTTGGATGGCTTCGCCTTTGCGCAAGATGACGTTGAGCACAAAGCCATCGACTGGGTTGTCTTGGCCGTAGAGCATGGTGCAACGCACTTCGGGGGCCTGCTGGCCAAAGCGGTCTACCCTGCCCTCGCGCTGTTCGTGCCGCGTCGGGTTCCAGGCCAGGTCGTAATGCACCACTGCGGTGAACAGGTGCTGCAAGTTGATGCCCTCAGACAAACAGTCGGTGGCCACCAAAATGCGCGTGTCGCCGTCTTCCATGTTCTCCACCCGATCACGGCGCTCTTCGGGGCTGAGCTCACCAGTGACCGATAAGACAGTGGCTTGTTTGAAGTGTTTGCGCAGTTCATCGGCCACGTAATGGGCCGTAGCCACGTAGCGGCAGAACACAACGGGATGAAAGCCATCTTTAACCAAACCATCGAGGTGGGCGATGAGGTTGGCGAGTTTGGGGTCGCCCGACTTGCCGCTCAGGCGCTTGGCGTCTTCAATCAGGGCTAGCAGTCGCTGGGCATCTTGCAGTTGCGGGCTGAGCTGACCGGCGGGCTCCAGATCGGTGCCGGCCATGTCGTCGGCTTCGCCGTCGTGCAGGCGGTCGTCTTCCAGCAGGTCTTCGCCATCGGCTTCCAGCGCGGTGCCGGTTTTACCTTCAAGTCGGGTAGTCAGCGCTTTGACGGCAGCGGCGGGTGACGAAGCCACACAGCGCAACAGGGCCAAGGTGGCGTACCAAATCAGGCGGGCTTGGCCGGTTTGCTGCCCCTCCACCGATTCGGCCATTTCGCGGCAGTAGGTTTGTACGTTGTCAAAGAATGCACCCCAGTCGCCCGTGAGCTTGTAGGTTTGCTCGGTCTTCATGCGCCGGGCAAAGCCACGCAGGTCTTGGGTTTGGGCTTGCCATTCCACAATGTCTTTGCGTCGGCGCTGCACAAAGTGTCGCGCCAACAATTGGCGCAAGGGGTCTTGTGCCGAGGTCCGGTTTTGCAGCTGCGCAAAGTCGGGGTTGAGTAAGGACAGCAGGTTGTAAAACGCGGTTTCGTCACCCGAGTGCGGCGTAGCCGTGAGCAAGAGCAAGTGGCGGGCATCGTCTTTGGCCAAGCGCTGCAACAACTCAAAACGCAGTTGCTTGCCTGCGCCGCTGCTGGCACAGGTGTGGGCTTCGTCCACGATGATGCATTCGGGGGCAATGGACAAAAAGTGTTCGCGGTGGCGTTCGCTCTTGATGTAGTCCAGGCTGACGACAACGATGGGGTAATGGTCAAACAGGCTGACGCCGTGGGGCAGCTCGCGCTCCACACGACTGGCACTGGCCGAAGTGAGGGCCACGGCTTGAAGGTTGAAGCGACTGAGCAGTTCGCTTTGCCATTGCTCCACCAAGTGCGGGGGGCACAAAACGGCAAAGCGGGTGATTTCGCCACGGTCCATCAACTCGCGCACGATGAGGCCAGCCTCCACCGTTTTACCGATACCCACGTCGTCGGCAATCAGCAAGCGCACCGTGGTCAGGCGCAAGGCCATGAGCAATGGCACCAGCTGATACGCACGGGGTTCCACAGCAATGTTGCCAAACGAGCGGAAAGGACCACCGCCAGCACGTAGCTTGAGGCGAAGGGCGTCTCGCATGAGCAAGGCAGCCGCATGGTTACCGGGTTGGTTGGCATCTGGCCAAGGGAATGTGGCAGGCACCACAGGCGTGAATTCCAGCTCAGGAATCAGGGCGATGGTGTCTTCGTCTGACCCGCCCAAGGGGCGCAGGCGCAGCAGACTGGTGGCTTCGTCAAACGAGGAGTCTGCCTGAACGACCCATTCGCGCCCACGGGCGCGAACCAGGTTGCCGGGTTGGAAGTGTGCGGTGGCTGTGGTCATGGGGTGTTCTGATTTCCAGGGCCAAACACTTGGGTGTTGGCGGCAAACTGTTCGGACCATTGGGCGGGGTCGGACATGACCAGCACGTCACGGCCTTTGTCGCGGAGGTGGCCAACGATGTCGTCACTGACTGCGCTGAGGAAGACCACTGTTCTGGCCGATTTGTAGAAAGCATCAGCAACAGCGTTGGTGCCTGAGATAGGCACATTCACATCTGAGGGCATGGCGAAACCACCTGTCTGCAAGGCTTGTTGCCAGTGGCTGAGCAAACTTGTCACGGCTGCATCACTGATGGGAGCAAGGGTTATGGGCAAAGTGGATGCGCCTTGCGGCGCAGGCACCACTTGCGCATTGGCCAATGCCACCAAAATCTTGAGAGCATCGTCATTGCGGCGGTTGATGTTGTCGTGGTCCGGTTGGTTGAAATAAGACAACAGACATTGGTAACAGCCCGCTTCGCAAATGTGATGACCGTTTTTGTCCAGTTGCTCCAGGGCGGGCAGTTCATCAAACGTCCACGGGCCTGTGGGCGCGTTGTAGTGCAACAGCTTGAGGGCCGATGCAGCCACTTGGGCAAGGGCTTGGGGTTCGGTGGCCAAGCGTGTGAGCACACCTGCACCGCCCTCCGCTGCCTCGTAGAACATGATGGCTTGCCGGTTGTCTTGCGTGGGCAGGGCTTCGGCCACCAACTCAGATTCTTCGATCTGGTAGGTCATCTCGATGCCGCGCTTGAGGGCGGCTTGCAAGGTGGCCATGGTTTCCAAGTCCAGGGTTTGCTTTGCAGGCTGAAGGATCAGGATGTTGCGGTAGTCCTCTACGAACGGAACGATTTGCTGGTTGGGCACCTTGTCGAGCAAGTTGTCTTCAGCTTCGTTGGCTTCGGTTGCACCTGGTTCGTCTTTTTTGCTCCACTGCCCCGTGACGGGATTGATGTAGAAGCCCAGTTGGTTTTTGTCTTTGCGGCGACGCCAGCCCCGGTTGATGCGCCAAATGAGCGCGGCGGGGGCGTAGGTGAGTTCGGCCAGGGGTGCCTCGTTGGCATCTGAGCTCGGCTGGACGATGGTTTTGACTTTGGAGATTTGACCATTGGGGCCGGGCAAAAACTTGTATGTGGTTTGAAGCTCAAAGCCTTGACGCTGACGGTCTTCGTCGTTGATGGAAATGCGCTCGACGGCCATGGTCTCGACCGTTTCGATGCGGTAAAGGTTTTTGACCCAATCGTTGTCGGTCAACAAGGCATCGCAGTTTTCGCAGCGGTCAACGATGGGGTCACTGCCACCGAGCTGACTCATGTGGGCATAGCCACAGGCACTGCAAACACGGCTGGTAACGGTAGCCAGAGAGCTGTTGCCCGAGATGTGGTCGGTGTTGCCGACGTTGAGCTTGGCACGCACTACACGGTACATGCGGCCTTGGTGGTAAATGAGGCTGCGCGGGCCAAACTCGGACAGAGCAAGAAAGCGTGGTCGGCTGACCATGCTGCCGTCGTCGTCCTTGCCCCCTGCACCGCCTTTGGCGGGAATCCACGCCATGAGGGGCAAACGCGGGAAGTTGTAGCCGGGCAAAAAGCCTTGGCTGGCCAGGTAGCGGTAGGTGTAGAAGTCGTTGTTTTGGGCGTTGCCGGTTTTGAGCAGCAAAGCGTATTGCTTGGCGGCATCGCCGTAACGGCGCTGTGAGTTGAGTTTCTCAGCGTTGCTGCTGGTGTAGCTTTGGCTGACGGTGTTGGCCATGTCCATTTGCTTGCGCGTGGCCTCGACCAGGGTGCGCCAACGCTGGAAGGCTTCTGAAAAGTCCTTCGGTGCTTTATCAATGGTGTTTTTCGCATGTTCGGGCGAATACCATGGGCTGCTTTGGACTTCTGTCACCACCTGCTTCATGAAGGCCTGTGCGCTTTGGGCAGCCCGTTGGTTCACTTCGGGCGAATTGATTTTTTGCCACAAAGCGTCTTTGAGGGGCTGGTCTATTTTGTCCAGCTCCAGCATGGGTGCGATGCTGGTGTCGAGCTGGACTTGTGCTGCTGAGAGCC
>NZ_JBBAPF010000005.1:0-57561 GCF_040400975.1 Limnohabitans sp. | reverse complement strand
GATGGCGTGGAGGTGGCTTTCGACAAGGTCTCGGTTGGCCAAGTCCAGTGTGGGCGCCTTGACGATGCCGTGCACCATGTCAGTGGCGTGGTGAAAGAACCACTGATCGTGCGGGCTAAGAGCTGCGCAATAGGTGATGACAAGTGCCTGCATGCCGGAGCGGCCTGCACGGCCGCTGCGCTGAGCGTAGTTGGCCGGGGTGGGCGGTACGTTGCGCAAATAGACAGCATTAAGTGCCGAAATGTCCACGCCCAGCTCCATGGTGGGCGAACAGAACATGACCGGCAATCGCTGTAAGGGCGCGTCGTTGGCGGGGTTTTCTGCCCAGTCCTGGCGGTCTTTGGTGGTGTAACGAAAGCGCTGCTCCAGAAGTTGGCGGCGTCCGGCATCGACCTGCGCAGTGTGCTCTTGCGCTTCAAAGTTGAAGAGTGCGTGTTGGGATTGCTGAAGCGTCTGAGCAACGGCCAGGTAGAGGTTGCGGAAGTAAGCGTTGTGGCGGGTGTCTGTGTCTATATCTTCGTCGCGCACCAGCAGCCAGTCCATGCTGTTGGCGTTCAGGCGCCAGCCGAGCACCTGGGAGTCGATGTCGAACTTTTGCACATAGCCGTAATTGGATGCGGCCTTGAGCAGGTCTTCAATGAAGGCTGTCCATTGCGGGTCTTTCCAGCCGCTGACTACAGCGGCAGCTGAGCTGCTCTTCCACAGCGGGGACAACTTGATGTCTTTGAGTAAGCGGGTTCGTGGACCACCCGGTACCAGGTCTGTTCGAGGCTTTCCTCGGTATTCTGGACGCTTGCCCAAGATGAGGTATTTAGATGTTTCGAGGCTTTCGTCGTACGCGAATGCCCAGCGGTCGTTCAGGTATTGGAAGGCGGTGGTCTTGGCACGCTCTTGCTCGATGGGGTCGAGGTACATGCTTTGCAAGCAAAGGCCGCGACGCATGTGGTCAAACAGGCACACCGAAAGCTCAGTTCGGTGTTGGGGCGAGAGCTTTGACAAAACCGGGTTGCCTGCAAACAAAGATTCTTCGGTAACAAATTCGGCAATGCCCCGGTATTGGATGTTCAGCAGGTTGAGCTGGTCGAGGTTGGGGTTGTTGAAGCGCCAGCCTCGACGCAGGTCGCGCATCAGTCTGTACCCAATGATGAAGCGCAAGGTCTTCTGGGCATCTTGCCGGGCAAGGCCCATGATCTTGGGGTTTTTGAGATATTCGGTCAGGGTGCCTTGATCAACTTTCTCGAACCCCAGCGCTTTGAATACTTGACTGGCCAACACGTCCTCAGACAGCAAGCCTTGGTTGTTTTGCAGTGCGCCAATGAGCGCTGCACGCAGAGTCAGCAAAAAGATGAAGTCGTTGAAGTGGCCCGCTTGCAGTGCTGCATCTTGGCGGTTGTCAGTGAAGCCAAGAATTTTGCGGGGATCAGGTTGGTCCGTCTGGGGATCGCCCTCGGCAAACAGCTGGCGAATGGCGGTCAGGGTCAGG
Source organism: Limnohabitans sp. (assembly GCF_040400975.1). Lineage (GTDB taxonomy): Bacteria > Pseudomonadota > Gammaproteobacteria > Burkholderiales > Burkholderiaceae_C > Limnohabitans_A. The sequence goes on along the minus strand of NZ_JBBAPF010000005.1, from coordinate 56,078 downwards.
ATCGTGGTTGCAGATGACCGCCCCTCACCAGACAAGCTGGCCAGGCGGTTGATGTCTTTGCCATGGACCTCATGAGACAGACCGCAGCGCAGACAAAACCTGAACTTTCCGGGAATGAACCAGAAATTTTCACCGTCCCGCCCGTGCAGGCCATCTGGCCCCAGGGTGACCGGTTGCGGCACGGCTTTTCTGTATGTACTTTTGATCTTAGGTTCGGCTTTGCTCAGGTCGAGCCATGTTTCGGGCAATTCTTCGAGTTGACCTGTAAAGGTTTGACCCGTAGTTTGCGGGCACAAGAAGCCGTAATGCGCGTCTTCGTTTTCGTCAGAAGAAATGTCGTCAATTTCGCGGGGACTGTATTCCTGCTGGGCATTTCCGGATCGCCAGACGGGGTGGTATTCCTGCCCGCAATCACGGCAGAAGTGCACGGGATAAAGGCGCGTTCCCTCGTCTTGCCGGCCTGGTGCAAAGCGTTGTGCATCTAGCGTGATGTGGCGCTTGCCTGCTGGCTCTAAAGTCGCGAGCACCTTGCCTGGTCCGCTGATGAATTGGTGCAGCTTGAAAGCAAATGGGGGGCGGCCTTGTTCGGTCTTGACTTCGTGGGCAGCCACCAAAAACAGTTGCAGGCCTGCACGGGCCAGATCAAAGTCACAACCCGCATCGTCGGCCAACCTGGCCGCCGCGTCTTTTAGGGTCATCGGTTTGGCGCGGCGCGGTGCTTCGAGTTCGGGAAGCTCAATGCCAAGGTTCAGTTCTACCCAGATGGCCAAAGGGTCGTCTTGGAAGGCGGCGTAGCTGGGCCATGAAAAGCTGGTTTGCGACAAAGCCGACTTGAGGTAGGGCTTGACGGCGTCTACACTTTTGGCCTGATTGGTGACACGGTCAAGTGTTTCACCAATGACATCGTGCTCAGTGATGGTGGTGCCAAAAAGTTTGGATGCCACTTCAGCAACAGTCTTGTTGCGGTCAGCCTGGGTGCCCGTAGATGACATGGTGGCAGATGTGCCAATGCAGACGAGCTTGTGGGCTTGCAGGCGCTCGCGCAGGCGACGTACCAGCATGGCCACGTCAGCACCTTGACGCCCCCTGTAGGTGTGCAATTCGTCCAACACCAAAAAATCAAGCCCTTGGCAGTGGTCAACCACGCCACGGTCAATTTCTTCATGCCGCGTGAGAATCAGCTCCAGCATCATGAAGTTGGTCAACAAGATGTCGGGTGGGTTGTTCTTGATGCGTTCGCGCTCGGCTGTACTTTCCTGTCCGGTGTAGCGGGCGACCGTGAAGGGCTGCTGGCCCGGCGCATAACCGTGCAAAAACTTGTCGAGCTCCTCCAACTGGCTGTTGGCCAGTGCGTTCATTGGGTAGATGACGATCGCACGAGTACGCGACTTGGCATTTGCGTCTTGTTTCTTTTCTTGCTCTTTGACTTTCAGAATCCGGTCGATGATGGGGATAAAAAACGAAAGCGACTTGCCCGAACCTGTGCCTGTCGTCACCACATAGCTTTTGTCCTGCCCAGCTTTGGCCAAGGCTTCCATCTGGTGTGCGTACAAAAACAAATCGACAGGCGTGCCCTCGGGCTTTTTGGCCTTGAACAACTCGGCACAGTCGGCATGCAAATCGCCCTTGGCGGCCAACTGCTGAACGGTGGCGCTTCTGCGGTAGTTGGGGTTGATTTGAATCAGCGGCTCAGGCCAATAACGGCCCTCGCTGTATTCACGCTCGACCTTCTCATTGATATCTCGGGCATAGATCTTGGAAAAACTTCGAGAAAAAGAGCTGTATTCACCGATCAGCTGATCCCGAAAATTAAATACGTTTTCCATAAATAGACAATCCCAAGCGGGGGAAATTTTTTGAAACAAGTCTAGCCAGAAATAGCTACAAACTTAACGGTAGATCATAGATGCTAGAAGCATCAGGAAGCAGTCTTCCAATAGCCCTTCTTGGAATAAATCCCCTCCTCCGTCTCCCTGGCATCCCAAAAATGACCCTCGGGCACGAAGTCAAGCCAAGGGCCGGGTTTTACCTTCAGTCGATCAAAGTCGTTGGCTTTCAGGGCTCGCTGCGCCTGGGCCACGTCGTCAAACTGCAGTGCATCGACTACAGCACTGCGATTGCTGAAGTCGGCCCTTTTGAATGCACTGGGCCGCAGCGTCATGCCCTTATCGTGAAAGAAATACACCGTGGCTTGTCCGTTGGTCTGCGGCTCGATCAAGGTCCAGTTGTGCGACATCATTCCCAACACTTTGACCCACCAGTCGCGGTTGCCAATGTGAAACAAGGGTGGAACCATGGGTTGTTCGGGCAGTTCTGGCATTTGGGTCTTCATGCGCCGGGCCTGCCATGCCCATTCAAAATGAATATCGCCGTCGTCTGGCGTGTCTTCAAAAACAAAGGGCTGCTCGTCTTGGCGCTCTAAGGCCTGCATGATTTGCTCGGCCCTGGACTCAAATTCATTTGAAAATTCATGGTCTAGCGATTGGGCGGCTTCGTCAAAGCGCCCGAGCTCCCGAAAGACTTCGGCCCTGAGCAAAATTTCAGCATAGCTGTCAGGGGGCAACAGGTCCAGCAGCGCCAGCAGATTGGCTTTCTCATCGGTTTGGAGCAGTTGTCGGCCAGTGTCCATCCGCTCATCGTTGACACGGTGCCAGGCATAGATCCGCAATTGCTCTGCGTGAGGGCTGATGTCTTGGCTTTGGACGTACTGGATACATTGCTTGAGGGTCGCCACCTTGTAACGAGGAGCGTCCCGGTATTGTTCGGCCAAGGCTTCTTGGGCTTTTTTGCTTTCGATTTCTTCCGGTGTGGGCTCACCCATAAAACCAAAACCCGGGAAATAGTCCCGGTACTCGACAGCATGTGTTGCGCCCACCATGCAAAAAAGCGCTTGGCAGTGTGGACAAGCCACCAAAGGTGGTGTTTGAGGCAACATACGGGCATTCATTTGCCCATCAGAGCGGTATTTAGCGCCCAGCGTGTTGCCAGAGGCCAGGGTTCTGCGGGCGAAGATGCCCTGGCAGTTTGAGCAGCGGTACAGGCGTTTGGGTCCGGGGAGCATGCTGAATCCTTGTTAGAGCATCGCATGCTAAATCTACCGAGGCTCTTGTATTGAGCCCCTAACCCTGTTGATGGATACAGGCTTTTTTCAGCCCGGCTTGCGAGGCGGCAGTCGGGGTGCGTCTTCCACCACCTCGCGCACTTCCACGTCTACCACCTGGTCATCGTGGGCGCTGTGGTGTCCCCTGGGGCCTTCAAAGCCCTGCGAAGGCCCGGCACGAAAGCCGCCTTGCTTGAAGTTCTGGCGCATGGCGCTGAACTGTTGCCAGACCAGCACCACCTGGGGCTTGCGACCCGTCAACAGCCAACGCAGCGTGGCATAAACGGTGTAGCAGGCCACACCAAAGAGCAAGGCCACCAGAAAGGCCAGCCCGAGCAGGGCCATGAAAATTTTGGCGATCCAGTTCATCCAAGTTCCTGTTCAGGTCAAGGCAGGCGGTCCAGCGCCTGCATGTAATCGGCCGAGCGCACCAGTTCGTCCCAGGGGCGGGCGGGGGATCGGGGCAAGAGGTTCAGGCGCCGCTCTTCGCTGATTTCGCTGGGGGTCCAGTGGCCCTTGAGCTGGGCTTCCGCCAACTGGTCGAGCACCTCGTCCAGCTCGGCGCCACCATTCACGGCCGAGCGGTTGCACAGCAGGGCCAGGTCGCAGCCCGCGTGCAGCGCGGTGATGACGGCCTGGGTATAACTGAGGGTCTGCCCCTCCAGCTGGCGGGCGGCGGCCATCGACAGGTCGTCGGTGCAGACCACGCCCTGAAAACCCAACTGCCCACGCAAGATGTCTTGCAGCCAGCGGGGCGAAAAACCTGCCGGGCGGCTGTCCACCTTGCTGTAGATCACATGCGCAGGCATCACGGCGGTGAGCACACTGCCCAGCCATCGGTAAGGCTGCGCATCGTCGGCCAGGATGGCTTTGAGGCTGCGCTTGTCCACGGGCAGCGCCACATGCGAGTCGGCTTTGACCGCTCCGTGCCCGGGGAAATGTTTGCCGCAATTGCCCATGCCCGCTTGCAACAGACCTTGCATCAGGCTGCGGGCCAGCAGGCTCACCACACGCGGGTCACGGGCAAAAGCGCGGTCACCGATGACGCCGCTCTCGCCATGGTCCAAATCCAACACGGGCGTGAAGCTGAAGTCCACACCGCAGGCACGCAGCTCGCTGGCCAGAACAAAGCCCGCCGAGGTGGTCGCTTCGCAGGCCTTGAGCACGCCCGAGCCGGGTTGTCCCTTGTCGTCCTGGCCCCAAAGTTCGCCGAACGCACGCATGGGTGGCAAATGGGTGAAACCATCGGTACGAAAGCGCTGCACCCGACCACCTTCGTGGTCTACCGCAATCAAGAGGTCTGCACGGATACTTTTGACCTCAAAGCACAAGTCGGTGAGCTGCGTCCGACTTTGCCAGTTGCGGCCAAACAAAATCATGCCCCCCACCAGAGGGTGCGCCAAGCGGCGGCGGTCCACTTCGGTGAGTGTGGTGCCAGCAATGTCGATGATCAGGGGGGCGTGGATGCTCATGCGGGACTCAGCAGTTCAGGGTGAACAAGGGGAATTCAAGTGGGTGCTTTGTCCGTCGAATGCGCCGGCGGTGCCAAGGTCTCGACCACACAAAAACTCGCGGCGTACTCGGACTCGTCGGTCACAGTGATGTGGGCGCTGAGGTTTTTCGCCTCAAACCATTCTTTCAGCACGCCGTGCAAAACGATCACGGGCTGGCCGCTGGGCAGTTTGCCGATCTCGCACAGCCGCCAGGTCATGGGCATGCGCATGCCCAAGCCAATGGCTTTGCTGAAAGCCTCTTTGGCCGAAAAGCGTGTCGCCAAGTAGCGCACACCCCGCTCAGGCCAGCGGGCACTGCGCGCCTTCCAGGTGGCCATCTCGGCATCGCTCAGCACTTTGCCTGCAAAACGATCGCCATGGCGCTCCAAACTCGTCCGGATGCGGCGTATGTCGGAGATGTCGGTGCCGATGCCGTAGATCATGTGTTCAGGCAGTCCAGATAAGCCTGTACCGTGGCGGTGTAGCCCAACTCCAACGCGTCGGCCATGAGGGCGTGGCCAATCGAGACTTCTTGCAGGCCTTTGACCGCGGCCACAAAGGCGGGCAGGTTGCCGCGGTTGAGGTCGTGGCCTGCATTGAGGCCCAGGCCTGCTTGTGTGGCGGCGACAGCGGCATCGGCATAACGCCGCAGCTGCATGGCTTGTTCTGGCGTGCCAAAGGCGGCGGCATAAGGCTCGGTGTAGAGCTCCACCCGGTCGGCGCCCACGGCACGGGCTGCGGCCATTTGCTCTGGCAAAGGGTCCATGAAGAGGCTCACCCGCACGCCCAGCGACTTGCACTCATCGATCAAGGGTTTCAGGCGGTCTGCGTCCTGCGGGAAGGTCCAGCCATGGTCGCTGGTGAACTGGCCTTCGCTGTCGGGCACAAAAGTCACCTGGTGCGGTCGCACGGCACGCACGTGTTCCATGAGGTTGTGGAAGGGGTTGCCCTCGATGTTGAACTCACGATCGGGCCAAGCCTGCATGAGGGCATGCAGCTCGGGCACGTCGCTCGCGCGGATGTGGCGCTCGTCGGGCCGGGGGTGAATGGTGATGCCCTTGGCACCCGCTTGCAGGCACAGCTCGGCAGCACGGGTGACGCTGGGAATGCCCAGGTGGCGCGAGTTGCGCAGCAAGGCGACTTTGTTGACGTTGACCGACAGGGCCACGCGTTGGGAATCAGCGGTCAAGAGGGTATTCATAGGGTTTGCAGATCCAGCATCATTTGGCGAGTGCGTAAAGCGCCTACACCGCAATGGTAGTTGAGCATGAGGCGCAAGGGACGCTGCAACTGCACCAGCAGCTCAGCGCAATCGCGTACCAAAGCGGCCAAGGGGCTGGGGGACACCAGCGCCGCGTGCAGCGCCAACCACTGTTCGCCTCGCAAGGCGGAGCGAGGGTCTTCGCTGACCCATTGCAGCCCGGCCTCGGGCACCAAGGCATAACTGTCCTTGTGCAGCAAAGGCTTGAGGCTCAGGGTTTGCTGGTTCAGGGCAGGCAACAGGCCCATTTCCCGCAGCAGCAGCAATTCAAAGCCGCGCAGACCCCATTGCAAGGCATCGGGGTCACCACTGGCCAACAGGCGCACAGCGGCGGCGTACACCTCAAACAAAGCGGGGTGCGGGTCGTCACGCGCCGTCAGGCGCATGAGCAACTCATTGAGGTAATAACCGGAGAGCAGCGCCTCTCCCGTGGGCATGACGTGACCGCCTACCCATTCGGCCGATTTGAGCGTGCGGATATCGCCATCGCCCCCAAACGCCAACGACAAAGGCTGCAGCGGCAAGAGCACCGGGCGAAAGCTGGAGGTGGGCCGTTTAGCCCCTTTGGCGACCAAAGCCACCCGGCCGTGGTGGCGGGTGAAGACTTCGAGGATCAGGCTGGTCTCGCTCCAGTCGTAGCGGTGCAGCACATAGGCCGGCTCGTCTGCAATCCGCTTGGAGGCCATGGGCGGGGGGTTACTCGTAACCAAAACTGCGCACGCGGGCTTCGTCGTCGGCCCAGCCCGAACGCACCTTGACCCACAGCTCGATGAACACCTTGGCGTCCAGCAGCTTTTCCAGCTCGACGCGGGTTTCGGTGCCGATGCGTTTGAGCTTTTCACCCTTGTCACCGATCACCATGGCCTTGTGGCCTTCGCGCTCGACCACGATGGTGGCGGCAATCCGCAGCATTCGTTTGGCCGTACGGCCCGCTTCTTCTTCGAACTTGTCGATCACCACGGTGGAGGTGTAGGGCAACTCGTCACCCGTCAATCGAAAAAGTTTTTCGCGCACCATTTCACTGGCCAAAAACTTCTCGCTGCGGTCGGTGAGTTCGTCTTCGGCATGCCACCAAGGCTGCTCGGGCAGGTATTTTTCACAAATACCGAGCAGGCGCTCGATGTCCTTGGGCTGCTTGGCCGACATGGGCACAAACTCTGTAAAGGCGTAGCGCTCGTGCATGCTTTGCAACCAAGGAGCGATGTCGCCACGGCGGTGCACGTTGTCCAGTTTGTTGGCCACCAACAAGACAGGGATGCCGGGCTTGAGCAGCGCCAAGACCTTGGCGTCCGCCGTGGTGAAGCTGCCCGCCTCGACCACAAACAGAACCAGATCCACATCGCTCACCGCACCCACCACGGTCTTGTTGAGTGACTTGTTGAGTGCGGTGCCATGGATGGTCTGAAAACCGGGCGTGTCCACAAACACATGCTGCGCCGCACCTTGGGTGCGGATACCCGTGATGCGGTGGCGGGTGGTCTGGGCTTTGCGCGAAGTGATGCTGATCTTTTGGCCCACCAAGGCGTTGAGCAAGGTGGACTTGCCCACATTGGGCTTGCCCACAATGGCCACCAGGCCACAGCGCTGGCCTGCGGCAGGCTCCAGCGCGGGCGCTGCGGCCAAGGGGGGCAAAGCGGCGTCTTCAGTTGCGTCGCGCGGCTGGATGGTCACACCCGCAATTTGCACAGGGCGGCGCAGGGTTTGCTCTCGAGCAGTGCGCTCAGCGTTGGCAGATTTTTTGTCGGTGCTCATGCGGCGCTTTCGGGTTTCAGGGTGAGCAGCATGGCGGCTGCCGCTGCTTGTTCGGCTGCACGGCGCGATGCGCCCGAGCCTTGTTGGGTTTGGCGCAATTCGGTCACTTCGCAAGAGACCTCGAACTGCTGGCGGTGCGCCGCGCCAGAGGTGCCGACCACGGTGTATTTGGGCAGCGAGAGCTTGCGCCCTTGCAGCCACTCTTGCAACTCGGTCTTGGGATCTTTGCCCACGGCTTGCATGTCGGGCTTGATGTCGACCTGGGCAAACAGGCGCTCGACCAAGGCATGTGCATCCTTGTAGCTGCCGTCCAGGTACACCGCGCCAATGATGGCTTCGAGTGCATCGGCCAAGATGGAAGGACGGTTTTGACCGCCTGAACGCATCTCGCCCTCACCCAAGCGCATCACGGCAGGCAAATCCATTTTTTTGGCCAGTTGGTGCAAGGTGTCTTGCTTGACCAGGTTGGCCCGCACACGCGACAAATCGCCTTCGGGCAAATTGGCCAGTTGCGTGTAAAGCAGGTGGGCCACCGACAGGTTGAGCACCGAATCGCCCAAGAACTCCAGGCGTTCGTTGTGGTCCGCACTGAAGCTGCGGTGCGTGACCGCTTGCTGCAGCAAACTGCTCTGGCGAAAGGCGTAACCCAGCCGGACTTGCAAGTCGGACAATGCAGACGAATTTGCCACGCTCACCTCAGTCAAAAGCGCCAATGCGCTTGAGGTTGCCAAAGTTCATCCACACAAAGAAGGCTTTGCCCACAATGTTGGCGTCTGGCACAAAACCAAAATAGCGCGAATCGAGCGAGTTGTCGCGGTTGTCACCCATCATGAAGTAGTGACCTGCAGGCACTTTGCAAGTCACGCCTTCGACGGTGTAGTTGCAGTTCTCACGGCCCGCAAATTGGTCGGCACCGGGGATAAAGGCCGGACGGTCATCGTCTTGCAGCGTCTGATGTGGTTTGGCCCCCAAGGTTTCACGTCGGTGCTTGTGGTAACGCATGGTGGATTCATCAAAGAAATCGGGCAAAACTTCGGTGGGCACGGGTTTGCCGTTGATGCTGAGATTCTTATTGATGTAAGCCACCTCGTCGCCCGGGAGCGCCACGACGCGCTTGATGTAGTCAACACTGGGCTTGGGAGGGTATCGAAACACCATCACATCGCCGCGCTGCACAGGTGTGCCCTCGGTGAGCTTGGTGTTGGCCACGGGCAAGCGAATACCGTAATGGAATTTATTGACCAAAATCAGATCGCCAATGTGCAGTGTAGGGATCATGGAGCCGGAAGGGATCTTGAAGGGTTCGAACAGAAACGAGCGCAGCACAAACACCACCACAATCACCGGGAACAAACCTGCTGTCCAGTCCAGCCACCAAGGCTGCATGAGCAGCTTTTCACGGCTTTCGCGGATGTCAGTGTCGACCTTGTCGATCCCCATCTTGGTCAACTCGGCGCGACGTTGAGCGGTTTCGGCTTCCAGTTGAGCCACCGCTTTTTGGCGTTGAGGCAAAAAGAAGAAGCGCTCGGCCAACCAATAAATGCCGGTCACCACGGTGGCCAAAAGCAAAAGCAACGCAAAGTTGCCCTCAATGAAACCCAGATACCAAGAACCGGCATAGCCGACAAAAGCGGCCAAAACCATCGATGTGATGAATTGCATCAATCTTCCACCTGCAAAATGGCCAAGAACGCCTCTTGTGGCACCTCGACCGAGCCAATCTGTTTCATGCGCTTTTTTCCGGCCTTCTGCTTTTCCAGCAGCTTGCGCTTGCGGGTAATGTCGCCACCGTAGCACTTGGCCAGCACGTTTTTACGCAAGGCCTTGATGGTCTCACGGGCAATGATGTTGGCACCAATGGCGGCCTGAATCGCCACATCGAACATTTGGCGTGAAATGATTTCGCGCATCTTGGCTGCCACTGCTCGACCACGGTACTGAGCTTGCGTGCGGTGCACGATGATGGACAACGCGTCGACCTTCTCGCCGTTGAGCATGATGTCGACCTTGACCACGTCGGACGCGCGGTATTCCTTGAACTCGTAATCCATCGAGGCGTAACCCCGGCTGACCGATTTGAGTTTGTCAAAGAAGTCCAGCACGATCTCACCGAGCGGCATTTCGTAGGTCAGCATGACCTGTCGGCCGTGGTAGGCCATGTTCATCTGCACGCCACGCTTTTGGTTAGCGAGCGTCATGACAGGACCCACATAGTCCTGCGGCATGTACAAATGCACCGTGACGATGGGCTCGCGGATTTCCTGCAGCTTGCCCTGGTCAGGCATCTTGGAAGGGTTCTCCACCATGATGACCTCGCCATCGCCCTTGACCACTTGGTAGACCACGCTGGGCGCGGTGGTGATCAAGTCTTGGTCAAACTCTCGCTCTAGGCGCTCTTGCACGATTTCCATGTGCAACAAGCCCAAGAAACCGCAACGGAAACCAAAGCCCAACGCCTGCGAGACTTCGGGCTCGTAATGCAAGGAGGCATCGTTGAGCTTGAGCTTTTCCAACGCGTCTCGCAAAGCGTCGTACTGGTTGGCTTCAGTGGGGTACAAACCGGCAAACACCTGGGGCTGGATTTCCTTGAAACCGGGCAAAGCTTCGGCCGCAGGCCCCAAATTGTTGGGCAACTTCTTTTCCAGGGTCACGGTGTCGCCCACCTTGGCCGCTTGCAGCTCCTTGATGCCCGCGATGATGTAACCCACTTCGCCCGCCTTGAGTGATTCGCGCGGCTGGTTGGCGGGGGTGAACACGCCCAAGCTGCCCGCTTCGTACACCGCGTTACTGGCCATCATGCGAATGCGTTCGCCTTTGAGCAACTGGCCATCGACCACGCGCACCAGCATGACCACGCCCACATAAGTGTCAAACCAGCTGTCGATGATCATGGCGCGCAGCGGCGCATCGGGACTGCCTTTGGGCGGTGGAATGCGGGCCACCACGGCTTCAAGGATTTCTTCGATGCCCATGCCTGTTTTGGCCGAACATGGAATGGCATCGGTCGCATCGATGCCGATCACGTCTTCCACTTCGCTTCGGGCATTGTCTGGATCGGCGTTGGGCAGATCCATTTTGTTGAGTACCGGCACCACCTCTACACCCAAGTCGAGTGCGGTGTAGCAGTTGGCCACGGTTTGCGCTTCTACGCCTTGGCTGGCGTCCACCACCAACAAAGCGCCTTCGCAGGCCGACAAGGAGCGAGACACTTCATAAGAGAAGTCGACATGCCCAGGGGTGTCGATCAGGTTGAGGTTGTAAACCTGACCATCATTGGCCTTGTATTGGAGTGCCGCGGTTTGGGCTTTGATCGTGATGCCGCGCTCTTTCTCAATGTCCATCGAGTCCAACACCTGCGCCTCCATCTCCCGCGCTTCCAATCCGCCACAGCGTTGGATCAGGCGGTCGGCCAGCGTGGATTTCCCATGGTCAATGTGAGCGATGATCGAAAAATTTCTGATGTGATTCATCAAGGAAGTTCTGCAAGTAGGGGCGGATCAATGATCCGGAAAAGAAAAAAGGGCGCGTCTGGTGGTGACGCGCCCTGAACCAACAATCTATGGCAACTGCGATAGTTGGGACCTCATTGTAGGCAAAATGGCCCATTCGCACAGCCCCAAGTTCGGGTTCAGCAGGTCGTTGCAGACAAGCAACACAGAATTTATACACAACTTATCCACAGGTTAAGTCCGGTTGATATGAACAACTTGTGGGCTGTCTGTGGATCATCGGTGGACACCTGCGTGAAATATCGCATGGTGAATCCAGACCTGCTGCGGATGCCATGAATCGTCGTTCAAGACCTGAGATTTTAGCCAGATTCATCATGATTAACAGAAAATGTCAGTCGACACAAACATCAGATTTTTTTCTGATGGGGTCTGAATGACCCCAAAAATAGGCGCAAAGACCCCATTCACTTAAAAACCATAGGGATTTCAAGGTTTGTGGGGCCTGTGGTTTGCATCAGGGTGCGGGCCGGATCGTCACAAAGTCCGCCGCATTGCCTCCTCGAATCAACAGACTCAGGGGTTTGGTCTTGTCCAAACGGGCAACCAAAGTCTCAAAAGACTGTACCGAGGTCACCTCGGTATTGGCAATGGCCAAGATCAGATCACCCTCCCGAATACCCGCACGCGCGGCGGCATCCACTGCCGCATCCACGCGCACACCGGAGCGAACGCGGGCTTCTTTGCGCTGCTCGTCAGACAAGTCGCTCAAGGTCAGGCCCAAATGCGCCACAGTCGCTGGAGGTGCTTTTCTCTCGGGTAAAGCAACCGCGATTTTTTCGGGCTCCACCTCGGCCACGGTCACAGTCAGGTCTCGGTGACTGCCGCGCCTGAAAACGGTGAGCGTGACGCGGTTCCCAGGTTTGGTGTTGCCAACCGCGCGAGGCAAGTCGGCTGTTTTTTCAATGGGTTTGCCATCAAAACGCACAATGATATCGCCAGCTTCCACACCTGCTTTTTCAGCGGGGGAGCCCTCCTCGACACCCCTAACCAGCACACCTTGGGCCTTGCCCAAACCAATCGATTCAGCCACATCTTTGGTCACAGGCGCAATTTGTACGCCGATTCGGCCGCGACTGACACGACCGTTTGCGCGCAACTGGTCGCTTACCCGTGTGGCTTCATCCATGGGAATGGCGAAAGAAATGCCCATGAACCCACCTGAGCGCGAATAGATCTGGCTGTTGATGCCCACCACCTCGCCCCGCATGTTGATCAAGGGCCCACCGGAGTTGCCAGGGTTGATGGCCACATCGGTTTGAATGAACGGTAAAAAATCACCGGTGTCGCGTTGTTTGGCACTCACGATGCCGGCGGTGACGGTGTTGTCCAAACCAAAAGGCGAACCGATGGCCATGACCCACTCGCCCACGCGAAGGCGACTGACGTCACCCACTTTCACAGCCGGCAAGCCCGAGGCTTCGATTTTGACAACCGCCACATCCGTTCGTTTGTCTGCGCCCACAATGCGCGCCTTGAATTCTCGTTTGTCTGGCAAGGTGACCAAGACTTCGTCAGCACCGTCTACGACATGGGCATTGGTCATGATGAAGCCGTCAGCGCTCAAGATGAAGCCTGAACCCACGCCGCGTGGTTGTGCCTCTGGTGCGGGACGGTTGGGTCTGGGGGCCTGCCTTGGGGCATTGGGCATGGGCACGCCAAAAAATCGCCGAAAGAACTCCTGCATTTCGTCATCGGCAGCACCCGGCGCAGGCGTGTTGGTGCGCGCCTTTTCCAAGGTGCGAATGTTCACCACCGAGGGGCCCACTTTCTCGACCAGGTCCGTGAAGTCCGGCAAGCCTCTGACCGAAGCACTGGCGGGTTGTGCCAAAGCTCCGCCCATGGGAATGATCGCCCAACCCGCCACCAAGGCACTGCTCAAAACGGCCGTTGCGGCGGCTTGGGTCCAATTTGTATTGCTCACGAAAACCTCCTGTTGTTTTCTAAAAACGGGTTCAATGCACTATCAGATGGGGGAAAAAACCAACGATTCAAGCTTGGCGAGTGGCTGTCAAACCTGGGTCTTTTTTAACCTCATTCACCTTTGGGCGCGAATATACAGCGCATCTAAATCCATGCCACTTCGAGGGCATCGCATCCGCTTGCAACCAAGCACTGCTCAAGGGCCCCATCACCCTGCCCTGATCGTCCACACTTTGGACCCACAACAATAGCCCCGACCCAGTATCGAGTCCCACCGTCAAACGGACGGCCTGGGCTTGCGCTGACAGGTCATGTTCTGCTTGCCAAAACCAGGCGTCACCTGTCCACAACAAGCGTCCCCCAGACGCATGTTGTTGGGGCGCCCAGGCCGCTGTGGCCACCCAACACAGCAACCAGAAGCCCCAAGCACATGCCACCAGCCAGGTGGCCGCTTGGCTTTGCATTTGCCAAACGATCAATCCAACAGCAGACAGTGTGGCTGCGGCCAACAACACGACGCGGCCCCAAACAAAACGCCCCACCGGGAAAGCCACAGGTGGGGCGTTGTACATGAGGGTGGCCCGGGTCAGATGCGTTTGAAGACCAAAGAGCCGTTGGTGCCACCAAAACCGAAGTTATTCTTCAGGGCGACATCGATTTTCAGGTCTCGCGCCGTGTTGGCGCAATAGTCCAGATCGCACTCGGGGTCGGGGTTGTGCAGGTTGATGGTGGGCGGAACTTTTTGGTGGTGCAAAGCCAACACGGTGAACACGCTTTCAATGCCACCGGCACCACCCAGCAAGTGACCCGTCATCGACTTGGTGGAGCTGACCACGGTCTTGTAGGCATGGTCGCCCAAAGCCGCCTTGATGGCATGGGTTTCATTGATGTCACCCAAGGGGGTGGAAGTGCCATGGGCGTTCAAATAGTCGATCTGATCAAGGTTCACACCGGCATTGCGCATGGCGTTCAGCATGGCGCGGCGGGGGCCGTCCATGCTGGGCGCGGTCATGTGTCCGGCGTCGGCACTCATGCCGTAGCCACCCAGCTCAGCGTAAATTTTCGCGCCACGGGCTTTGGCGTGTTCGTACTCTTCGAGCACCATGACACCTGCGCCTTCACCCAGCACAAAGCCATCGCGGTCTTTGTCCCAGGGGCGAGAGGCCGCTGCGGGGTCATCGTTGCGGGTAGATAAAGCGCGCATCGCGGCAAAGCCACCCACACCCAAAGGAGAAACCGTACCTTCAGAACCACCGGCGATCATCACATCGGCGTCGCCGTATTCGATCAAACGGCCGGCTTCGCCAATGCTGTGCAAGCCCGTGGTACAGGCCGTGACCACGGCCAAATTCGGCCCTTTGTAGCCATGTCGCATCGACACGTGACCCGAGATCATGTTGATGATCGAAGCAGGTACAAAAAATGGGGAAATGCGACGCGCACCGCGCGCCACGTACTCGATGTGGGTTTCTTCAATCAGTGGCAAGCCACCAATGCCAGAACCAATCACCACACCGGTTCGGCAAGCCTCTTCTTCACCCAAGGCATCGCCTGTAGGCAAGCCAGAATCTTGGATCGCTTGGGCAGCTGCAGCAATGCCGTAATGGATGAACCGGTCCATGGTCCGCGCCTCTTTGGCGCTGATGTAAGACTCGAGGTCAAAATTTTTGACTTCACCCACGATTCGGCACGACATGGCCGAAGCGTCAAAGCGGGTGATGGGACCGATGCCGGACTGACCGGCGAGCAGGTTGGACCATGCATCGGCGACCGTGTTGCCCACGGGGCTGACGCATCCCAAACCCGTGACAACAACGCGGCGCCGGGTCATCGTCGATCAGGCCTTCTTGCTTTGTGCGTAATCGATCGCAGCTTGCACCGTGGTGATTTTTTCTGCGTCTTCGTCAGGGATCTCGATGCCAAACTCGTCTTCGAGTGCCATCACCAATTCCACAGTGTCCAAGGAGTCGGCACCCAGATCGGCCACGAAGGCTTTTTCGTTGGTGACTTGTGACTCTTCAACGCCAAGTTGCTCGGCAATGATTTTCTTGACACGTGCTTCGATATCGCTCATGGGGTCCCTCTGAGGGTTGTGAAAAATGAAGATTTTACCTGTCCGGAAGGGGTTCCGGGAATCAGGCCATGAACATGCCACCATTGACATGCAATTCCTGTCCAGTGACATAGCCAGCACCCGGACCCGCCAAGTAGGCGACCGCGTGCGCGATGTCATCAGCTTGCCCCAAATGGCCCAGAGGAATCTGGCCCAACAAGGCTTTGTGCTGTTCTTCGGGCAAGCTGGCCGTCATGTCGGTGGCAATGAATCCAGGGGCCACGCAGTTCACGGTGATGTTGCGGCTGCCCAGCTCGCGGGCCAGGGCACGGGTCATGCCCGCCACACCGGCCTTGGCCGCTGCATAGTTGGCTTGGCCGGGGTTGCCAGAGGCGCCCACCACGCTGGTGATGCTGATGATGCGGCCATAGCGCTGCTTCATCATGGGGCGGATCACGGCGCGGCTCATGCGAAAAACCGCCTTGAGGTTGGTGTCGATCACTGCGTCCCAGTCGTCGTCTTTCATGCGCATGGCCAAGGTGTCGCGGGTGATGCCAGCGTTATTGACCAGCACGTGCAAACCACCATGCTCTTTCACGATGGCGTCAATCAGGGCCTCGCCGGCTAAAGCATCGGTCACATTCAAGTTGGCCCCACGGCTGCCGGGGTAAGCCGACAAAGTCTGGCTGATTTTGGTGGCTCCGTCATCGGTGGTGGCGGTGCCAATGACCACATAACCAGCCTTGGCCAAATGCAGGGCAATGGCGGCACCGATGCCGCGAGATGCGCCAGTGACCAAGGCCACTTGTTTTGGGGTATCGCTCATGCAAGGAGTCCTTTCACTTCGGCCAAGGTGGCCGGGTCATACAGCGCCACGCCATTCAATTCGGCGTCGATGCGCTTGGTCATACCGGCCAGCACCTTGCCGGGGCCGCATTCGACCACAGTGCTCACGCCGCGGGCCTTGATGGCCAGCACACACTCCACCCAGCGCACCGGGCCAAAGGCCTGGCGGTAAAGCGCATCGCGGATGCGGTCGGCATCGGTTTCGATGGCCACGTCGATGTTGTTGAGCACCGGGATCTGCGGTGCGCCTAAAGTCAGGGTGGCCAGTTTCTCGCGCAGCTTTTCAGCCGCTGGCTTCATCAAGCTGGAGTGGAAAGGGGCCGAAACGGGCAAGAGCAACGCACGCTTGGCGCCCATGCCCTTGAGCACTTCACAGGCTTTGTCCACCGCCGCTTTGCTGCCCGCGATCACGGTTTGTGCCGCGTCATTGAAGTTGACGGCCTCGACCACTTCGGCGCTGCCTGAGGCGAATGTGGCTTGGGCCTCTTTGCAGCCTTCGATCACTTTGTCAGAGGCCAAGCCCAAAATCGCAGCCATCGCGCCCACGCCCACCGGTACTGCTTCTTGCATGGCGGCGGCTCGCAGGCGCACCAGCGGTGCAGCTTGTGTCAGTGTGAGCACGCCTGAGGCCACCAAGGCGCTGTATTCACCCAGCGAGTGACCAGCGACCACTGACGGCTTGGCGCCGCCATCTGCCAGCCAAGCACGGTAAGCAGCCACAGCCGACACCAACATCACAGGCTGTGTGTTGGTCGTCATGGCCAAGGCTTCTTTAGGGCCTTGGTGGATCAATTTCGCCACGTCTTCACCGAGGGCGTCGGAGGCTTCTTTCAAGGTTTCGAGCACCACGGGGTGGTCGCCCCATGCATCCAGCATGCCCACCGATTGAGAACCTTGGCCGGGAAAAACAAAAGCAAATGTGGTCATGAGCAAATTTTGTATCTGGTGTGAAACAGGTCTGGCCATAGACTGGCGCAGACCCTCATGGGTCATGAGGGTTGTGAATCAGTAACGCAAGAGGACCGAGCCCCAAGTGAATCCTCCGCCAACGCCCTCGAGCATCAGGGTCTGACCGCGCTGGATACGACCATCGCGCACAGCGGTGTCCAACGCCAAAGGAATCGAGGCAGCCGAGGTATTGCCGTGCTGGTCAACCGTGACCACCACCTTTTCAGAGCTCAGCTTCAGTTTCTTGGCCGTGCTTTGCATGATGCGGATATTGGCTTGGTGTGGGATCAACCAATCGATGTCAGCATCCGTCATGTTGGCCTTGGCCAAACTGGCGCGAGCGGTTTCCTCGAGCACTCCCACAGCCAGCTTGAAGACCGCTTGGCCGTCCATCTTGAGCACCGGATCGCCCAAGATACCGCCGCGATTGACGTGACCGGGCACGCACAAAATGTCTTTGTATTTACCATCGGCATGCAAATCCGTGGCCAAGATACCGGGCTGATCCGAGGCTTCGAGCACCACAGCGCCAGCGCCGTCGCCAAACAACACGCAGGTGGTGCGGTCCTTGAAGTCGAGGATGCGGCTAAATACTTCAGAGCCAATGACCAAAGCGCGTTTGGCTGAGCCCGTCTGAATCATCGAATCGGCGACTGTCAGGGCATAAATGAAGCCACTGCAAACGGCTTGCACATCAAATGCAGGACCGCCGGATGCACCCAGTTTGTGCTGGACCATGGTTGCCACCGATGGGAAAACCATGTCGGGCGTGGAGGTGGCCACAATGATCAAGTCGATATCTTGGGCCGTCAAACCTGCTGCGCTCAGGGCATGGCGGGCGGCATGGGTGGCCAAATCGCTGCATCCTTGCGCATCGTCGGCAAAGTGACGCGCCCGGATTCCCGTGCGCTCGACGATCCAATCGTCGGAGGTTTCGACCCCTTGCTGAGCCAGCTCGGTGGCGAGGTCGGCGTTGCTCAGGCGTCGCTCCGGCAAATAACTGCCGGTGCCCAAAATGCGTGAATAAATTCTCATAAAGAGGCGGCCGCGTTGTCTGAGTGCTCTGCCTGCGCGCCCATCAACAAGGGGGCGGCATGGGCAATGCGCTCGCGCACGCGATCCAACAATTGGTTTCGGGCTGCATCATAAGCCCGGCTCAAGGCATTCTCAAAGGCCAACTCATCTGCCGATCCATGGCTTTTGAACACGAGGCCGCGCAAGCCGAGCAAAGCAGCGCCATTGTACCGGCGATGGTCAACTCGATTTTTAAAAGCAGATAAGACCGGATAAGCCAACAAAGCAGTAATTTTAGTGAAGATGCTGCGCGAGAACTCGGCTTTGAGAAAGCCGCTGACCATCGTGGCCAATCCTTCACTGGCCTTCAGGGCCACATTGCCCACAAAGCCATCGCAGACCACGATGTCGACCGTGCCCTTGAAGATGTCGTTGCCTTCCACGTTGCCATGAAAATTCAAATCACCCGAATTGGCAGCCGATCGCAGCAGTTCACCTGTTTTTTTGATGATTTCATTGCCTTTGATGGCCTCTTCACCAATGTTGAGCAAACCCACCGTGGGTTGATCTTTGTTTTGCAACACCGACACCAAAGCTGAGCCCATGACCGCGAACTGCAGCAAATGCTCGGGCGTGCAATCCACATTGGCACCCAAATCCAGCATGGTCGTGCCACCACCCTTGAAATTGGGCATTTGCCCTGCAATGGCCGGACGGTCGATGCCCTCCATGGTCTTGAGGACGTAACGGGCAATGGCCATCAAAGCCCCCGTATTGCCCGCAGAGACAGCCACCGAGGCTTTGCCATCGCGCACTTGCTCAATGGCCAGGCGCATCGAAGAGTCTTTTTTCTTGCGCAGCGCCACCTCCAAGGGATCGTCCATTTCCACCACTTCAGTGGCCACGACCACTTGTGCCCGCGGATCAGAAAATCCTGCCAAAGCCTCAGCCCGACCCACCAAGATCAAGCGCGCTTCGGGGTGAGCCGTCAAAAATCGGCGGCAAGCCGCGAGCGTGACGCGAGGACCATGGTCGCCGCCCATGCAATCGACAGAGACAGTGATCGGGTTGGGTGATGTCATGTCATCCTTGGGATCAGAATCGGGAGAAATACAAGCCATAAACTAAAAAGCCCGAGGCTACTCAAAAAGTAGCGCCGGGCCTCTGTAGGCTTGAGGGCTGCGGGCCGATCAGGCTTCCGATTTGTTTTTGATCACTTGACGACCACGGTAAAAACCGTTGGGGCTGATGTGGTGGCGCAAGTGTGTCTCGCCAGTGGTTGGCTCCACAGCGATACCTGGCACGTTCAGTGCATTGTGCGAACGGTGCATGCCGCGCTTGGAGGGCGACTTTTTGTTTTGTTGGACGGCCATGGTGGCTCCTTGAAAGCTTGGAGGCCGCGACGATGTGAACGCAGCTTCTGGTTGAAGGGATGTCACTTGGCGCACCAAGCGAAGCTCACGATTATAGCCCAAGCCACGTCGGCAGCATGCAACTTATTTGGACACACCTGTTTTGAGACCCGCCAAGACGCCAAACGGATTGGGACGCTCGGAGGCGACTTCGAACTCCGGGTCGGCCACCGACGTGGGCAAAACCTCTGGGCATACCTCGTGCAAGGGCACCAACGGCATGGCCAAAATCAGCTCGTCTTCGATCAAAGTCAAGGCATCAAAGTCTCGGCTGATGACCAAAATATCTTCCTCTGACTCATCGTCCAAGGCGGCTGCAGTGGCCTCATCGGCCACAAAACGAAAGGAGCGTTCTGCGCAAACCTCTTCCAAAACCATTGTCAGGCAGCGCTGGCATTGCATGGGCAGTGGCACCGTCGCCCGCAAATCCAGCCAAATTTGGTCTGCAGCACCCGCCTGAGCCACAACTCGGCCCTGAAGATGCCAATGCACAGCCCCGGCCGCGAGTTCTTGCCCGTGCTGCTCAAGCGCCAAACGAGGCCAATCGGCTAAAGCAGCCTCGCCGCTCAGGGCCAAACCCTCGCGTGCAAAGGACAGCAAATCCAAGTGTTGGGGGTCCATTTTTTTATCCATGGCAGCAGTGTAAGAGAATCACCCCTCTGAACACATTGAGATCTGCGCTTTGACAACGACTTCTGCCCAATCACCCCTTCACAGCCCCGTCAGCCGCTCTGTGGTGCTGGGTTCGACCTCGCGCTACAGGCGCGAGTTGCTGGAGCGTCTGCGCATTCCTTTTGAGGTGACAGCACCTGAAGTGGACGAAACACCTCTGGCAGGCGAGCTCCCCAGGGCTTTAGCCTTGCGCTTGGCTTTGGCCAAAGCCCAAGCGGTTGCTGCGCTTCACCCCGAAGCGGTGGTGATCGGCTCCGACCAAGTGGCCGATCTGGCGGGTCAACCCTTGGGCAAACCCGGCGAACACGCCCGTGCGGTTGCCCAGTTGCGCCAAATGCGTGGCCAAACCGTGATTTTTCAGACCGCTTTGGCGGTGGTTTGCTTGGCTTCGGGCTTTGAGCAAGTTGATTTGGCTGAGGTGCGGGTGGTCTTTCGCAACTTGAGCGACGAGGAGATCGAGTCATATCTGCAGGCCGAACAGCCCTACGACTGCGCAGGCAGCGCCAAAAGCGAGGGCTTGGGCATTGCCCTTTTGGAGTCGATTGACAACGATGACCCGACCGCACTGATCGGATTGCCCCTCATCCGCACCGCCCGATTGCTGCGCCAAGCCGGAGTAAAACTCCTGTGAACGCGCCCAAGCCACCCAAAGGGCGTCTTTTTTTAGTGCCCACCCCCCTCGACTTTGGCTGCGCCGAACAAGCCCATATCAGCGATGTGCTGCCGATCCACACCCTGGCTTGCGCCGCGCGGATCCAACACTGGGTGTGCGAGAACGCCAAAAGCACACGGGCATTTTTAAAGCGAGTGGGCGAGACCCACAGCTTGATCGCCCCCCTGCCCGAACAAACCATCACAGAGCTGCCGCGCCATGTGCACAAAAAAGGCGACCACCAGTCCGGCTTTGATGGCAAACCGCTGCTGGCCGCAGCCTTGCAAGGACTCGATGTGGGTCTGGTCAGCGAAGCAGGCATGCCAGCGGTCGCCGACCCGGGCAGCTCAGTGGTGCGGGCCGCGCACGATCTGGGCATCTCTGTGGTGCCGCTGGTGGGCCCCGTGTCTTTGCTGCTGGCTCTCGCGGCCAGTGGCCTGAACGGACAAAATTTTGCTTTTGTGGGGTATTTGCCGCAAGACGCGGCGCAGCGGTCGGCTCGCATCAAGCAGCTGGAGTCATTGGCCCACAAAACCGGCCAAACCCAGTTGTGGATAGAAACGCCTTACCGCAATGCCGCCATGCTGGACGGCTTGCTGCAAAGCCTGCAAGCCGCCACTCGGCTGGCCATTGCCAGCGGCCTGACTTTGCCATCGGTCAACATCCAAAGCCACAGCGTTGCCCAATGGAAAAAGGGCAGACAAGGCCCTGATGGTCATACGCCCGCGGTTTACGCCATCGGGCCTTGATGTTGGGGTGGCGTGAGAGTCAGCGCAAGGCCGCTGGCTTGTTCAACAAACGAACAGAGCCTTCGCCCACCGCGACGCCAAAACGCTTGACCAGGCGCTCGGCCACATTTTCACGCTGGGTGTAGTCAATCACATCGGGGGCCTTGACCACATCTCTGGCCACGCCGTCGACACTGCCCAAGCTGTCGGCCAAGCCCAAATCCACGGCTTGTTGCCCGCTCCAAAACAAACCGCTGAATAGGCCAGGGCTGTCTTTGAGCCGATCCCCCCTGCCCTTTTTGACCACGTCAATGAATTGCTTGTGGATCTGATCCAGCATGGCCTGGGCATGCACGCGCTGAGGCCCGGTTTGAGGACTGAAGGGGTCCAGAAATCCTTTGTTCTCACCGGCCGTCATCAAGCGACGCTCCACGCCCAACTTGTCCATCAAGCCCGTGAAACCAAAGCCGTCCATCAAGACCCCGATGCTGCCCACAAGGCTGGCTTTGTCCACAAAGATTTGGTCTGTGGCAGCGGCAATGTAGTAAGCCGCAGAGGCACAAGACTCTTCCACCACCGCGTAGATAGGTTTGTTGTGCAGCGCCCGCAATCGGGTGATCTCATCGTTGATCAAACCGGCCTGCACGGGGCTGCCGCCCGGTGAGTTGATCAGCAGCACCAGAGCCCTGGAGCCTGGGTCTTCAAGCGCGGTGCGCATGGACGACATGACATTTTCTGCACTGGCCTCGGTGTCTGAGGATATTTCCCCCACGATGGTCACCAAAGCGGTATGCGGAAAGCTGGGGCTGGTCGCGGGCGAACCGAGGCTGAAAATTTGCCAAATGACAAAAATGACAATTCCCATCCAAGCCAAGCGCAAACCCAATTTCCAGCGGCGATCGCTTCGCTGCTCTTTCAAGTTGGCAAATGCCAGTTTTTCCAAAGTTTCGCGCGCCCAAGTGTCCTGAGCGGCGAAAGCAGTCGACTGGACAGCGTCTGCTGGCGGCAAGGGTGAAGTCTCAAAGGGCTTGGACGTGTTGTCCTGAGGGTCTTGCATGGTCAAAATTCAACAGGCTTTAAGTTGTAGGCAGTATGCCAGTGAACCACACCATCACGCTCTGACAAGCCTATTGAGACCAAACCACCGCGACACGGACCACCCGAGCACGTCCCTGTGTCCGGTTCGTAGGTAGCACCATGTGTGGCACACATCAACCAACGCCCAGTGTTGTCAAAAAACCGGTCCGGCTGGTAATCCATCTCCATGGCCACATGGGTGCAGCGGTTCAGATACGCGTGCACCTGGCCCTGGTAGCGGATGGCAAAAGCCCGGCATGTCTGCCCTGCATACACGATGTCAAAGGGAATAGCACGCCCGCCATTGACCAAGTCGGCGCTGTTGCACAAAGGGACCGTGGGTTCCATGGGCACTCCTTATTTCTGGCGTCAGGCGTGTTGCAGCAACCAGTCGTGCAGTTCACGCACGCTGTGGGCCACATGGCGCGGTTTCAGGGCGTGAAAGGCCTCGGGCTCGTGGGCGCCATAACTCACGCCTACGCTGGCACACCCGGCATTCAGCGCCATTTGCAGGTCGTGCGTGGTGTCGCCAACCATCAAGGTGCGCTCGGGTTCAACGCCAAACTCACGCATCAACTCGTGCAGCATCAAGGGGCTGGGCTTGCCCGCGGTTTCATCGGCCGTGCGTGAACCATCAAAACGGTGACGCAACTCGACCGCCTGCAGAGCCTCGTTCAGGCCGTGACGGCTTTTTCCGGTGGCCACCGTCAACCAATGGTGCCGGGCTTTCAGCTCGTCCAGCATGCCGAGCACCCCATCAAACAGACTGATGTCGTTTTGGTGCTGAAGGTAGTGGTGGCGGTAGCGCTCGCCCAGCGCCGGATATTTGTCTTTGGGCACATCCGGTGCGGCATGGGCCAGGGCGGGCATGAGCGCCATGCCAATCACATAAGAAGCGGCCTCACGGGTCGGCTCTTGCCCACCCACATCCACCACGGCCCGCTGAATGCAGCGTGTGATGATGGCGGTGGAATCGAACAAAGTGCCGTCCCAATCGAAAGCGATCAGGTCAAACTGTCGAGGTCTTGAGTTGGGCATGGTCAACGTAAGCTTTCAATTCGGAAGGCAAATCGGCTTGCAGAGCGACGCGCTCGGCGGTCACGGGGTGGTTGAACTGCAAGCGCCAGGCATGCAAAAACATGCGCTTCAGGCCCGGAGTGGCTCCCGGCCTTAGCAACTGACGGTTCCAATCGAAATCACCGTATTTGTCGTCGCCCGCGATCGGGTGGCCTTGAGAGGACAAATGCACCCGGATCTGGTGGGTACGGCCAGTCTTGATGGTCACTTCCAGCAAAGTGGCCCCCTGAAGGCGTTGGGCCACCTTGACCAAGGTGATCGACCGCATGCCGTCCGGGTCATCGGCGGTGGTCACCTTGACGCGGCGCTCGCCTTCCATGCCATCCTTGCCTGGCAGCAAAAATTTGTGAAGCGGCTGGTCAATCACCTTGAGCTTGGCAGGCCAGTCCCCTTTGACCAGAGCCAAATAGGTTTTGCCGGTCTCGCGTTCGCGAAACTGGTCTTGCAGGTGCTTCAGTGCGCTGCGCTTTTTGGCCACCAACAAAATGCCGCTGGTATCGCGGTCCAGACGGTGCACCAGCTCCAACAGCTTGGCCTGAGGACGGGCCTGACGCAATTGCTCAATCACCCCAAAACTCACGCCGGAACCACCATGCACCGCCACGCCCGAGGGTTTGTCGATGGCCATCAGGCTGTCGTCTTCGAGCAAGATGGGGAATTCACGACTCGGGACTGGATGGACGGCTTTTTCTGCGACTTTTTCGGAAACACGCACAGGCGGCAAACGAACTTCGTCACCGTTTTCGACCCGGGTCTCGGCCGAAGCACGGCCCTTGTTGATGCGCACCTCACCGCTGCGGATGATGCGGTAAACGTGGGTTTTGGGCACGCCTTTCAAATGACGCATCAAAAAGTTGTCCAATCGCTGACCGGCCGACTCCTCGTCCACCAACAACCATTTGACGGCAGGCGTCGAATCGGCAGACTTGGACCCTATAATGTGATTCACTGGCAATTGGCTGTAAGTGGTTGATTCAAATGGAAATGAATTCCTGAGAGCAGGAGTTTAGTCCACCACCACCGCGCCAAACCAGATGGTCGATGCCACCCTCGGCACGATTTTGCAGACTGAAGGCCAGCGCCGACAGTGGCAAAACGCCCCGGAGGTTGGGCCGACGCCCAGAAACCCAGATACGGAATACCCCAAGTTGAGCAGCACCCAGGCGCTGCTCAACGGATCAAAGCGAGATGGTTGTGTTGTTCGGAACTTTGCTGATGTGGATGAAATGGCTCACGAAGCCGTGCGTTTCCGTCACGCCTTGTGCCCAACAGTTTGTCTTAGACACCGAGGGAAACCCTCGGCAGTGGACAAATATCTGCACACCTTTTGACTCGCCCCATCCACGCGCCACGACCCCCATTCCTGTGCTCATGCACAGCTGAGTGGTCGGTCACCTTCGGCAATTCCCTTCGTTTCAGGCGTCAGCTCCGGCAACGTGGGCTTTGCGGCTTCCAAGACCCAAAGCCGGTTGTGTAAACAGGTTTTGAGCGCAGTCACTTTCTGCGCCAATGCCAAGCTGAACAGAAAAGGAACGCATCATGAAACGGATGCTGATCAACGCCACGCAAGCTGAAGAGCGACGCTTGGCCATTGTCGATGGACAAAAACTCCTAGACTACGAAATCGAAATCGAAGGCCGCGAGCAACGCAAGGGCAACATCTACAAAGCCATCGTCACGCGCGTCGAGCCCTCACTCGAAGCCTGCTTTGTGGACTACGGCGAAGACCGTCACGGTTTTTTGCCCTTCAAGGAAATTTCCCGCCAATACTTTGCTGAAGGCGTGTCTGTCAGCCAAGCCCGCATCCAAGATGTCATCAAAGAGGGCCAATCCCTGCTGGTGCAGGTCGAAAAGGAAGAGCGCGGCAACAAGGGTGCGGCTCTGACCACCTTCGTCAGCTTGGCTGGCCGTTACGTGGTGCTCATGCCCAACAATCCCCGTGGCGGTGGCGTCAGCCGCCGTATCGAGGGCGACGACCGGGCCGAGCTCAAAGAGGCGATGGATCAGCTGGAATACCCCAAGGGCATGTCCATCATCGCCCGCACCGCAGGCATTGGCCGGTCCGCGCCCGAGTTGCAGTGGGACCTGAACTACCTGCTCAAGCTGTGGAGTGCGATTGACGGCGCCACCCAGGGCAAAGGCGCTTTCCTGATTTACCAGGAATCGTCCTTGGTCATCCGCGCGATTCGTGACTATTTCAACAACGACATCGGCGACATCCTGATCGACACCGATGACATCTACGACCAGGCTCAACAGTTCATGAGCCACGTGATGCCCGAGTTCGCCCCACGCGTGAAGCGCTACCGCGACGACGCGCCGCTGTTTTCCCGATTCCAGATTGAGCACCAGATCGAGTCGGCCTATGCCCGCACGGTACAGCTGCCGTCAGGCGGCGCTATCGTGATCGACCACACCGAAGCCTTGGTTTCGGTGGACGTGAACTCGGCCCGCGCCATCAAGGGCGGCGACATCGAGGAAACCGCCACCCGCACCAATCTGGAAGCCGCCGACGAAGTGGCCCGCCAGATGCGCTTGCGCGATCTGGGCGGACTGATCGTGATCGACTTCATCGACATGGAAGAAGCCAAGAACCGCCGTGAAGTAGAAAACCGCTTGCGCGACGCGTTGCGCCAGGACCGTGCCCGCGTGCAATTTGGCTCGATCAGCAAGTTCGGCCTCCTCGAGATGAGCCGACAACGTTTGAAGCCTGCTTTAAGCGAAGGCGCATCGATTCCGTGCCCACGCTGCGGCGGTGCAGGCCACATCCGCGACACCGAGAGCTCGGCGTTGCAAATTCTGCGCATCATTCAGGAAGAGTCCATGAAGGACAACAGCGCCGCTGTGCACGCCCAAGTGCCTGTCGAAGTCGCGTCTTTCCTGCTCAATGAAAAGCGCTCCGAAATCGCCAAGATCGAGCTGCAGCAACGCATCAATGTGCTGCTGGTGCCCAACAAGTCACTGGAGACGCCGCACTACAAACTCGAGCGCTTGAAGCACGACGATCCACGCTTGGACCGCATCGAAGCCAGCTACAAGATGGCCGAAGAGATTGAAAACGCGACCACCGTGACGCGCCGCTCGCAAGAGCCCACCAACAAGCAGACCCCAGTCATCAAGGGCGTGCTGCCCGATGCACCCGCGCCTGCGGCGCCCGTCAAGGCAGAGCCCCCAGCGCCCAAAACCAACACCAAAAAGCCTGCCCCCCCACCAGCCCCTGTGCCTGCAGCGACTGCAAGTGGTGGTTTCTTTGCTTGGTTGAAGAACTTGTTCAGCGGCTCGTCGTCTGAACCTGCACCGGCCACCTCAGACAAAAAAGACGACAAGGCACGTGAAGCTCGCCGTGATGGTGGGCGTGAGGGAGGCCGCGATGGCAACCGTGGCGATGGCCGCCGAGGTGGACGAGACGGTCGCCGTGGTGAGCGCAGCGAAGCTGCCAATGGCGAGGTCCGGGCACCCCGCGAAGGCGGTCGCCGCGGAGAAGGACGCATCGAAGGCCGCGAAGGCGAAGCCAAGCCCGCTCGTGGTGAACGAGCAGAACGCGGTGAGCGCCCCGCGCGCGAAGGCCGTCGCGATGGCCGATCTGAAACCCGCGGGGAAAACCGTGGCGAAACGCGCACCGACACACGCGCAGAATCCCGCGCCGATGCGCCGGCAGAGCTGAATGCCGATGGCACCGAAGTGCGCCAAGAACGCGCGCCGCGTGAAGGTCGCCGTGAACGAGCTGAGCGTGGCGGTGAAGGTCGTCGTGAACGCGGCGATCGGAGCGATCGTCGCCCAGCCGAAGCACCTGTCCCTGAACTGAATGGTTCCGACGCAACTGCCAGCTCAGCGGATGCCTTGGAAGGCAACCCATCGGCCGAAGGCGCAAGCACCGAAAACACGGGCGAACGCCGTGAGCGTCGTTCACGTGACCGTTACGGCCGTGATCGCCGCGAACGCAATGGAGAAACACGCCAAGACAACGCCACAGAAGAAGGCCAGGCCGACGCTGCTGCCCTGACGACAGAAACGCCAGCACCTGCGAAAGCCGAAGAAAGACCAGCGGGCCGCTCTTACTTTGAACGTGCGCAAGCTTCAGCCACCCCAGCGCCTTCGACAGCAGCACCGGACCCAGCACCCCAAGTGACGCCCGAAGCTTCATCGATGACCACAGCCGCTGCACCCTCTGCAGACATGGCCGCTGAATCGCCCGCCCACACGCCTGCACCCACGCCGGTCTCGGCACCTGCGGCCGCCACACCTGTTGCAACACCAAAGACCGAGGCCCCCGCACCGACCGCAGCCACAACGCCAGCAGCCCCCTCCAAGGGACTGCCGTCCGTCAGCCGCTTCGATCTGCCCATCGATAGCTTGACGCAAATTGCCCAATCGTCGGGTTTGGTTTGGGTCAACTCTGACGCCGCCAAAGTGGCGGCCGTCCAAGCGGCCATCGCAGCAGAGCCCAAACCGGTGCGTGTGCCTCGCGAGCGTCCTCCAGCCGTGGTGCTCAATGAAGGCCCCTTGGTATTGGTGGAAACACGCAAAGACCTGAATACTTTGAAGGTACCCTTCTGATCACAATACAGGTGTTCTGAGCCAACAAAAAACCGGGCCTGAGTGGCCCGGTTTTTTTGGCTGATCCCCTTTCACACGCTCCAAGCGGCTGACGCTTTAGGCATGGTGTTACCCAATCAATTGGCTGCGCACTGGGCAGCCTGTTTCCAAGCGGCTGTGGCCTCGGCAAGGTCTTGACGTTGCTCGGCCAGTTCGGCCAAAGCCATCCAGGCATTTCGCTTGAGCGCTGGGCTCTGCAGATTCTTCGTCGCTTGACTCAACAGACCTTGCGCTTTACCCCAGAGGCGGTGTCGCAGGCAAAGCATGCCAGCCAAGTATTGCAAATGGGCGGCTCTGGGCTGTGCCTGCTGCGCAGACTCCAGGCGCGACAGCCAGTCCAAGGCATCTGGGGCATCGACACTGGGCAAGCAGGCGTCAAAGGCTTGCACCACCCGGAGCAGCTGATCTGGCGACCAATTCGAACGCTGCGACTGCATGGGACCCCAAAAATCCTGCAACCAAGACCGGGCAATAGCAGGGGCTCCACCCAATTTCAACCAACGTAAAACCGCTTCCGAAGCGATCTCGGGCATCATGCGCTGCGCTGGGGTCAAGCGCAGCCAAGTGCGCTGCAAGGTATCGGCGTCATGCGTGTGTGAAATCAATTCCAAGACCAAGCGTGATACCAAGCTTTCGGCTGCAGCTGGTGAAAAAGCCTTGTGCTTGGCCAGCAATGTGGCGGTCTCCAGCGCTTGGCCAGCTTGTCCCGCCAAGCGCGAGGCCTTGAGCTGCAGGCGCATGGCTACCATGCGACGACTGGCGGCATTTGGCAATGCTTTGAGTTGTTCCAAACTGGCAGCGGCATCCCGGTCGTCCAACAACCAGCGCGCCGATCGCAACAAAGAACCTTCCAACAAAGTTTGCCCCCCGCTACCCTGGCTGTGGGTGGCTTGGGCCAAGGCCAGTTCCAGATGTTGTTGACGTTGGACTTTGTCTTGCAGGGCATGGCTGGCCTCGGCGGCCACGATGTGCGCCAAAGTCCTCAATGCGGCGGCATGCTCCAATTGAACGCCTGCAGCCGCCAGCAAAGCCTCTTTGTTCAATGTTTGCTCGGCCGACTTGCGGGCTCGCAAGAATCGGCCAGCCATGAAGTGGCCGATGGCATCGAGCAATGCGGCGTGACTGGCCCTTTCTTTTTGTTGCAAGCGCCAGCGCTGGGCCTTTTGGGGCAAGGAAAGAAAAGCCTCCAGTGCACGCTGGGCCAAAATCACCAGCAAAACGACCGAGAAAACCATCAAGAACGCCAGGTTCAGAGAGATGTCCACCCTGTGCGGGTAGAGAAACAAACTCACCGTGCCTTGGTTGTTTCCCGCAAGCCAAGCGCCGGCGGCAGCCAAGGCAAACAAAATGATGAGCCACAAAGCTGCACGCATGTTGATTTACCTTGCAGCCGCAGCCGCGCTGAGGGCCGTCAAAGAGGCCTCGATGCGGGGGACCTCGGCCGTTCGCACTTGTTCCGTGGTTTGCTCCAACAGCTGCAACAACTGGGTGGTGCGACGCGATTGCGGCTCGGCGTAACGCCGAACCAAAATGGCCGATGCATGGAGGTCAGCACGCACACCGTCTTTCTGACGCGCCAGCAGACCCAAGCGTGCATTGAGCAACTTGAGCTTGATGTTTTCGCGCACGAAAAAGGCTTGCTCTGGCGACAGCAAGGCGGCCTCTGGTGAGTCAATGCGACTGACCCGAAGCAAGCTCTTGAACTCATCCCCCATTCGGGTCAAACCGGCCATCCACCAAGATATGGGGGTGGCGTTGGCCAAGGGTTCGGGCTGTTGGCTCAGTCGGCTTTGCTGGGACGTGGCAGCGTTGGCCAGCACCAGGCCGTCGACCAAAACAACGCCTTCGTCGAGCTTGAGCATCAAACCCGGCAAGTCAAAGCCTGGCAGGCTGTTGATCCGCTCCAGATCTTTCTCCAAAGTGCGCGCCAGGGGCATCAACCGCGGCTGTACCGTGCGCTGCACCCGCTTTTGAGCCGACTGCAGCGCAGCGACCAAGGGTTCCGTGCTGCCGGTCATCAGCGCTTGCTGTTGGGCGATGCGCAAAGCCGATTCGATGTCGACCAACAAATTTTCATCGCGAGACCGCGACAGGCTCTGCATCAGGTCTTCCAATTGGGTGCGCTGCGAGGCCACCTCTGCTAAACGTGCCTCCAAGAGCGCGACTCTGGCCGCGCTGTCTTTCACGGTTTCTTGGGCTTGTTTGGCCCAAGTTTTGGCTTCCAAGGCCTGGACGCCAGAGTCGGCACTCTGACGGGCCAACTGCTCTTGAATCCGAGAAAGCTTTTGCCACAAGAAAACAGAGGACAACAAGGCCAGTAAGGCCAAAGTGCCCACCAAAAACAAGACCCACCAAGAGCGTTGCGCAGTGTTTGCGCCAGAAACGTGCGGCTCGCTGGCGGGCTGAGTATCTGGAAGGTCTGCTGAAGGGGGTGTCATGCCATGGATTTTATAGACTGCGCCTGAGCCTTGAGGCCTGCCGGCACCAAATCTACACACGACCAGCCCAATTGCTTCAATCGGAGGGCAATCCGCGGGTGGGTGACCAAGGCTTTGGCCCTGTCCAGATTCAAATCTGGGCAGGCCTGCAGCAAGTGCTGCGCTGCCTCTGAACTGCTGAACAACCACCGACTGCCGTCGCTCATGGCTTGTCTTGCACGGCTTTGTTGCGCCGCGCTCAGTTGGGGGGCACGGCGCACATACGCCACCGTCTGCAGCACCTGGATGCCGGCAGATGTCATCTGCAAAGCCAACCAGTCACGCCCAGCCAATTCGCCCTGTGCATCGGCACCGCGCACGATCAACACCACGGCTTGAGCCTGCACAGCGGTCTTAGCACCTGCCTTGTTCATGGCTTGGCTGGCACCGATCGCGCGTGGGGCGACCAAGGCCCACAAAGCTTCCGAGTCAAACTGCGGCGCGGTCTCGTCAGGAGAATCGATCAACTCGGCCGGCCAGCCCTCTGCCAGCAAAGCCGCCCGGGTACCTGGCCCCGTTGACCAAGCTCGGCATGCATGAATCGGCGAACCAAGCGGTCGCGCTGCCATGAAGTGACGCACGGCATTGGCACTGACGAACATCACCGCCAAATATCGGGGCACAGCTTGCCATGCGCTCGTCAAGGACGATGGGTCTTGCAAACCGGCAATTTCAATCAAGGGCAGCGATTCACTGGGCACGCCCAGGGCCTGCAAAGCATGGACCCATGCTTGCGCCTCACGCTCGGGGCGGGTGACGATCACCCGTGGGGCCTCTGCCGCGGCGTTCAAGGGCGCCAGCGCCATGTCAGCGCCCGGCCTCAATGCGCTCCGCCGGCGCGCAGAGCTTGCGCCACGCTCAGGCCCAGCGCCTCAGCGGCCTGCAGGCCATCGGTGCTGGCTTGCGCGTCGGCCGTGACCAAGGTGGTGCTGCCCTCTGGATCGCCCCAAGCCGCTTGCAACTTGAGTACACCGCCTTCGATGGTGGCGTGGGCGGCCAGAGGCATAGAGCAGCTGCCGCCCATGGCCCGGCTCACCGCCCGCTCGGCCGCCACGCGCCGCCAAGACGGCGCATCGGCCAGCTGGGCCAGCAGGGTACGCAGATCGGCCCGGTCGCTGCGGATCTCGATGCCCAAAGCACCCTGCCCTGCAGCGGGCAGCATGTGCTCTGTTTCAAAAATATGGCGAATCCGCTCAGACAGACCCAGGCGCTTGAGGCCCGCTGCCGCCAGCACAATGCCCGCGTACTGGCCTTCGTCGAGTTTGCGCAGGCGCGTGTCCAGGTTGCCGCGCAGGGGCTCGATCTTCAAATCAGGCCGCAAGGCCCGCAGCAACACCGTGCGGCGCAGGCTCGAGGTGCCCACCACCGCGCCAGGCGGCAAGTCTTCCAGTCGGGCGTATTGCGACGACACCCAAGCGTCACGGGGGTCTTCGCGCTCCATCACGCAGGCCAACTCAAAACCCTCGGGCATGTCCATGGGCACGTCTTTGAGCGAGTGCACCGCGATGTCCGCGTGGCCCTCTTGCAGCGCCACCTCCAGCTCCTTGACGAACAAGCCCTTGCCGCCCACTTTGGACAGGCTTCGGTCCAGGATCTGGTCGCCCTGGGTCGTCATGCCCAGCAACTTGACCGAGCAGCCCAGCCCCTCCAGCAAAGATTTGACATGTTCGGCCTGCCACAAAGCCAAACGGCTCTCACGGGTGGCGATGACGATAGAGGGTTGGGTGGTCTCGGTCACAGCGGGGTTCCTGAAAAAAAATTTGATCCCATCCGAATGAAATCAGTGGGTCATTTGTCTCTTCTGGCGATGCTAGCATAATGTCAAGGGAAATTGACACCCTGCAATACCCCAATCCCTATCCCCGAGCACACGATGAAACTGGCCGCCCCCGACACCGCCTTGCCCGACCTCGCCCCAACGCGCAGTACAACACGCGAAAAACGCGACAGCGAACGCCCTTTGGTCGAGGACATCCGCTTGCTGGGACGCATCTTGGGCGACGTGATCCGGGTGCAAGAAGGCCCCGAGGCTTACGAGCTGGTCGAGCAAATCCGCAAACTCTCGGTGGCTTTCAGGCGCGACGCCGACCACGAAGCCGACAAGGCCCTGAAAAAGCTGCTCAAAAGTCTGCCTGGTGACCGCGCCGTGAGCGTGATCCGTGCCTTCACCTACTTCAGCCACCTGGCCAACCTGGCAGAAGACCGCCACCACATCCGCCGCCGCGCCATCCACGAGCGGGCGGGCCACACCCAAGAAGGCAGCATCGACGTGGCGCTGCAGCGCCTGCGCTGGGCGGGCATCACGCCACGCAGCATCTCGGACATGCTGGCCACCAGCTATGTCTCGCCCGTGCTCACGGCCCACCCCACCGAAGTGCAACGCCAAAGCATCCTGGACGCCGAGCGCGACATCGCCCACCTATTGACCGAGCGCGACGCCATCAAAGCCCGCGCCGCTGCTGTGAACGCCGCCAAAGACGCGCTCAGCCCCAAAGAGCTGGCTGCCAACGAGCTGCAAATGCGCGCCCGCGTGATGCAGCTGTGGCAAACCCGTTTGCTGCGCTTGACCAAACTCACCGTGGCCGACGAGATCGAAAACGCGCTGAGCTATTACGAAGCCACGTTTTTGCGCGAAATTCCCAAGCTCTATGCCGAGTTGGAAGCGGCCCTGCCCGGACAGCCGATTGCCAGCTTTTTGCGCATGGGCCAATGGATTGGCGGCGACCGCGACGGCAACCCCAACGTGACCGCGCCCACGCTGGAACACGCCCTGACGCGCCAAAGCGATGTGGCCCTGCGCCACTACCTGACCGAGGTTCACTTTTTGGGCAGCGAGCTGTCGCTGTCGGCCATGCTGGTGCCCTTTGGCCCCGAGATGCTGGCCCTGGCCGAGCGCTCGCCGGACACCAATGAACACCGCCAGGACGAACCCTACCGCCGGGCCCTCACGGGCATCTACGCACGCCTGGCCGCCACCCTGAAAAAACTCACAGGCGGTGACGCCGCCCGCCACGCCGTGGCCCCGCAAAACCCCTATGCCAGCGCCGAAGAATTTCTGGCCGATTTGCGCGTCATCGAGACGTCATTGCGCAGCCACCACGCCGAAACCCTGGCCGCGCAGCGCCTGCACCCGCTGATCCGCGCAGTCGAGGTGTTTGGCTTCCATCTGGCCACGGTGGACCTGCGCCAAAGCTCGGACCAACACGAAGCCGTGGTGGCCGAACTGCTGACCACCGCACGCGTGGAAAAAAACTACCCCCAACTCGACGAACACGCCAAACAAGCGCTGCTGCTGGGCTTGTTGAACGACGCCCGCCCGCTGCGTGTGCCGGGGGCCGACTACTGCGCCCACACGGTGTCGGAGTTGGCCATTTTTGACACGGCGCAGCGCATGCTGCGCAGCTTCGGCAGGCAGGCGATCCGCCACTACATCATCAGCCACACCGAAAGCGTTAGTGACCTGCTGGAAGTGCTGCTGCTGCAAAAAGAAGTGGGCCTGCTGCGCGGCACGCTGGACGCGCAAGCGCACAACGACCTGATCGTGGTACCCCTGTTCGAGACGATTGAGGACCTGCGCAACGCCGCACCCATCATGCGCGACTTTTATGCCCTGCCTGGCGTGGCCGCGCTGATTGCACGCTCGGGCGGTGAGCAAGACATCATGCTGGGTTACTCCGACAGCAACAAGGACGGCGGCATCTTCACCAGCAACTGGGAGCTGTACCGCGCCGAAATCGCCTTGGTCGAGCTGTTTGACAAACTCAAGGGCAGCCACGGCATCACCTTGCGCATGTTCCACGGCAGAGGCGGCACCGTGGGCCGGGGCGGCGGCCCCAGCTACCAAGCCATCCTGGCCCAGCCGCCGGGCACCGTGCGCGGCCAGATTCGCCTGACCGAACAAGGCGAAATCATCGGCTCCAAATACGCCAACCCCGAAATCGGCCGCCGCAACCTCGAAACCCTGGTGGCTGCCACTTTGGAGGCCACGCTGCTGCAACCCACCAAGCCCGCCACCCGGGCCTTTCTCGACGCCGCGGCCGAACTGTCTGAGGCCAGCATGGCCGCCTACCGTTCGTTGGTCTACGAGACACCCGGCTTCACCGACTACTTTTTTGGGGCCACCCCGCTCAAGGAGCTGACCCAGCTGAACATCGGCTCGCGCCCTGCCTCGCGCAAGGCCTTGCAAAAAATCGAAGACCTGCGCGCCATCCCCTGGGGCTTCAGCTGGGGCCAATGCCGCCTGACCTTGCCCGGCTGGCTGGGCTTTGGCTCGGCGGTGGCCGCCTTTTTGGACAAGCCCGACGCCGCCGAGCGCAAAGCCGCGCTGGCCTTGCTGCAAAAAATGTACCGCCAATGGCCGTTTTTCCGCACCCTGCTGTCCAACATGGACATGGTGCTGGCCAAGAGCGACTTGGCACTGGCCTCCAGATACGCCGAACTGGTGGGCGACGCCCGCCTTCGCAAAAAAATCTTCACCGCCATCGAAGCCGAATGGCACCGCACGGCCGACGCGCTCACGCAAATCACGGGCGAGAAAAACCGCCTGGCCAGCAACCCGGCGCTCGCCCGCTCGATCCGCCACCGCTTCCCCTACATCGACCCGCTGCACCACCTGCAGGTCGAGCTGATCCGCCGCTACCGCGCTGGTCTGGCCGACGAACGCGTGCAGCGCGGGATTCACATCAGCATCAACGGCATCGCTGCGGGGCTGCGGAATACGGGCTGACTCAGAGATAAATTAGTGGGTCCTTCAACTCACTCTAGATGCCATCCACTCAGCGGCCTTGGATAGTTGCTGGGCTTGTTCTTTGGTCATTTCGCCAACCACGGCAATGTCTGCACTTCGACCATTTATCCAAAGACGGAAAAACAACTTCCCTGCATTTTCAAATAACTCAATTTCGTGTTTCAGATTTGGTTGAGCATGATCAACAATTAGAAAATCTTGATCAAAAAATGATGCGCCCCCATATTTAATCCTTTCATAAATTCACTTAAAGACCACTTCAAAAACAAGGTTCATACGCTATTTAGATGGCATGCAACTCCTCAGACTGAAGTGACATTTCCTCGGCTATTTCAAAAGCCTCTTGCTTGTTTAGCCAGTCACTCGCCATCGCAGGGTTTGTGATCAATCGTTGCTCAATAGCTAGACTTTCCCTGTATTCAGCAGCATCAGCGCTCATTGTCCAGGAAACATCAAGCCCACGCGCCTCTATCGATGCACGAAGCTCCGCGATACCAACTCGAAAAAATTCCTTACGTGGGTTTACTTTATTAACTTGTGAACGGACAAAGTTTTTATGCAACGCGTGCTCCAGTGCAGGAGCATCCTCACTCCAAATCATGGCGTGAACATCAAAACCAAATGGAACGCTGGCATCGCCCAATTCACGAACACGATCTAATGGTTCAAGCCGTCTAGTCATACCAACTTTATAAACACCATCCCCAAAAGAGCCGACATTCGAGATGATGTAAACGTGACCAGCTCTTGTTTGCTGGGCCATCGATAAAGCTCGTTGATTTTTTTCCTCAGCTAGACGCAAGCGCTCCTGCAAAGAACTCAATTCAGCTTCAAATTGCGCCTTCTGCTCATCGCTAGCTCTAGCAACTTGTAGACGAATTTTTTCCATAGCTTTTTGCAGATACTCTTCTTCTTTAGCGATGTCTTTCAAAGCCTTTTCAATTTCACGACGGGCACGCTCCTCCTCTCGCATCCGTTCACGAATAGATCTTTGCTGTTCCCGTTCACGCTCCTTTAAGACAATTACTGCCATTGCCCATCGCAACTCATCTAATCTAGACTGAAGAAATTCTTCTGTAATTCGAGCATTTCGAAATGCGCCCCCGTTGTTATTAACCAGCGCACATGCATCACGAATTTGTCGTTCAAGAGTCCCATGATTGTCGGACTTTGTTCTGGAAAGAATGGAGTCCACCTTTCCATTAAATGCATCCACAACAAAACGTATGGCAGTATTACGTCGACTTTGTTCAACGTAATCACATGTCGCAGCCCTTCCCGAATTAATCATAATTTGGGTTCGTTCGCGCGCTAATTTAAGCTCCTTACCCGCATCATCAAATGAATAGAGTTCGGCAAGTTCATCCAGCCAACTAAAAGTTGGCTTTAAGTATCGGTCACCATAGCCATCAATGAGATTGCGGATTGCAGTCGCAGTTTCTTGAAGTTGATCCACTTGCTTCAATGCCCTGTACGCATCACCTGCTACCTCTTCTGCACGAAGCTTTGCAGTCGCAATGATCTGGGTTGCCTGCTGATTCGCTTGGTCATGCAAAGACTGTATTCGCTCACGCCTTTCGCGAATTTCTAAACTCATCTGTGCTTTGATTTCATTCGCTTCATCAATTGCTTTTTGTTTGAGCACCTCCGCTTCCGAACGCAATTTATCAGCCTCAGCTTCAGCATCAAGAATGGGCCTGAAGCGTGCCAAACTTGCTACT
The DNA here is from genome assembly GCF_040400975.1 of Limnohabitans sp. Taxonomy (GTDB): domain Bacteria; phylum Pseudomonadota; class Gammaproteobacteria; order Burkholderiales; family Burkholderiaceae_C; genus Limnohabitans_A. The sequence goes on along the minus strand of NZ_JBBAPF010000005.1, from coordinate 19,020 downwards.
TCACTTTTAAGCCGTTCCGCCTCAAGAGAAAAATTCTGACGTAGCACCAACTCACGGACAACCTGAGCTTTTGCATCTGAAAGCTCACGCTTCAGTGATTCTTGCTGCGCTGAATTGTTTGTCTGCAAGTCGGCAAGCTGGCGCTCAGTTTTTTCCACATACGCATCAAGGTTTACACGAACACTGGCAAGCAACTCTTGCATTTCTGCGGAATAAGCTTCGAATTTCGCATTTGCCGAAGCAAGAAGTTCATCATTCTTTTGTTTTTGAGTCTCCACTTTTTTAGCATAGCTTTGCCGCAATAACCAAAATGCAACCGCTACCACAAACCAAACAAACCAAACAAACCAATCCATGTTCACCCCAAATAAATTGAATTCTTAGGATATTACTTTACATGACAAATAAGCTCTAATTTGTTTATATAAGTTGGACCACCTGCAAGTCGAGCTGATCCGCCGCTACCGCGCTGGCCTGGCCGACGAACGCGTGCAGCGCGGGATTCACATCAGCATCAACGGGATTGCGGCGGGGCTGCGCAACACGGGCTAACCGTCAGTTTTTGGGGCGCGGCTGGCCGCCCGATAAAATCCCCCACCTATGACAAACCAACTCGACAAAAAATCCCAAGCTTGGTCCGCGCTCTTTTCTGAACCCATGAGCGAGTTGGTCAAGCGCTACACCGCCAGCGTGTTCTTTGACAAGCGCCTGTGGCAAGCCGACATCACCGGCAGTCTGGCCCACGCCGAGATGCTGGCCGCGCAAAACATCATTGGCGCCAGCGACCTGGCCGACATCCAGCGCGGCATGGCGCAGATCACGCAAGAGATCGAGTCCGGCGCTTTCGAGTGGAAGCTGGACCTGGAAGACGTGCACCTGAACATCGAAGCACGCCTGACCCAACTGGTGGGCGACGCGGGCAAGCGCCTGCACACCGGTCGCAGCCGCAACGACCAAGTGGCCACCGATGTGCGCCTGTGGTTGCGCGGCGAGATGGACCTGATCATCGACCTGCTGGTCGACCTGCAAAAGTCACTGGTCGATGTGGCCGAGCAAAACGTCGAGGTCATCCTGCCCGGCTTCACCCACCTGCAAGTGGCCCAGCCGGTGAGCTTTGCGCACCACCTGCTGGCTTATGTGGAAATGTTCAGCCGGGATGCCGAGCGCATGGTCGACGTGCGCCGCCGCACCAACCGCCTGCCGCTGGGCAGCGCCGCCTTGGCCGGCACGACCTACCCGCTGGACCGCGAACGCGTGGCCCGCACGCTGGGCATGGTCGATGAAGCGGGCAACCCGCAAGTCTGCCAAAACAGCCTGGACGGTGTGAGCGACCGCGACTTCGCCATCGAATTCACCGCAGCCGCCAGCCTGTGCATGGTGCACATCAGCCGCTTCTCAGAAGAGTTGATTTTGTGGATGAGCCAGAACTTTGGCTTTGTGCGCATCGCTGACCGCTTCACCACCGGTTCATCGATCATGCCGCAGAAGAAAAACCCCGACGTGCCCGAATTGGCGCGCGGCAAAACCGGGCGCGTGGTCGGCCACCTGATGGGCCTGATCACCCTGATGAAGGGCCAGCCCCTGGCCTACAACAAAGACAACCAAGAAGACAAAGAGCCGCTGTTCGACACGGTGGACACGCTCAAAGACACGCTGCGCATCTTCAGCGAAATGGTCGGCGGCCAGGTCAACCCTGCCACGGGCCAAAAAGAAGGCGGCATCACCGTCAACGCGGCGGCCATGGAAGCCGCCGTGAAAAAGGGCTACGCCACCGCCACCGATTTGGCCGACTACCTGGTAAAAAAAGGCCTGCCCTTCCGCGACGCGCACGAGGTGGTGGCCCACGCGGTCAAGACCGCGCAAGGCCTGGGCGTGGACTTGTCAGAGCTGCCGCTGGAAACCCTGCAAAAATTCGACAGCCGCATCGAAGCCGATGTGTTCGGCCCGCTCAGCCTGCAAGGGTCATTGAATGCCCGCAACACGCTTGGGGGCACGGCACCTGCGCAGGTGCGTTTGCAGATTGCAAGGCATCGGGCTCGCTTGGGCTGAGCCTGCACATCAGCGCGGAATGCGCTGAGCTGCCCCACACCGCTTATTTCTTTTGAACCGGATTGGCCAACAGCAAGTTGGCCGGGTAGGCCCGCATGAACTCGCGGGCTTTATCCAGCGGGGCGCTGAGCCAAGCACCATAGGCGCCCTCGTTCAGGATGGCAGGCATGCGTTTTTCGTTGCCGTTTTGGCCATAACGGTTCATCAAAGCGTGGCTGTTGGCATTCACCGTGAGCAGTGTGTAGCTGATGATGTCTTCATCGCCTTGGGTCCAGCGTTCCCACAGTCCCGCCACCCCCATCGGTTTGCCGTCCACCCGAGCGATGCGCGTGGGAACGGCTTTGCGGCTGCGCCAATCGTCTTCCAAAAATGCCTGCATCGGGATGATGCAACGCTGGCCTTTGAGCCAGGTTTCACGCGTGGCCGTGGCGGTGCTCATGTTTTCATAACGGGTCACGGCCAACTTGGTGGACCGCAGCTTGGCGTCAGACGCCGATTTGACCCAGGTGGGCACCAAACCAAACTGGCCTTGGGCCAGTTCCATCACCAGTGGGCTGGCGGGGGCTGAAATGGGAGCTACTCCCAGTTCAGACTCTGCGGGGGTTTCACTGGCTGGCTCCAGACCTTGTTCTGCCGCCACAAACGCTTTTCGGATGAAAAAACCCGGCTGGCGCGGCCAGACTTCTTTGCCCAGCAGGGCATCGGGCGGGGCGATACCAAAGGCCTCGGCATAGGGGTCCAAGCTTTTCAGGCCTTCGTATTGGGTGCTCATGCGGTCGATGCTAACCGACCTGATACGCTCAAGGCCTTGCCTTCTCCCTGATGACTTGCCCATGCTGATCCGATTCAACAAGCCCTATGGCGTGCTCAGCCAGTTCACTCCCGAGGGTCGTTGGCAGGGACTCAAAGACCACATCGACCTGCCGGGCGTTTATGTGGCAGGCCGCCTGGACGCCGACAGTGAAGGCCTGCTGCTGCTGACCGACGATGGACAGGAGCAAGCCCACATTTCCGATCCGCGCTTCAAGATGGAGAAGACCTATCTGGTGCAGGTGGAAGGCCTGGTGAGCGACGCAGCCCTGACCGCCTTGGCCCGGGGCGTGACGCTGAACGACGGCCCCACCCTGCCCGCCCGCGCACGCGCTGTTGAGCCGCCTGCCGACCTGTGGTCGCGCAACCCACCGATCCGCGAGCGTCAAAGCATTCCTACGACTTGGCTGGAGCTGTCCATCCGCGAGGGCCGAAACCGCCAAGTGCGGCGCATGACCGCAGCCGTGGGCTTGCCCACGCTGCGGCTGATCCGCACCGCCGTGGGGCCTTACACGCTGGATGGCCTGCCCACGGGGACTTGGCAACAAATCTGAGCCCTGCACAGTGGCTTGCGCCAACGCAAGACCGGTGCTCCGCGTCTTCCTGCACAATCGCGCATCTTTCAACCCCAAAGTGAACCCCCATGTCTGACTTGCTGAACAAACTCGAATGGCGCTACGCCTGCAAAAAAATGGACCCGACCAAGGTCGTGCCGCAAGACAAAGTGGACCGCATCGTCGAAGCCGCCCGCTTGGCCCCTACCTCCAGCGGTCTGCAGCCTTTCGAAATCTTCGTGGTGACCAACGCTGCCGTGCGCGAGCAGATCAAGCCCAAAGCCTGGGGCCAAGCCCAGATCACCGACGGCTCGCACCTGCTGGTGTTTGCCGCTTGGGACAACTACACGGCCGATCGCATCAACATGATGTTTGACCTGACCAACGCACAACGCGGCGGCACCAACGAAGGCTGGGAAAACTACCGCCAGATGTTGCTCAAGAACTACCCTGCCCGCACGCCCGAGGTGAACTACGAGCACGCCGCACGTCAGGCCTACATCGGCTTGGGCGCTGCCCTGATCGCTGCGGCTTTTGAAGAAGTGGACGCCACGCCCATGGAAGGTTTTGACCCGAAAGCCGTAGACGAAATTTTGGGCCTGAGCGCTCGCGGCCTGCGCAGCGTGGTCATCGTGCCCCTGGGTTACCGCGCGGCCGAAGGCGACTGGTTGGCCAACCTGAAAAAAGTGCGCCGCCCCACCGCCCAGTTTGTGACCGAAGTCAAATGATGGCCATGCCCGCTGAAAACGGGCAGTCTTGACACCCCCACAAAGCCGCAGATTCTGCAGCTTTGTGCTTTAACATCAAGCCTTCCCAAGTCGGGATGCAACCCAAGGAAACACCATGGCCAAAGGCGAACAACGCAGCAACAAAATGGCCAAGAAGCCAAAGAAGGACACCGCCCCCCCCAAGACCTTCACGTCCGACCGCCCGATGGCCCCGTCAACCTTTGTGGCGCCTCGCGGCAAGGTCAAAGACAAGTGATTTTTTTCGGCCGAACGGCCTTTTGACTGGGCCCGCTCGGCCCACCCTGCATGACCCCGATCCACGAAGACGAGCACCTGCTGGTGCTGGAAAAACCCAGCGGCTTGTTGTCGGTGCCCGGTCGCGGCCCGGACAAGCAGGACTGCCTCTCCAAACGGGTGCAGGATCGCTACCCCGAAGCCTTGATCGTTCACCGCTTGGACCAAGACACTTCGGGCCTGCTGCTCATGGCCCGAGGCATCGAAGCCCAGCGCCGCTTGAGCAAGTTGTTTGAAACGCGCCAAGTTAAAAAGCGCTACGTAGCGGTAGTGGCTGGTCAACCAGAGCAAACCCAAGCGGCCGAACTGCCCGACGAAGACGGCTGGCGCACCATCGATGGCCCGATCCTGCTGGACTGGGAGCGCCGCCCGCTGCACATCATCCATCCCGATGGCAAAGCCAGCCGCAGCCGTTGGCGCGTGCTGCAAAGCAGCCACAGCGACAATTTCAGCGCCAGCCTGATCGAGCTCGAACCCGTCACAGGCCGCACGCATCAGCTGCGCGTGCACATGCAAAGCATTGGCCACCCGATGCTGGGCGACTCGCTGTACGCCACACCCGACATCAAGGCGCTCAGCCCCCGCTTGCTGCTGCACGCGCAAGAGCTGGCCTTTGTGCACCCCTTCACCGAGCAAGCTTTGGCGTTCAAGGCCCCGGTCGAATGGTCTGCCCTATCGCCGTACTTGGCCGTTCATCACCCCCAGCCCTGAGCGATCAGGCCTGGGCTGCGCCCTTGATGCGGCCAGCCACCACACCACACAGCACCACCAGGCCCATGCCCGTGAAGGCCAGCGCGTCCGGGATGTGGTCAAACAGCCACCAGCCCATCACCGTCGAAAAGGCCACCCCGGTGTAGAGGAATGGCGAGACCGCCGAAGCCGGGGCTTTGGAAAAAGCCACGATCAATAGGTATTGGCCCAGTGTGGCGGCCAAGCCCACCAAGAGCAGCAGCCCCCATTCCTGCAGGCTTTGCGGCGTGACCCAGGCATTGAACACCAGCAGCGTGCTCACCGCCCAGCCCACCCAGCCGGTGTACAGCTGCATCACGGCCGGGTCTTCGGTGCGCGTCATGTGGCTGGTCACGGCCTGAAACACGGCATAAGTCAGCACCACCATGAGCGCCATCCAGCCGACCGTACTGTCGACCTGGCCACCCGGGCGGATGACCAGCAAGGCTCCGATCAACCCGCCCACCACCATGAACCAGCGCAGCGGCGAGACTTTTTCTTTCATGACAAAACGGGCCAAGGCTGTGAGCACCAAGGGCGTGAGCATGACCGTGGCGGTGAACTCGGCCACCGGCATGCGCTGCAAGCAATAAAAAGCCAGCAAGCTGCATGAGACCATGAGCAAGCCGCGCAGCAACTGCCAGTTCAGGCTGTGCGTGCGCCACATGGCCCGCCCCCGCACCGGGGCCAACACCATGGTGGTGCCCAAGGCCTGCACCGCGTAGCGGAACCACAGCACCATCACCGGGGACACGCTGAGCAAAACCCATTGGCTGGTGGCGTCGCTGAAGCTCAAACTGGCCATGGCCAGTACGGCAAAGACGATGCCGGGCCCCATCCAACGGGCTTGGGCAGATGGCGCTGGGCGGTGCGGTGGCTGGGTCAAGGGGTCATCCAAATGGGTACTGAGCGATCTTGGCACAGCAGACCGCCAACATCTGTCGCGTACGCCCAGCATGCCCAGCTCAAACATCCGGCACACCCAAGCGCCTTGAGACATGTGAAATGGGCCAGGGCCGCTAAAATCGGGAACCATGTCCCCTGAAATCCCTTTTTTCAATGCCCGCATCGCCCCAGACGGGGGCAGCTTTGACGCCTGGAAAACACAGAGTTTGCTCGACTCGATCGAACAAAGCGGCCTGCAGTGGCCGAGTTCTTGCCGATCGGGCACTTGCCGCACCTGCATTGGCCAACTTGTCTCCGGTCAGGTGCACTACGAGATGGAATGGCCTGGCCTCACAGCCGAAGAAAAAGCCGAGGGCTGCGTGTTGCCTTGTGTGGCCAAGCCCCTGAGCGATGTGGTGTTGCAAGACCCGTTCGCCTGACCAGGCGCCATGGCCCGGGGACCGTTGGACGCTCAACCCTCGTCGATTCCGAGTTCCTGAATTTTGCGGGTGATGGTGTTGCGGCCAATGCCCAGCTTTTGGGCGGCTTCAATACGGCGACCCCGTGTGGTGGCCAAAGCCGCCTGAATCAAACTGGTCTCAAAACGGCGCGTCAGCGCATCCCATACATCGGTACGACCGGCATTCAACAAAGCCAAAGCCTCTTGCTCCAAACCCGTATCCCACACTGCCGCACCCGTGCTCGTACCACCCAAGGCGGCAGCATCCAAGCCAGCCACGGCAACAGAGGCCATGGCAACAGCAGGTTCATCCTGTACTGTTGGAGCAGAAGACCGCCATGCCCCCCCGAGCGCAGGTCCCGCATCCAAAACTTCAGGTGGCAAATCCTTGACTTCGATGAGCTGCGAAGGCGCCATCACGGTCAGCCAGTGGCAAATGTTTTCCAACTGACGCACATTACCGGGAAACTGAAAGTGACTCAAACGCTCCAGCGCAGCATCGTCCATGCGTTTGGGCTCCACGCCCAACTGCTGAGCACTGCGTTGCAAAAAGTAACGCGCCAAGACAGGCACGTCCTCGCGCCGTTCACGCAATGCGGGCAAACGCAGTCGAATGACATTAAGGCGGTGGTACAAGTCTTCGCGAAACACCCCTTCTTTGACGCGCTGCTCCAGATCTTGGTGCGTGGCAGCGATGACACGCACATTGGTTTTGACGGCGCTGTGGCCTCCCACGCGGTAGAAGTTGCCGTCCGACAGCACACGCAGCAAGCGCGTCTGCAAATCAAACGGCATGTCGCCGATCTCGTCCAGAAACAATGTGCCGCCATCGGCCTGCTCAAAACGCCCCCGGCGAGAAGCTTGCGCACCCGTGAACGCACCGCGCTCATGGCCAAACAATTCGCTCTCCAGCAAGTCTTTGGGAATGGCCGCTGTGTTGATGGCCACAAAAGGCTGATTGGCCCGCGGCGAGTGTTTGTGCAGGGCATGCGCCACCAGCTCTTTGCCCGAACCCGACTCACCCGTGATCAGCACCGTGACATGGCTTTGCGCCAAACGGCCGATGCCACGGAACACATCCTGCATGGCCGGCGCTTGGCCCAGCATCTCGGGCGCGTCGGCCATCTTTTCTTCGGCCACATCTTCACGCTGGCTCTCGCCTACGGCACGGCGGATCAGCTCAATCGCCTTGGGCAAATCAAACGGCTTGGGCAGGTACTCAAACGCGCCGCTGGAAAAAGCCGACACGGCGCTGTCCAGATCGGAGAACGCGGTCATGATGATGACCGGCAAGCCAGGCATGCGCTGCTTGATGGCGGCGAGCAAATCCAGACCCGAACCGCCCGGCATGCGGATATCACTGACCAACACCTGCGGCCCTTCACTTTCGGCCTCCAAGGCTTTCATCACCTCTCGCGGGTTGGTGAAGCTGCGGGTGGGCAGTCCCTCACGCAAAAGTGCTTTTTCAAGCACAAAGCGAATGGATTGGTCATCGTCTACGATCCAAATTGGCTTCATCAACGTAACGCTTTCAGTGTTCACAAGCAGGTGCTTTAAGGCAACGGAATCAATATTTTGAAATCCGTCCGGCCGGGCTCGCTGTCACACTCGATCATGCCGTGATGCTGCTGGACAAAAGTTTGCGCCAACGTCAGCCCCAGGCCAGATCCACCTTCGCGACCCGATATCAACGGGAAGAAAATGCGGTCCTTGATCGAGTCTGGAACACCAGGCCCGTTGTCCATCACATGCAATTCCAATGCCAGGCGGTAACGCTGCTTGCCAAATGTGACTTGCCTCAGGATTCGGGTCTTGAGCGTGATCAGTCCATCGCCGTGAGCGATACGCTCTTGCAGGGCCTGCGCCGCGTTGTGGGCGATGTTCAGCACCGCCTGAATCAGCTGTTCACAGTCGCCACGAAACTCTGGAATAGAAATGTCGTAGTCGCGCACCACCTTCAGTCCCCTGGGGAACTCGGCCAATATCAGGGCACGCACACGCTCGCAAACTTCGTGGATATTCACATCACCGACGACATGCGGCCTGCGGTGTGGCGCCAGCAAACGGTCTACCAAAGTTTGCAGGCGGTCGGCCTCGTGAATGATCACCTGGGTGTACTCCGTCAACTCCTTGTTGTCCAGCTCCATCTCCAGCAACTGGGCAGACCCCCGAATCCCCCCCAAGGGGTTTTTGATCTCGTGGGCCAAATTGCGGATCAGCTCTTTGTTGGCCTGCGCTTGGTCCAGCAGCCGCTCCTCGCGTTCTTGCCGTGTTTGCTGCTCCACCGGCAGCAGCTCCACGATCACTTCATCGGGCTCATCTGTCGCGGCCACGATCACGTGCACGGGCCAAGCATCATCATGGTTCAAACGCCGCAACTGGGCCTCATAACGCAAGGCCGCAAACTCATTCGACTGGGCCCCCACCAAAGCGGACATGAGCGGCTGGGGATCGAGAAAAAAATCGGGCAGGTGCATGTCGTACAAGGTACGGCGTGACATGCCCAAAGCGTCCTCCAAGGCCGCATTGACAAAACGGATCTGCCCTTGGCCTTGCATCACCGCCACGGGGGTGGCCAACAAGTCAAAGGCTTGAAAGCGGGCGGTTTTGTTCATGGCGCGCGGGTGCTGGCCACCACGGGACGGCGGTCAAGCTCACGTTGCAAACTGTCAATGTCGCGTTGCGTGCGCTCGATGGAGGCCTTGAGAGCAGACACGCGGTCCAGGTACCTTTGGTGGTGACGGCTCTCAGAGGCCCATTTCACTGGTTCCCCATCGTTGTACTCCTGCACCAAGACGGTGAGTTGCTGGCGCGCTTTCTCCAACTCCTGACCCACGATGGTGCGGGCGTGCAGGTCACGCTCGGCTTGTTGTGGCTGCGCAGTACGCGGTGTCTCTGGGCTGGTGCGCGTTTCGGTGACCGAGGCGCTGGGAGCAGATGCAGCCGCGCGAGGGGGTGAAGGCCGCGTTCCGGTGATGACCGTCACGGCCTGAGCAGCCATGCGTTCGCATTGGCGAACATCACGCGGGGCATTGGTGTACTCGTGACCGCAACGGTAAATCGCCTCTTGAGCCCATGCACACATGCTGACAGCGCCAGACACACTCAAGCCCAGCGCCACCAGCTGGCGCATGTTGAATTCGAGATGAAAACGTCGAAGTTTGAGCATGATTGGACTCCTGTGCCAACGGGCCGTACCACCATCAAAACCACATTGAACCAGAAAAAAAGGACGGCCGAAGCCGTCCTTTGCGCCTATTGCACGGACGTGCAAAGGGACATCTCCCCATCAGAGCGAGTAGTACATGTCGTACTCAACCGGCGACACTTCCACGCGGCTGCGGTTCACTTCTTGCATCTTCAGGTCAATGTAGGCATCGATCCACGAGTCGGTGAACACGCCGCCCTTGGTCAGGAAAGCGCGGTCGGCGTTGAGGGCGTCCAAAGCTTGGTCCAAGCTGGAGCAAACGGTGGGGACCAACTTGTCTTCTTCTGGAGGCAAGTGGTACAGGTCCTTTGTCGCTGCTTCGCCGGGGTGAATCTTGTTTTCGATACCGTCCAAGCCCGCCATCAACAAGGCCGCAAAGCCCAGATACGGGTTGCACAATGGATCGGGGAAGCGCGCTTCCACGCGGCGGGCCTTGTCAGACGCGACGTTGGGGATGCGGATCGAAGCCGAGCGGTTCTTGGCCGAGTAAGCCAACTTGACCGGCGCTTCGTAGTGAGGGACCAGACGCTTGTAGCTGTTGGTCCCAGGGTTGGTGATCGCGTTCAGGGCACGGGCGTGCTTGATGATGCCGCCGATGTAGAACAAAGCGAACTCAGACAAACCGGCATAGCCATTGCCAGCGAACAGGTTCTTGCCGTCTTTCCAGATGGACTGGTGCACGTGCATGCCGGAACCGTTGTCACCAGCGTAAGGCTTGGGCATGAACGTCGCGGTTTTGCCGTAAGCATTGGCCACGTTGTGGATCACGTACTTTTGCAGCAAAGTCCAGTCAGCGCGCTCGACCAATGTGGAGAACTTGGTGCCGATTTCGCACTGGCCAGCGCCTGCCACTTCGTGGTGGTGCACTTCGACCGGGATGCCCACGGACTCGAGAATCAGCGACATCTCGCTGCGCATATCGTGTGTGCTGTCGACCGGAGGCACAGGGAAGTAGCCACCCTTGACGCGGTTGCGGTGGCCTTTGTTGCCGCCGTCCATCTTGGTGCCGCTGTTCCATGGGGCTTCGGCTTCGTCGATGGCGTAGAACGTGTTGTTTGGCTCGGTGCTCCAACGCACTTCGTCAAACAAGAAGAACTCTGGCTCGGGACCGAAGTAGGCGGTGTCGCCCAGGCCGGATTGCTTGAGGTAAGTCTCGGCGCGCTTGGCGATCGAACGTGGGTCACGCTCATAGGCTTTACCGTCTGTGGGCTCGATCACGTCGCAGATCAACACCAGGGTCACCTCTTCGAAGAAGGGGTCGATGATGGCGCTGTTGGCGTCAGGAATCAGCAACATGTCCGAAGCCTCAATGCCTTTCCAGCCTGCAATCGAAGAACCGTCAAAAGCTTGACCGTCTTCGAACTTGCTTTCGTCAAACTGGGAAACAGGCACCGTGATGTGCTGCCACTTGCCACGGGTATCGGTGAAACGGAAATCAACGAACTTGACTTCGTTGTCTTTCACCATGCTCATCACATCTGCGACGGTCTTGGCCATCAAATTCTCCTGGATAGAAAAGGGTTGTAAAGTTTACGTACGGGTATTGCAGTTTTTGTGCCAACTTGACTCAATCGACCGCATCAAACGACCCGTGATTGTGCCCTGAGCACGCCCCGTTCAGGGTCTGCGCTGCAGAAAAAAGCGCGGGTATCGCCACCGTTTGCACCCGTGCGCACTTCAGATTGAGGCTCAAAAGCCAATTGCCTGCCTGGCCACCCCTAACATTGCACCAATAAAGTGCATTAGAGCTCTATTATGGTGCAAATGATATCAGCGCACCAATTCGGGGCCGTATTGCAGGGAAAAAGTCATCAAGCCTTGCCGCAGGTCCAAATACGCCAGTTCTGCCGCATCGGGTGGACCCTTCACGCCCAATTCAATATGGCGCCCCCACTGAGGGTGGTCCACGCTGGGCAAACTGAACACTTTGACTTGGGGGTGCGCCTCCTCAATGCCCTCCATCAGAGGAGTCAAAGTGGCCTCCATCGCACCCAAGATGATCACCGACCTTTCAACGTACGCATTCAAGCGGAAATGGGCGCTGTACTGGGAGTCCAGCACCGATTCGATCATGGGCCACGCCATGACAGGAAAACCAGGCACGAAATGAACGCGGCCTCCGGCAGCACCTTGGCAACTGAAACCAGGAATTTTGTTGTAAGGGTTGCGAATGATGGTCGCCCCTCGCGGAAACACACCCATATTGAGACGGTGGATGTTGTCGGCTCGCTCTGGCTCATAGGCGACGCCCTGCTCTTTGGCGGTATCCTGCATGCGCTCTTGAATCAATGCCTTGGCTTCTGGATGCAATGCCAATGGCAGGTTCAGCGCCCGGCCTGCGCATTGGCGGGTGTGGTCATCCGGGGTCGCACCAATACCCCCGCAGCTGAAGACGACGTCCTGCGATTCGAAGGCCCGCTTCAGTGTCGCAATGATGCGATCGGGATTGTCACCAATGTATTCAGCCCAGCTCAGACTCAAGCCGCGGGCGGTCATCAACTCGATGACTTTGGGCAAATGTTTGTCCTGGCGCTTGCCGGACATGATTTCGTCGCCAATGATGATCAGTCCAAAGTGAGGTGTCATGGTGCTGGGTCAGGTCAGAAGAAGGAGAACAAAGGGTCAAGAGCCACGCCGAGGATCGACATCGGTCACATCGGTTTTAGGGGTGCTGCTCAGCCCTTGCGAGACACCGACGGACAAACGGGCATCAGCGTGCGGCGAGACAGGCTGCTCAGGAAAAATTTCACCGTCATAGGCTTGCGGCGCCTCCAGGCGCATGTCCTGCAAGGCACTCAAGGCGTAATGTGCAAACCACAAAGATGCAAACGCAAAAACCAGGGTGTAAATCCAGATCGCCAAAGGCACCAAAATCACAAAAGCAGCGACAAACAAGGCACCAGAGGCCCAAACCAAGCTGGGCGCTGCGCCCATCATGCCGGTGATCACGCCCATGCCCAAAAGGCTCAAACGGTGACGCGACAACAGGGTTTGCCGCTCTGAGGTGCTGGCAAACTCGGCCAAAACATCAAAGGTCATGATGCGGTAAGTGAGCCAACCCCAAATCAAGGCGGGGAGCAACATGGCCAAAGGCGGCACCAACCACATGGGCAAGGTGATCAACAAGGCCCCCAAAGCCAACAAGACCGACCACAAGGTCCACCCCAAACCCGCCAGCAAACTTCCGCCATGCTTGAGCTCAAGTCCGGAAAACCGCCTTTGGGCGACCATGCGAGCCAAGGCCGGCGTCATCAGCCAAGAAACCAACACCAGACAAACGACCACCACCACCGGGGTGATGAGAAAAATGACCACCAAGGGCGCCACGACCGCTTTCAAATCAGGCAAGCCCACGCCTTCCAACCAGCGCCACACGACGTCCAGCCAACTGGAGGCATCCAAGCCCGTGCGCACCAGAGCGATGGCGTCATCCCAGTACAAGTAGCCCAGCAACCAAGACAGGGCGACCATCAAAACCAAAGGCAACAGCGACAGGCCGATGACACGGGGATGAAGGCAATATGCGCCAGCACGCCAAAACGAATCGATCAACAACTTCATGCCTCAAAGCTTAACAGCTGACAACAGCCGACCGCGGTGCGGGTACTTCACCGCCCACTTTGAAACGCCTTCAAAATAGCGCGTCAACTCTGAATTTGAAAGCCCTTCCAATGCTTTTGCCCGTGAGCGAAAAAACAGACGTGTTCGGCATCCAGCTGGAGACCCAGTTCATCCCAGCGCCAGCGGGCCAAGAACACCCTGTTCTGGTTTTTTTGCACGAAGGCCTCGGCAGTGTGCGCATGTGGCGCGACTGGCCACAACTCCTTTGTCAACAACTCGGCTGCGCGGGCTTGGTCTATTCTCGGCAAGGCTATGGCCTATCCGATGCCGTGGCCGATGTACGAGGGCCCGCCCAGCAAAGCCCGGACGATCACATTCGAAGCGGCTGTCTCCAGCCAGACTACATGCACCGCGAGGCCCAGCTGGTCTTGCCCGAATTGCTTAACCGTTGGGGTATTCAAAGACCGGTTCTGATCGGCCACTCGGATGGCGGCACCATTGCCTTGCTCCACGCAGCCCATCGCGATGTCCACGCTTGCATTGTGATGGCGCCCCATGTCATGGTGGAGGACATGTCAATTCAGGCCATCCAATTGGCCCGCGAAGCGTTTGAAAAGGGCTCTTTGCGCCAACACCTCAAGCCTTTTCATGCAGACGTGGACTGCGCCTTTTGGCAATGGAACGATGTCTGGTTGAGCGAGGGCTTTCTCAGCTTTGACATTCGAGACACATTGACCACAGTCAGCGCGCCGTTGTTGGCCATACAAGGCGTGGATGACCCCTATGGCAGCATGGCGCAAATTGACGACATTGCCCGCCAAGCCCCACAGACCCAACTGCTCAAACTGGCAGGCTGCGGTCACTCTCCCCATAGAGACCAGCCCTTGGTGGTGAGTCAAGCCATCGAGGGCTTCTTGAAAAACCTCAGGGTTTGAGCAAAGCCAAATCTTGCTCAGTGAGCCAGCGCCATTGACCAGGCGCCAAGTCGCTCAAAACCAAGCCGCCAATTTGAGACCGATGCAGGCCTTCCACACGGTTGCCCACAGCCGCCAACATGCGTTTGACCTGGTGGTACTTGCCTTCGGTCAAGGTCAACCTGAGGTGCAGCTCGCTGACCGCCTCGCAAGCGGCCGCTTTGACAGCTATTGGATCGTCATCGAGCACCACACCCGTCAAAAGCCGGTCGACCATCTCAGCGGTGATGGGGTGCTTGGTCGTGACCTCGTACACCTTGGGCACGTGGTGTTTGGGGGAACTCATCTTGTGGATGAACTTGCCGTCGTCGGTCAGCAGCAAAAGTCCCGTGGTGTCTTGGTCCAGCCGCCCTACCGCTTGGACCCCTTGGACCGCAGCTTTTTGGGGGCGTTGGCGCAAAGGGGGTGGCAGCAAGGTGTAAATGCTTGGCCAAGTTGATGGCTTTTGTGAACACTCGGTCCCTGCAGGTTTGTTCAGCATCAAATAGGCCTGCGCAGCAAACGGCCAGTCATCCCCCTGCACCATGAAACGCAGCCCCTCGAGATCAAAGAACTCGCCCGCATCGACCACGGTCTGGCCATGAACCTGCACATGCCCCTGCTGGATCAGACCAGCACAGACACGGCGGGTGCCAAAGCCCTGACTGAACAAAATGTCCTCCAAGCGCATGGGTTTAAGAGTTGGAACTTTCATGGGGCATGATTGTCGCTTCGAAAACACCTTCAACCCAGAGCCTTTTGAAGATGACCCAGAACTCAAGCCCGCTGGACGCCATGACGCAAGCCCTTTGGCAGTGCGAGCAAGGCGACACAAGCACTGCACAAATGATCCGAATTTGGCGCCATGAAGCAAACCAGTTGAATTTGCCGCAGCGCTTCGGCGATGTGCTCAATGGGCAGCTCGACCGCATGGAGTCGAGTGCCTTGTTCAGCGAAGAAAGTTGCTCATTCAGCCAAAAAGACCAACTGGCTGCTTTGAGGCTTTGGCTTGAAAAAGCAAGCGAACAACTTATTCGGCAGCAAGCCGTGGACCATGCTCAGGCGCAAGGCTCTGGCGGTGACGAAAAAAAGGGCGCCTGACTCAGGCGCCCCTTGATTGGGCAGAACCCAAACCGAAGCCCAAAAATCAGGAATCGGCGCGGAAACCCAGAGCCCTGACCAAGCGGCCAGAGAACTCGGTGTCAGCCTTCATGCGTTCAGCAAACTGCTCTTGCGTGGTGGGCGTGACTTGGACAGCCAAAGGTGCCACGGCTTCGGCCACATCGGGCTGAGTCAATGCGGCGCGCAGCAAATTAGAGGCTCGGTCACGCACCGCGGCAGGGGCCGTGGCGGGCAAGAAAAAGCCAAACCATTCGCGCATGACCAGTTCATCAAAGCCCTGCTCTCTGTAGGTGGCCACGTTGGGGACAAAAGTGGACCGATTGGGGCCCGACGTGGCCAAAATGCGTGCACGGCCATTGGCATGGTGCTGAATCCAGTCGCCCAGCGGGGACGACATCGATGTGATTTGACCACCCAGCAGCTGCGGCACGCCAGGGCCAGAACCTGCAAAGGGCACATTCAAAGATTGGATGTCGGCAATTTGTGCAAAACGCCCCGCCAACAAATGCGGCATGGAGCCAGCGCCCGGGTTGCCCACCGTGGCTTTGCCGGGGTTGGCTTTGGCCCAAGCCACGTACTGGCGCAAATTGGTCACTTCAGCAGGTACTGCTGGGCCCACCACGAAGGCATGGTCGGTGGCGTGACCAATGCTGATGGGTGCCACATCGGCCTGGGAATAAGGCAACTTGGAATAAGAGTGGGGGTACACCGTCAACATGGAGGCCGGCGTGTACAACATGGTGGCACCGTCGCCAGCTGCGGCTTTCAAGGTAGACACACCAATTTGGCCACCCGCCCCTGGGCGGTTCTCAATGATGATGTTGGTGGCATAAACACCACGCAGCTTCTCACCAATGCGACGCGCGAATGCATCGGTGGTGCCCCCCGGTGGAAAGCCCACCACAATCCTCAAAGTCTCTGGGATGGCTTGCGCAAAGGCAGGCAAGTGCCCCAAGCCCAAAGCAGCAACAGCACTGGCGCCCTGAATAAGGGCTTGACGACGAGTTTTCATGTTTGACTCCTGGTTTTTGATGTTGAGGGTGAAAACCGATCCATGGTAAGCGAGCCAGTTCGATCAACCAAGTGGAATCAAGGCGAATCCTTACATTTCATAAGCATTTGATGCAAAAATAAAACACAAGGATTCGGCCTCTAAGCCCTCATTTGGCAATGGGAGCAATGCTGCTGAATTGGTCGGTCCACAATCTCAAACCGGGCTGGTCTTGAGGTTCATGCCTCAAGAAGCGACCCGCAGCATCCCGCACCTCGCGGTTCACCGATGGGTAGGCTTTCAGGTACGCCTGATCCTGCGTCATGATGAAGTGCAAGTTTCTGCGGATATTGCGAACCTCATCGGCGGCTTGAGATTTGTGCCGAAACGCCATCCCCAAGTGCTCTGACTGCGCCTTCACGACAGGGTAGAGGTTGAGATAGGCATTGGTGATGTTGATGGCAATGTAGCCATCAGGCTTGAGGTGATCGCGGTAAATCTGAAAAGCTTCCCGTGTCAGCAGATGGATGGGCACCGATCCACCGGTGAACGCATCCAACACAATCACGTCATAAAGCTTGTCTTTGGGCAACTGCTCCATGCGCAGCCGCGCATCGCCCAGCAAAATATTTTGCTCACGCGCTTTGCAAGACGACAGGTTGTCAAACCATTCTTGTGCAAACCGAACGGCAGCCGGATTGATCTCGTAAAAATCGTAAGCATCGGCTTCACGGGCAAAATTGGCCAAGGTTCCGGCGCCCAAACCGATGAGCGCCACCGACAGATTCGGCTTTTGCGACATGGCCCACAACAAGGTTTCGCCTATGCCGCTGTCGCGTGCATAGTAAGTGGTCGGCACATGGCGAAGTGACTCCGACAAAAACTGCTGACCGTGGGTCACATTGCCGCTGAAAAACACCCTGTCGTTGCGCTCGGGCTCGTTCAAAAATCGGCGTTCCTTGACCGAAACTGTGCCGTAAAAATTCCTGTCTTGGTCCAACAGCACTTCTGTGCGGTCCGCTTTGCGGACCTCGCGCCAAGACCACGGGTTTTGCATGGCCACCAACAAAGCCACCATAGCAATGGCCGTGAACACCCCCACCAGACGCCCCGCCAAGGCAGGACGCTTTGAATCTGAACGGAACAACACGTGGCAGGCCAACAAGGCCACCAAAATCAATGCCATCAACCACTCGTGGTAGTCATCAAACCATTGGGTTGCCGCCAAGGTGACGAACAAACCACCGAAAGCGCCACCCACAGACATGCACAGGTAAAACTCAGTCAAGCGACGCGTGTCCACGGGCCTGCGGCGATAGAGTTCACCATGGCACAACATGCACACCACAAAGAGCAGGGCGAAATGCGACCAACGCACTTCGTTGACGCCATAGTCCCACTCAATGCCCAACCAACGCGGAATGTCACTCATACCCGCAGTGACCAGCAGCAATACCAAGGTCAAGAAGGCAAATAACTTGGGGCGGTACCAACGGGGGTGGTCAAAAGTCAGGATGAAAGTGACCAAGTACAGGCCCAGAGTGGAGATCCACAAACGGGGCTCTGGCGCCACGTCATGGCTGATTTGATCGGTGGCCGCAATGAAAACCAGTGATGCCAATGCGGGCAAAGCCACCCATAAAAAACGCTGTGCGAAAGACGTTTGGGCTGGATGTCCAAGGTCTTCTGCGGTCACGGTCGCTGAAGACTCTGGGCCACCCCCATGGGTAGCACCAATCTGCGCTTTGTTTTGCCACGCCCCCAACGCGACCGGCAAACACAAAAGGGCAAACACCCAAAAACCAGCGGTCCAAAGCTGCCCCATCTCCTGTTGCTCCAGCCAAGGCTCGAGCACATAAGGGAAAGACAACAGGGCCAAGAATGAACCCACATTGGACAAGGCATACAAGCGAAAAACAGAAGAAGCATGCGCCGTACTGGTGAACCAATGCTGGACCAAAGGCCCGGTGGTGGCCAAACAAAAATAGGGCAAACCCACACTCGCGCCCAAGATCAACAAAACCTGAAAGACCGGCGAGTCGGGTGACTCGGGTCGCAGTTCAGTACCGGGCAAAACCCTGGAGGCCAACAGGGCCGCCACGGCCAACAAAACCACATGGATCCGTGCCTGTGTTTGGCGAGACTGCAGCTTGGCCAATGCATGCGCATACAGGTAACCCAAGCACAACAAGGTCTGAAAAAACAGCATGGCTGTTGTCCAAACAGCAGGACTGCCACCAAACCACGGCAAGATTTGTTTGCTCAGCAGCGGTTGGACCTGAAACAACAAAAAAGCACTCGTGAAAATCGTGAGTGCAAATGGCAGAAAACTCCAAGGATTGGGGGGGGTCGCGATGCTTTGATTCATGATCCAGGGCAAAAGAAATGTGATTCGTCTAATGGGTAAAAAAGGCGGGAATCATGAAGACACAAAACCTCAATGCCATGCGCACGGTCTCACCCATGGATGTTCGGCAGCGTTTTAAAGCCGCCAGTTAAGTCATGGGCAATTGAGTTGAACGGCGCAGATTCTACAAGTTGAAACCACCGATTCAGGCTCAGCGATTGAATGGAAAACCCTTTATTTGAAAAATCTTTTGATACAGGGTTTCCATTGATGGTTGGCATTCCCCCAAATCTCTAGACACTTTTCATAGCGCAGTTTGACGTTGGCGC
>NZ_JBBAPF010000004.1:0-136429 GCF_040400975.1 Limnohabitans sp. | reverse complement strand
CAGCCAGGCCGATCGCTGGATCAGTTCACAACTGCAACGGGTCGAGGCCGACGTGGCCAAAGGCTTTGCCGAATACCGTCTGGACAATGTGGCCAACACCATCTATGACTTCGTCTGGAACGAATTCTGTGACTGGTACCTCGAAATCGCCAAAGTGCAGATCAACACCGGCAACGAAGCGCAACAACGCGCCACGCGCCGCACCCTGATCCGCACGCTCGAGACCATCATGCGTTTGGCGCACCCCATCATCCCGTTCATCACCGAAGAACTCTGGCAAAAAGTGTCGGTGGTCGCGGGTCTTCCGGGTGAGTCGGTCAGCATCGCGGCCTACCCCGTGAGCCAACCCGATCGCATTGACGAAGCTGCTGAGGCCCACGTGGCCAAGCTTAAGACGCTGGTGGACGCCTGCCGCAACCTGCGTGGCGAGATGAATGTCTCGCCCGCCACCCGCATGCCCCTTTATGTGCTGGGCGACACCGCCTTCATGCACAGCGTTGCACCGGTGCTGCAATCGCTGGCCAAGCTCAGCGAAGTCAAAGTCTTTGAGACCGAGGCCGAGTGGATCGCTGCCGCACAAGCCGCACCCGTGGCCGTGGTCGGCGAAGCGCGTTTGTGCCTGTTCATCGAGGTGGATGCGGCCGCAGAAAAAATCCGCCTGACCAAAGAAGCCGCTCGTCTGGAAGGCGAAATCACCAAGGCCAACGCCAAGCTCGGCAACGAAGCCTTTGTGGCCAAAGCCCCGCAAGCGGTGCTGGACGAGACCCGGAAACGCGTCGCCGACTTCGGCGCCACGCTCGACAAAATTCGCCAGCAATTGCAACGCCTGAGCTGATCGCCTGCACACCAAGGACATCCCCATGAGTCACAACGTCATCCGCAAAGCCGTGTTCCCCGTCGCGGGCCTTGGCACCCGCTTTTTGCCCGCCACCAAAGCCGCGCCCAAAGAGATGCTGCCGGTGGTGGACAAACCGCTGATTCAGTATGCGGTGGAAGAAGCCTATGCGGCCGGTGTGCGCCACATGATCTTTGTCACAGGCCGCAGCAAGCGCGCCATCGAAGACCACTTTGACACCGCTTACGAGCTCGAAAACGAACTCGAAGCCGCGCACAAAGACGAATTATTGGCCCTAGTGCGCTCGGTGCAACCTGACGACATGGTGTGCGCCTATGTGCGCCAAAACCGCATGTTGGGCCTGGGACACGCGGTGTTGTGCGCCGAGCCCTTGGTGGGCAATGAGCCTTTTGCTGTGCTGCTGGCCGATGACCTGATGGTCAACCAGGGGCCGTCCATCTTGTCCCAAATGGTTGACGCTTACACCAAGCAAGGCCGCTCGGTTTTGGCCGTTCAAGAGGTGCCACTCGACCAGGTCAAGCGCTATGGCATCGTCGCTGGTGAGTCGGCCGGCAAACAGCTCATTCGTGTCGAACAAATTGTGGAAAAACCCAGCCCCGACCAAGCGCCCTCACGCATGGGCGTGGCAGGTCGCTACATTTTGACGCCGGGCATTTTTGACGAGATCCGCAACCAGCCCTCGGGGGTGGGCGGCGAAATCCAGCTGACCGATGCGATTGCCCGCCTATTGCAACGTGAAGCGGTTTATGCCTTCCAATACCAAGGCAAGCGCTACGACTGCGGCAGCAAGGAAGGCTTTTTGGAAGCCACGGTGGAACTGGCTTTACAACACCCCCAAGTGGGCGAATCGTTCCGCAATTACCTCAAAGGCTTGAACCTCTGATCACGTTCAGCGGCGTTTGAGTGCAAACACAAACGCGGTATCGGTCTTTTCCTGCAACAGCAAATCATTGCCCGTCTGACGTGCAAAGGCTTCAAAGTCGCGCCAAGCACCAGGGTCGGTGGCGGTCACTTTGAGCACCTGACCGCTGCTCATCTCGTTCAGGGCCTTTTTGGCTTTCAAAATCGGCAAGGGGCAATTCAAGCCACTGGTGTCAATTTCTTTGTCGATGTGCATCATGTGCCCTGATTTTGTTCTTGGCTTTGCGCGGCACGCTCTTCCCATGTCATGAATTTCGGCTCGATGCCGATGGTGCGCAGCCAGTCGCCTAAGGCGTAACCGGTGCCTGCGGGCCAGCAAATCAGGTCCTTGAAATCGAACATCTTGTACTCGGCCAACTCGGGTGACAAACGCACCTCGCCTTCGGCCACCGCATGGTAGGCAATGATGACCTGGTTCATGCGCTGAAAGTCGTACACGCCAATCAGCTTGAGGGCCGTCACCTTCAGGTTGGTTTCTTCGGCAATCTCGCGCGTGATGCCTTCTTCAGGCGTTTCGCCCGCTTCCATGAAGCCCGTGATCAGCGCAAAACGCCGCCCAGGCCATGCCGCATTGCGGGCCAACAAAATCTGGTCGCCCACTTGAACGATGCCCGCCAGCACAGGCGTGGGGTTGTTCCAGTGGGTGAAGTCGCAGGCGGTGCAACGCAGGCGCAGGGTCTCGCCCCCGTCTTCCATTTGCAAAAGCCAGGCCAGAGGGTTGGCACACATCGGACAAAAGCGGTATTCAGCCATAAGGCATCCTCAAATCAGGCGGGGAAAACGCCCGTGGACAAATAGCGGTCACCGCGATCGCAGACGATGAACACGATGGTGGCGTTTTGCGCCGTCTTGGCCACTTGCTGGGCCACCCAGCAAGCCCCTGCAGCCGAGATGCCGGCAAAGATGCCTTCGGTCCTGGCCATCTGGCGGCAGGTTTCCTCGGCGTCGTTTTGGCTCACGTAAATCAGTTCATCCACATGGCTGGGGTCGTAAATTTTGGGCAAGTACTCTTGCGGCCACTTGCGGATGCCCGGAATGCGGGAGCCCTCACTGGGCTGGGCACCGATGATGCGGATGGCCGGGTTCTTTTCTTTCAAGTAACGCGAGACCCCTGTGATGGTGCCGGTGGTGCCCATGGCACTGACAAAGTGGGTGACTTTGCCGCCGGTCTGCTCCCAGATCTCCGGTCCGGTGGTTTCGTAATGGATGCGAGGGTTATCGGCGTTGGCAAATTGATCGAGGATGCGACCCTTGCCTTGCACCGCCATGTTGTCGGCCAAGTCACGGGCGTATTCCATGCCGCCGCTCTTGGGGGTCAGGATCAACTCGGCCCCAAAAGCCTTCATGGTCTGGGCGCGTTCAATCGACAGGTCCTCGGGCATGATCAAGACCATGCGGTAACCCTTGATGGCCGCGGCCATGGCCAGCGCAATGCCGGTGTTGCCCGATGTGGCCTCGATCAAGGTGTCGCCCGGCTTGATCTCGCCGCGCTCTTCGGCCCGGCGGATCATGGACAAAGCAGGCCTGTCTTTCACGGATCCAGCCGGGTTGTTGCCCTCGAGCTTGCCCAAAATCACGTTGCCTCGCGCAGCGCAATCCGCTGCTCCCAATCGCTGCAAAGCCACCAATGGCGTTTTGCCGATCGCATCTTCAATGGTTGGATAAATCATCCCAATAATGTGCCATAATTCGGGTCTTCACAAATACCGCCCGGGTGGTGAAATTGGTAGACTCAGGGGACTCAAAATCCCCCGCCGCAAGGCGTGCCGGTTCGAGTCCGGCCCCGGGCACCAGAGCATAGCCGCAAGTTCCAGTAACTTGCGGCTTTTTTCTTGGCCGCTTCACTGGCTTACCTTGCCGTCAATCAATCCCCGCACTCCACCGATCGTTCCAATTGCGCTCAATCTGCCGGCGGTCGCGTTTGGTGGGGCGGCCTTGTTCGATGCTGAGCGCGGGCTCACGGGCCAAGCGGTTTTGCTCGGCAGCCTTTTGACGGGCTTCGATGCTCTCTGGCGTTTCTGTGTACAGCAGCTGAGCCACGGGAGCCGGGCCGCGCACGCCGCTCAAACCTTGCACCACCACCGTTCGCTCCACCGAACCTTGGCGCAAACACACCGTATCGCCGGGTTTGACTTCTTTGGACGGCTTGGCATCCTGGCCATTGACCTGCACGCGGTTTTTGCCAATTTCCTCACTGGCCAGGCTGCGGGTTTTGTAAAAACGTGCCGCCCACAACCACTTGTCGATGCGCAAGGAAATCATCCCGCCCCCGAAAACAAAGCGCCCTGCGGGCTTAAGCCTTCACGCACATGCGGATAACGCAACTGCAGACGCAGCTCCTGCTTCATGCGGGTGTTGTCCAGGCGCCTAGACTCGCTCATGAAGCTCAGCAGCATCAGGGGCAACGCGGTGTTGGCATCGTCACGAGAAATACGAGGCGGTTTTGGCAAACCGTAAAGGCTGGCGGCCAGGTCAAAGTAGTCGCCCATTTTCAAATCGGTGTCGTCAGTGACATTGACCACCCGCTGGGGCTTGCCGCGCCACAAAGCTGCTGCGCAGGCGCGAGCCAGGTCGTTGGCATGGATGTGGTTGGTGTACACATCTTCTTTGGCCACCAACACGGGCGTGCCCCTTTGCAGGCGCTCGCGGGGCGTGCCGCCTTCGCGGTCGGGGGCGTAAATGCCGGGAATGCGCAAAATGCTCACGCGCACACCGCTGCGCCCCAAAAAACGCATCAGATTTTCGGCATCGACACGGCGCTGAGCTCGGGGCGTGTGGGGATTCACGGTACGCGTTTCATTGACCCGCTGGCCACCGCAATCGCCATAAACGCCCGTGGTGGAGCCATAGACCAGCGCCTGTGGAGGCGTGCGCAAACGCAAAGCACGCACCAGTGCCAAGCTGCGGGGGTCGCGGTCCGACGCGCCTTGGCGGTCGGTGGGCGGCGGCGCCAAATGAATCACCCGGTGCGCGATGCCGCCCAAGCGTTTCAATCTGGCCGCATCGTCCAAATTGCCCAGCAAAGGGGTGATGCCGCAGGCCCGCAGCAAGCGCACACGTTCGGGTGAAGAAGTCAGCGCCATCAGGCGCACACGTTGGCTTTGTGGTGCACCCAACTGGCCGGCTGTGCGCAAGCCCACATCGCCACAGCCCACGATCAAGACACGTTGACGGCGAAAGCGGGCGGGCAAGGCGCCCAAAGGGGTTTGGTTTGAGGGCAAAATCAGGGGTTCCGGGTCACATTCACGCCCTGTAGGATAACCAAAAGATGAGCTTTCAAATTTCTGTGCAGCCCAGCGGCCGCAGCTTTATTGCCGACGGCAACGAAACCCTGCTGGCCGCTGGCATTCGTCAAGGCATAGGCTTGCCCTATGGCTGCAAAGACGGCGCTTGCGGTTCGTGCAAATGCAAAAAAATCTCGGGCACCGTGGTGCACGGCCCTCACCAAGCCAAAGCCCTGAGCGACGAAGAAGAAGCCCAAGGCCTGGTGTTGACCTGCTGCGCCACCGCCCAAAGCGATGTGGTGCTGGAGTCCAAGCAAGTGACCGCTGAAGGTGGCTTGCCCGTCAAGAAGATGCCGGTGCGCGTGGTCAGTCTGGATAAAAAATCACACGACGTGATCGTGATGAAACTCCAATTGCCCGCCAACGACATGATGAAGTTCCACGCCGGCCAGTACATCGAGTTTTTGCTGCGTGACGGCTCTCGCCGCAGCTACAGCATGGCCAATGCCCCACACACCCTCGAAATCGCCCCACCCACGGTAGAACTGCACATTCGCCACATGCCCGGCGGCAAGTTCACCGATCCGGTGTTCACCACCATGAAAGAAAAAGACATCCTGCGTGCCGAAGGCCCGTACGGCAGCTTTTACCTGCGTGAGGGCAGCGATAAGCCCATGGTGCTGTTGGCCTCGGGCACGGGTTTTGCGCCCATCAAGGCGCTGATCGAGCACATGCAGCACCGCGGTATCAACCGCACAGCCACGCTGTACTGGGGCGGCCGCCGCCCAGCTGATCTGTACATGGCCGACTGGATCGAAGCCCGCTTGGCCGAGATGCCCAACCTGCGCTATGTGCCGGTGATCTCGAACGCCGAAGCCGAAGACCAATGGAATGGCCGCACCGGTTTTGTACACCAGGCCGTGTTGCAGGACTTTCCTGACTTATCGGGTCACCAGGTCTATGCCTGCGGTGCGCCCATCGTGGTGGACTCGGCCAAACGCGACTATGTGGCGCAAGGTGGTTTGCCTGAGGAAGAGTTTTATGCCGACTCGTTCACGTCCGAGGCCGATAAGGCCAAGGGCTGAGCTCTTGACTCCGATGCCGCTCCCTGTAGGTCGGAGCTTTAGCTCCGACACTTTGGGTTTCTGCCGAGGTTCACGTCGGAGCTGAAGCTCCGACCTACAAATAAAAAAGGACACACTATGCAACGCCGCGATTTTTGTTTGAGCGCTTTGGCAAGCACCTTGACCGCCCCGGCATGGGCTCAAGGCAAAACGATTCGCATCATCGTGCCCTACGCAGCTGGCGGCCCGATCGATGTCACGGCGCGGGCCTTGGCCGAGCGCGTGAAAGACAGTTTGGGTACGGTGATCGTTGAAAACCGCCCCGGCGCAGGCGGCAACCTGGGTGCGGATTTGGTGGCCAAGGCCTCACCTGACGGCTTGACGATCGGCATTGCGGCCACGGCCACGCACGCCATCAACCCCTGGCTGTTTGCCAAGATGCCTTATGACGCGAGCCGCGACTTTGCGCCCATCACGCAAATGCTGCGCGTGCCCAATGTGCTGGTGATGAACGCCGAGACCGCGCAGCGCCTGAAGATCAATACCCTGGCCGATTTGGTGGCGTATGCCAAAGTCAACCCCGCCAAGCTCAACTTTGGCTCCGGGGGCAACGGCAGTGCGGGGCATTTGGCGGGCGAGATGTTCAAACGCGCAGCAGGCATTTTTGCGGTGCACATCCCCTACAACGGTGGCAATCCGGCCCAGTTGGCTTTGCTGTCGGGTCAGGTTGACTTCAACTTCGACAACTTGGCCACGGCAGCTGCCAACATCAAAGCGGGTCGTCTCAAGGCATTGGCCGTGACCACCGCTCAGCGCAGCAGCGCCCTGCCTGACATCCCGAGCATGAGCGAGACGCTGAAAGACTTCGAGATCGACACCTGGTGGGGTTTGGTCGCCCCTGCCGCCACGCCACGCGATGTGGTGGAGCGGTTGAACAAAGCCTTTGTTGCTGCACTGCAAACACCCGAAACGAAAACCCGTTTCGCTCAACTGCTGGCCGAACCTGTCGGGAACACGCCCGAACAGTTTGGCGCGTTCATGAAGAAGGAACTGACACGCTACGAAAGCGTGGTCAAGGCCAGCGGCGCAAAAGTGGACTGAAACTATTCACCCAAATAGGCTGCACGCACCTTCGGGTCTTCGAGCATGTCTTTGCCCACACCGGTCATGGTGATGAGACCGGAGTCCATCACATAACCCCGGTCGGCAATGGCCAGCGCACGGCTGGCGTTTTGCTCCACCAGCAGCACGGTGACGCCTTGCGCGTAGACATCGCGCACCACCTCAAAGATCTTGTCGACCATGATGGGCGACAAACCCATGGACGGTTCGTCCAGCAGCAAGACCTTGGGGCGGCTCATCAGCGCACGACCCATGGCCAGCATTTGCTGCTCGCCTCCGGACATGGTGCCGGCCAGCTGGTCTTTGCGCTCGCGCAGGCGCGGGAAGATGGTGAACATCTTTTCGATGTCGTCGGCAATGCCTTTGGTGTCCGAGCGGATGTAAGCGCCCATTTGCAGGTTTTCGGTGATGGTCATGCGGGTGAACACGCCACGGCCCTCGGGCACCATGGCCAGGCCCTGCTTGACCAAGTCCCAGGGGCCTTGGCCCTGAATGCTTTTGCCCAAGTATTCAATGTCACCCGATTGCAAAGGCAAGGTGCCGGTGATGGCTTTCATGGTGGTGGTTTTGCCAGCACCGTTGGAGCCGATCAAGGACACCAGTTCGCCTTCATGCACATCCAGGCTCACGCCCTTAACAGCCTGAATGCCGCCGTAGCCCACCTGCAGGTCTTTGACTTTCAAAAGAACATTGGCCATCTCAGTGCCCTCCCGTGCCCAGATAGGCTTCAATCACTTTTTCGTTTTTCTGCACATCGGCAGGCGTGCCTTCGGCAATCTGTTTCCCGTAGTCGAGCACGGTGACACGGTCACACAAGCCCATGACCAGCTTCACGTCGTGTTCGATCAGCAAGATGGTGCGGTTGTCTTTGCGGATCTGGTCAATCAACTCGCGCAGCTGCACCTTCTCGGTCGCGTTCATGCCGGCAGCCGGCTCGTCCAAAGCGATGAGCTGCGGATCGGTGGCCAAAGCGCGGGCAATTTCCAGGCGGCGCTGGTCGCCATAAGACAAGGTGCGCGCTTTGTAGTCGGCGTATTTGCCAATGCCCACATAGTCGAGCAGCTCTTGCGCCCGCTGGGCGATGGCAGCCTCTTCGGCCTTGAAGCCGGGCGTGCGGAAAATCGCGCCCAACAAGCCGGAATGGGTGCGCACATGGCGGCCGACCATCACGTTTTCGAGGGCCGTCATTTCGGCAAACAAGCGGATGTTCTGGAAGGTGCGGGCAATGCCTGCCTTGGCCACTTCATGCACCGCAGTGGGCTGGTAAGGTTTGCCTGCCAGCTCAAAAGTGCCGCCATCCGGCGTGTACAGGCCAGTGATCACGTTGAAAAACGTGGTCTTGCCCGCGCCATTGGGACCGATCAGGCCATAGACCTGACCGCGCTGGATGGTCATGCCCACATCCGAGAGGGCTTGCAAACCCCCAAAGCGCTTGGAGATGCCCGAAACGTGCAAGACTGTCTTGTTGTCAGCCATTGAGTTCATGGTCGGCTCCTTCATTTCGACGTGAGGGATTTGCCATGCTCAGGCGAAGGCCACAAGCCTCGAGGCCGCATCAACATGATCACGATCATGGCCAGGGCCACCAGCAATTGGCGCAAGATGGAAGCGTCTAAGCGGCCACCCGTCATCTCCTGCAATGGGCCCGCCACATAGCGCAAAACTTCGGGCAAGGCCGACAACAAAATCGCACCCAAGATCACGCCCGGCAAATATCCCAAGCCGCCCAACACCACCATGGCGACGATCATCACCGACTCCATCAGGCTAAAAGATTCCGGCGAGATGAAGCCTTGAAAGCCTGCAAACATGGCACCCGATACACCGCCAAAGGTGGCGCCCATGCCAAAAGCCAAGAGCTTGAGGTTTCGGGTGTTCAAGCCCATGGCTTTGGCCGCGATTTCATCTTCACGAATCGCCATCCAAGCACGGCCGATGCGCGACACTTCCAGTCGGTGCGAGATCAAAATTGTCACCATCACCAAACTGAGAAACAGGTAGTAGTACAGCGTGACCGAGGCGATTTCGAAGTCACCCACCATCAGTTTTTTGCCCAAGTTGACACCAAAAACAGAAATAGGATCGATCTGGTCCAGACCCTTGGGACCGTTGGTGATGTTCACCGGATGGTCCAGGTTGTTGAGGAACACCCGGATGATTTCACCAAACCCCAAGGTGACGATGGCCAGGTAGTCACCGCGCAACTTGAGCGTAGGCGCCCCCAGCAGCATGCCGAATAAACCCGCCAACGCTGCAGCCAAGGGCAAGATCAACCAAATGGGCATGTGCATGCCCTCTGGGAACAGGCCCGCCATGGTGCTGAAGGTGTTGATCAGGTGCGGCGACGACAGCAAGCCATACATGTAGGCGCCCACCGCGAAAAAAGCCACATAACCCAGGTCAAGCAAACCGGCATAGCCCACCACGATGTTCAGGCCAATGGCCAACAGGATGTACAGCAAGGCCATGTCGGCGATGCGCACCCAAGCGTTGCCAAAACTTTGAAGGATCAGGGGCAAGACCAGCAAGCCCACGCCCATCAGGATGTATTGAGTGGTTTTGTTGATGTTCAAGTTCATGCTCATCCCCATCACGCGCGATCGGCCACGCGCTCACCCATCAGGCCCGAGGGGCGAAGGGTCAGAACGATGATGAGCACGATGAAAGCAAAAATATCGGCGTAGTGACTGCCCAATACGCCTCCGGTCAGGTAGCCAATGTAGCCCGAGCCAATGGCTTCGATCAGGCCCAACAAAATGCCGCCAATGACTGCCCCGGCCAAGTTGCCAATCCCGCCAAACACCGCAGCAGTGAAGGCTTTGAGGCCCGGCAAGAAGCCCATGGCGTGTTGCGCCGTGCCGTAATTGGAGGCGTACATGACGCCCGCAATGGCTGCCAAAACCGCCCCAATGACAAAGGTGGCCGAAATCACCACATCGGGCTTGACACCCATCAAAGCGGCCACGCGCGGGTTTTCAGATGTGGCCCGCATGGCTCGGCCCAAGCGGGTGTAGTTGACCAGCCACATCAGCACCGCCAACGAGACGGCCGTGACGCCCAAAATCATGATTTGGGTCGGCGTGATCACCACCCCACCCATGTTGATAGGGGTGCTGGACAACAACGTGGGGTAAGCCTTGTAGTTGGGCTTCCAGATGATCATCGCCAGGGTCTGCAACAAAATGCTCATGCCAATGGCCGTGATCAGGGGGGCCAGTTTGGGGCTGTTGCGCAGGGGTCGATAGGCCACTTTTTCAATGGTGAAGTTCAGCACCGCAGCCACCACGCAGGCGATCAAGGTGGCCAAAACCAAAATCACCCAGCCTGGCGAGCCGGGCATGGCGTCTTGCATCATGCCGATGGCAGACCAGCTCGTTAATGCGCCCACCATCAGCACTTCGCCGTGCGCAAAGTTAATCAGGTTGATGATGCCGTACACCATGGTGTAGCCCAAGGCCACCAGGGCGTACATGCTGCCCATGACCAGGCCATTGATGACCTGCTGCAGAAAGACGTCCATTGATTTTCTCCGTGTGTTGCGCTGCGCTTAGCAGCCCACTTCGTCGGTTGTTGTTTTGGTTCAGACCGCACCTTTTGGGTGAGCCCTGAGCATTAGCAAAAAACCCGCCAGATCTTGGATGCACCGGGCGGGGTGGCGGGATTGTAGTGAAAGAAAAGTGGTCTTCCGAATGCCATTTGGTCGGGACTTACCCTGTGGCTGAATTTTTCTTTAGCTGTTCTTCCAGTTTGTCCGCGATTTTGATCTCTAGACCCCGCCGAACCGGTTGGTAAAAACCGGGTTCAGGCATGCCATCGGGCAAATACCGCTCGCCCGCGGCGAAGCCATCTTCCTCGTCATGCGCATAACGGTAGCCCTTGCCATAGTCCAGCTGCTTCATGAGTTGGGTAGGCGCGTTGCGCAAGTGCATGGGCACTGGTCGGGTACCGTCTTTTTTGACCCAAGCCTTGGCCTCTTTGAACGCCTTGTAAGTCGCGTTGGACTTGGGCGCAACAGCCAGATAAATCACGCACTGCGCCAGTGTCAGCTCGCCTTCGGGGCTGCCCAAGCGCTCATACACGTCGGCTGCGTCAAGGGCCATGCGCAGCGCACGCGGGTCGGCCAAGCCAATGTCTTCGCTGGCCATGCGAATCAGGCGGCGCGCCAGGTAGCGCGGGTCCGCGCCGCCATCGAGCATTCGCACGAACCAATACAGGGCAGCATCCGGGTCTGAACCGCGCACCGATTTGTGCAGCGCGCTGATGGTGTCGTAGAACTGCTCACCGCCCTTGTCATAGCGGCGCATGCGCTCGCCTAAAACACGCACCAGCCAGCTGTCGGTCACCGGATCAATGGCCTCTTGTTTGGCCGCCATGGCCAAGGTCTCCAGCGTGTTGAGCAAACGCCGTGCGTCCCCGTCGGCATAGGCCAACAAACGCGCCAAGGCTTCGGATTCGATGGCGGGAATCGCTTGGATGGCTTGCGCCCGCATCACGATGTGGCCCAGGTCTTCTTCCACCAAGGGTTGCAAGACATACACCGCAGCACGAGACAGCAGGGCCGAGTTGACCTCGAAAGATGGGTTCTCAGTGGTGGCACCGATGAAGGTGAACAAGCCGCTTTCGACGTGCGGCAAAAACGCGTCTTGCTGGCTTTTGTTGAAGCGGTGCACCTCGTCCACAAACATGATGGTGCGCTGAGGATGCAAACCGGCTCGGGCGGCTTCGGCTTTGTCAACCGCTTCCCGAATGTCTTTGATGCCCCCCAGTACCGCGCTGATGCTCAAAAACTGCGCATCAAACGCATCGGCCATCAAACGGGCAATGGTGGTTTTGCCCACGCCGGGTGGCCCCCACAAAATGCAACTGTGGGGTTGGCCCGACTCAAACGCCAAACGCAAGGCCATGCCTTCGCCCAGCAAGTGTTGCTGCCCGATCACCTCGCCCAAGTGGCGTGGCCGCAGGCGTTCGGCCAAAGGGGCATGCGGTGGCAGCGTGGAGGCTTTCATGGACACCCGGACGGCATCAAGGGCGAATGATGTCGACGCCCGGTGGGGCCTTGAATACAAATTGACTGGCGGGCAAGGCCACGTTCAGCTGAAAACCCGCAAAGGTCAACACCGAGCGTTGACCCAAGCTGTCTTGCACATCCAGGACAGCCAACTCGACGCCCATGGGCGTGGCCCGCAAACCCACCATCACCGCACGGATCTGCCCGTCCGCCGCCAAAGGTGTCGCACGCACCCAGGCCAAACCGTCTCGAGCAGGTTCTGGGCTGAACTGAAAGTCGGTCTTGAGGGATTGCAGATCAGCGGCCGCGGTCAACAAAGCCACGGGCGTGGAACCCAAAACTTGCTGCTGCTTGCGGGCCGTGACCTGGTTCAAATCCACATCGTGCAACCACAAAGTTTGGCCGTCGGCCAACAGGGTTTGCACAAAGGGCTTGCGGTAATCAAAGCGAAACTTGCCGGGTCTTTGGAATTCAAAGCTGCCGCTCGAAGTCTTGCTGCGAGGCGCTTGGCCAGCACGACTCGGCGATGTCACCACCTGGGTGAAGTCGGCCCGGCCACTGCGGGCTTGTTTGACAAACTGGGCCAACAAATCCACGCCATCGGCCTGCACGGGCAATGCGAGCGACAAAACGGCCCACACACACCCACTGTAGAGGCCGAAAACCAAAGCGCTGCGGCGCGACTTCCATACACTTTTCATCTGCATCATTCAGCCCGTGCGGGTACCAAAATCTCACGCTGGCCACTGCCGCTCATGCTGCTGACCAGACCTGCTTTTTCCATGTCTTCGACCAAACGGGCCGCGCGGTTGTAGCCAATTTTGAGGTGGCGCTGGACCAAAGAGATGCTGGCTTTGCGGTTTTTCAAAACCACCTCAACGGCTTGGTCGTACATCGGGTCTTTTTCGCCGTTATCGCCCTCGCCCAGCATGCCGCCGTCGTCGTCCACCGTGCCGCCTTCGAGCACGCCTTCGATGTAATCGGGCTCGCCCTGGCTTTTGAGGTAGCTGACCACGCGGTGCACCTCTTCGTCGCTGACAAAGGCGCCATGCACCCGAATCGGGAAGCCTGTGCCCGAGGGCATGTAAAGCATGTCACCCATGCCCAACAGGGCCTCGGCCCCCATCTGGTCCAAGATGGTGCGGCTGTCGATCTTGCTGGATACCTGAAACGCAATGCGGGTCGGGATGTTGGCCTTGATGAGCCCGGTGATCACGTCCACGCTGGGGCGCTGTGTGGCCAAAATCAAGTGGATACCGGCAGCGCGTGCCTTTTGGGCAAGGCGCGCAATCAGCTCTTCGATCTTCTTGCCCACCACCATCATCAGGTCGGCCAACTCGTCGATCACCACCACAATGTGCGGCAGGCGTTTGAGCGGCTCCGGATCGTCGGGCGTCAGGCTGAAGGGGTTGTAGATGAACTCCTCTTGGGCGGTGGCTTCGTCGATCTTGGCGTTGTAACCGGCCAAGTTGCGCACCCCCATCTTGCTCATCAGCTTGTAGCGTTTCTCCATCTCGGCCACGCACCAGTTCAGGCCATGGGCGGCTTGGCGCATGTCAGTGACCACAGGCGCCAGCAGGTGCGGAATGCCTTCATAAACCGACATCTCCAGCATCTTGGGGTCGATCATCAACAAGCGCACATCGCGCGCTTCTGCCTTGTAGAGCAGCGACAAAATCATGGCATTGATACCGACCGACTTGCCCGAGCCGGTGGTACCGGCCACCAACACGTGCGGCATCTTGGCCAGATCAGCCACCACCGGGTTGCCAATGATGTCCTTGCCCAAGCCCATGGTGAGCATGGACTTGGCTTCGTTGTAAACCTGAGAGCCCAAAATTTCGCTCAGCTTGATGGATTGGCGCTTGGCATTCGGTAATTCCAGCGCCATGTAGTTCTTACCCGGAATCGTCTCGATCACCCGGATCGAGACCAAGCTGAGCGAACGCGCCAGGTCTCTGGCAAGGTTCACCACTTGCGCGCCTTTGACGCCCGTGGCCGGCTCGATTTCATAGCGCGTGATCACCGGACCTGGCGCCGCAGCCACCACGCGCACCTCGACACCAAAATCCTTGAGCTTTTTCTCGATCAAACGGCTGGTCATCTCCAGCGTTTCGGGTGACACCGTTTCTTGCCGGATCGACAAACTGTCGAGCAAGTCCACCTGGGGTAATTTGCTGTCTGGCAATTCGTTGAAGAGCGGTTTTTGGCGCTCTTTGACCACACGTTCGCTGCGGGGCACCGCCGTGACTGCAGGCTCAATGACCATGGGGGCCGGAGGCTGTGCCACCAAAGGCACCGGCTCCAAATCCAACTGCCCTTCTGGAGGCCTCAAAGGATCCAAGTCCCACTGAGGCTCAATCGCCTGGACCGACAGCGATTTTTCACGTTCGCGCAAGGCGCGCTGCCCCAGAGCCATGTCTTCCTGGATCTCGCGTTTGACATGCCTGGATTGGATCAAGCCATCGATTCGAGCGCCCAAGGACTCGGCCAACTCACCCCAAGAAAAACGAAAAACCCAAGACACACCCAGCACCACCAGAGAGAGGGCCAAAACTGCAGCACCCGTGAATCCCAACCACTGCGCACTCGCAGATCCAATCCAGTAACCCAAAACACCCCCACTGTGGCCAGGCAACAGAGGCTCTAAACGGTACAAACGCGCCCATTCGAGACTGGCGCTGGCCGCCAGCAACATCACCAAGCCCAACCAAAACGCCCACCGGCTTTGACGCCAAGGCGCCATTGAAGGCATGTGCTCGTCTTCAGCAGGACCTCGCATCCAACGGGCAAAACCAGAGAGCCACACCTGTGCGCCCGCAATCAGGCACCACCACGCAGAAAACCCCAAGCCAAAAAACGCCAGATCAGCCACCCAAGCCCCGGCACGCCCCACCCAATTGCGCAGACCACCGCCTTCACCGGATGTGGACCAAGCCGCATCACCCGGGTGGTAGCTCAACAAAGCCAAAAGAGCCAAGACAAGGAGGACGCCGCCCAACAGCAGGCCGATTTCTTGCGCAAACCGAGACCAAAATGAGGTAGGCGCATCAGGCTCCCGACTCCGGGCTGTCGGATTGATCAAGGTGTTGAGTGAATAGGTCATAAATGAGCCCCCAAGCTTACCCGATCGGACCCGGTTCTCCCCCAGATCTTCTGATCTGTAAGCCCCCAGACCCAACTGACTTTGGTGGTTTCTTACAATCTACTTTGCCGCAACAGCACACCTGCTGCGTTCCCCCCCGATTTTTCTTAGCCGATTGCCCACCATGTCCGCCTCCAATAAGCACGCCAAAGTCTTGATCCTCGGCTCTGGCCCTGCCGGTTACACCGCCGCCGTCTACGCCGCCCGCGCTAACCTCAAGCCTTTGCTGATCACCGGCATGGCCCAAGGCGGCCAGCTCATGACCACCACCGAAGTGGACAACTGGCCCGCCGACGTGCATGGCGTGCAAGGCCCCGATTTGATGCAGCGCTTTCAGGAGCATGCCGAGCGCTTCAAGACCGAGATCGTGTTTGACCACATCCACACCGTCAAGCTCGAGCAGCGCCCCTTCACCCTGATCGGCGACAGCGGCACCTACACCTGCGACAGCCTGATCATTGCCACGGGCGCATCGGCCAAATACTTGGGCCTGCCCTCCGAAACCGCCTTCATGGGCCGCGGCGTGAGTGGCTGCGCCACCTGCGACGGCTTCTTCTACCGCGACCAGGTTTGCTGCGTGATCGGTGGCGGCAACACCGCCGTCGAAGAGGCGCTGTACCTGTCCAACATTGCCAGCAAAGTCTATTTGATCCACCGCCGCGACAAGTTCAAGGCCGAACCCATCTTGGTGGACAAGCTCATGGACAAGGTCGCCGCAGGCAAGATCGAACTGAAAACCTTCCAGACTCTGGAAGAAGTGCTGGGCGACGCCTCCGGCGTGACCGGCGTGCGCCTGAAAAGCACCAAGGACGGCAGCTTGCACGATGTCGAGCTCAAGGGCTGCTTCATCGCTATTGGCCACGCCCCCAACACCGACATTTTCCAGGGTCAGCTGACCCTGGAAAATGGGTACCTCGTGACCCAGAGCGGCCTCAAAGGCTTTGCCACCCAGACATCCGTGCCTGGCGTGTTTGCCGCAGGCGACGTGCAAGACCATGTGTACCGCCAAGCCATCACCAGCGCGGGCACAGGCTGCATGGCCGCGCTCGATGCGCAGCGTTTTCTGGAACAGCACAACGATTGAAGGCCTGCAGACCTGAGTTTTCCTGCCAACGGATTGCGAATGGGCGCTGGGGGTGCCTGCCGGGGTGATGTGGCAAAGCGAAGCGCCTCTGAACCCCGGCTGGCACCCCCAGCGCCCACCCACCAAGGGCCAAACACCCCAAATCAAAGCACGGTCAACATAAAAGCCCCCGCTTTCTGGCTATAATTCAAGGCTTTGCTGAAACTGTCCGAATCCTCATTTGGGGTTCACAGAGTCAGCGATCTGGGATACCGCCACCCATCTTGGCGAGGTGAGGCTGGAGCGCCAGGCCCCGTGCAAATCTGCACGAGACCCATCGGCACCGGCTGTTTTAAAAGTATCGGAGTGTCCATATGGCACGCGTTTGCGAAGTAACGGGCAAAGGCCCAATGACAGGGAACAACGTTTCCCACGCCAACAACAAAACCAAGCGCCGGTTCCTGCCGAACCTGCAATACCGTCGTTTCTGGGTTGAAACAGAAAACCGTTGGGTGCGCCTGCGCGTTTCCAGCGCTGCTCTGCGCCTGATCGACAAAAACGGCATCGATGCTGTGCTCGCAGACCTGCGCGCACGCGGTCAAGCCTAAACCCAGAACATTAGGAGTCATACACCATGGCAACCAAAGGCGGACGCGAAAAAATCAAGCTGGAATCTACAGCTGGCACTGGTCACTTCTACACGACCAGCAAAAACAAGAAAACCATGCCCGAGAAAATGTCGATCATGAAGTTCGACCCCAAAGCTCGCAAACACGTTGAGTACAAGGAAATCAAGCTGAAGTAATTCAGCCTGAGCCTTGAAAAAAACCCGCCTTTGGCGGGTTTTTTCTTGTCGCAATCCATCAACACCAAGCAAACAGGGCCCGAAGGCCCTGTTGGGATGTATGCGGATACAGATCAGGCCGGTTGGCGAACCGCACGCAACTTGACCGAAAAGTCACGCAATGCAGCAATGCCGCTTTCTTCGGCGCGGCGGCACCAGGCTTGCAAATCAGCCGCCAATTGCTCGCGTGAATGAGAGGTGTTGAGCCAAATCTGGCTGAGCTCTTCCCGCATTTGAACCATTTTGTCGAGCACCGGACTGGCCGCACGGGCTTGTTGGAGATGGGCCTGAGCTGCCACGGGCACCTTGGCGGCATCGCGATGCAACCAACGCTGGGCCGCCTGCATCACGCTCGCGTCCAGCTTGAGTTTGCTGGCTTCTTGCTGCATCACACTGCGCACATTGCGGGCATAACCGGCCATGACTTCGTAACGGTTGGCAATCAGCGCTTCCAGCGTCTTTTCGTCGGCCACGGGGCGAATGTCGCCATAAGCCAAGCGCGGCGGTGTCTTTTTGACGGTGGCCAAGCCCAGGGTTTCGAGCATGCGGATGTACAACCAGCCGATGTCAAACTCGTAAGGCTTGACCGACA
This sequence comes from Limnohabitans sp., assembly GCF_040400975.1. Lineage (GTDB taxonomy): Bacteria > Pseudomonadota > Gammaproteobacteria > Burkholderiales > Burkholderiaceae_C > Limnohabitans_A. The sequence continues at coordinate 118,590 of NZ_JBBAPF010000004.1, read as the reverse complement.
GCTTGGCCGATGTGGGGTAAGTGTGGTGGTTGTTGTGCAACTCTTCGCCACCAATCAGGATGCCCCAAGGCGAAATGTTGGTGCTGGCGTCATGCGCCTCGAAGTTGCGATATCCCCAGTAGTGCGCCGCGCCATTGATGATGCCGGCCGCCGTGATCGGAATCCAGGCCATTTGCACAGCCCAGACCGTCAGACCGATGAAGCCGAACAAGGCCACGTCGATGATCAACATCAGGGCGACGCCTTGCCAAGAAAAGCGGGAGTACAGATTGCGCTCAATCCAGTCGTCGGGGGTGCCGTGGCCAAAACGCTTGAGGGTGTCAAGATTTTTAGATTCTTTGCGGTACAGCTCAGCGCCCGAGAACAACACGGTTTTGATGCCATGCACATGCGGGCTATGCGGGTCTTCGGCTTGCTCGCACTTGGCATGGTGCTTGCGGTGAATAGCCGCCCACTCCTTGGTCACTTGGCCTGTGGTCAACCACAGCCAGAAACGGAAAAAGTGCGAAGGAATGGCATGCAGGTCCAAAGCGCGGTGCGCCTGATGACGGTGCAGAAAAATGGTGACGCTGGCGATGGTGACGTGGGTCAGGGCCAAGGTGATCAACACCATTTGCCACCAAGCCAAGTCGAACAGGCCGTGGCCCATCCAGTGAATCACTGCATCCAAAAAAGCCCAATCAGGCAACAACATGAGTCTGTCTTTCTACTGGCACCTGAATTCAGGCAATCCGACGATTTTAAGTTTGCTGCCCCAAAAAGGACAGCGTTTTCGACCGACTTCGACCGATAAGGGTTTTAAAGTATTACTTTTTAACCCAAGCTGCGGCAAAAAAACCATCCGTGGCATGGCGATGGGGCCACAGCCTGAGGAATGTGCCGGCTGGCGGGGCATCGGCGTGGGCATCGCCCGATGGGGCCGGTGAGCACAGACTCGCTGCGTGGGGCACTTTGAGCCTGTCGAGCTCTTGCGCCACATTCAAGGGGACAAAATCCGGGTTGGCGGCACTGAAAGCCCGTGCGATCCGCTCGTTTTCTTCGGGCAACACGCTGCAGGTGGCATACACCAAGCGGCCACCCGACTTGACCATGCGCGACGCGCTTTGCAAGATGGCCTGCTGCTTTTCGGTCAACTCTTGCACAGCTTGGGGCTTTTGACGCCATTTCAGGTCAGGGTTGCGGCGCAAGGTGCCCAGACCTGAGCAGGGGGCATCGACCAGCACGCGGTCAATTTTTCCCGCTAAGCGCTTGACGCGGTCATCGCGCTCGTGCGCAATCGCAGCCGGGTGCACATTGGACAAACCGCTGCGGGCCATGCGCGGCTTGAGCGCATCCAGGCGGTGGCCCGACACGTCAAAAGCGTACAAACGGCCCGTGCTGCGCATGGAAGCGCCCAGTGCCAGCGTTTTGCCACCCGCACCCGCGCAAAAGTCCACCACCATCTCGCCCCGGTGCGCATCCACCAGCACGGCGAGCAACTGCGAGCCTTCGTCTTGCACCTCGATGGCGCCCCGCGCGAAAGCCTCGGTTTTTTGTAAGGCGGGTTTACCTTGAAGACGCAATCCCCAAGGCGAATAAGGCGTAGGTTCGGAGGCAATGCCCGCTTGAGCCAACTCTTTTTGGATGTCGCTGCGCTTGGCATTGAGCATGTTCACGCGCAAATCCAAGGTGCCGGGTTGTTGCAAATGCTCGGCCAAGGACCAGAAATCCTCCCCCAATTGCGCTTGCAGAGCTTGCGCCATCCACTCGGGCAGGTTGTGACGGTGCGGAGCCATCAGTGCATCGTCCGGAATGGCGTCACAGGTGGCCAACCATTTTTTCTCGGTATCGTTGAGCGCTGAAGCCAAAAAATCGCGCGGGCCGAAAAAGCCCAAAATCGCCAGCTTGCGCTCTTTGGGGCCAGAGCCCGAGCGGGCCAACTGCTCAAAAAGCAGCTTTTTGCGCAATACCGTGAATGCGGTTTCGGCCAAAGTGGCGCGTTCGCGTGGCCCCAAAGAGCGGTGTTCACGGAAGTAACGCGACACCACGGCGTCGGCGGGATGTTCAAATTGGAGAACCAACCTGACCAGATCGGCACAGGCGTCTAAAAGGGCTTTTGGATGCATGGGGTGCATTGTCCCATCCCCAGCCCTTTGACAGACACACATCACAGGAAAGACATGTCAGAACCACTGCCACCGATGATCGAAACGCCCAAAGGCTTGTACCGGCATTACAAAGGCGGCCAGTACCGCGTGCTGGGCACTGTGCGCCACAGCGAAGACCTGCAGCCCATGACGCTTTACCAGGCGCTTTATGGCGAACAAGGCTTATGGGTCAGACCTGCGGCGATGTTTGCCGACGTGGCCGAGTTCAATGGAAAAGTTCAACCGCGCTTTGAACGCATCGGCAATTGAGCTAAAAAATGAGCGACCGCCTGCGGATAAATCAAGTGTTCTTGGCTGAGCACCCGCGCAGCCAGGTTGTCGGGGGTGTCGCCGGGTAACACCGGCACCACCGCCTGCGCCAAGATGGGGCCGTGGTCCAGGTCGACCGTGACCTGGTGTACTGTGGCGCCGGCAAAGCGGCAACCGGCATCGATCGCCCGCTGATGGGTGTTCAGCCCAGGGAAAGCGGGCAACAAAGACGGGTGGACGTTGAGCAAGCGCCCGGCGTAATGGGCCACAAAAGCAGGGCTCAGGATGCGCATGAAGCCCGCCAACACCACCAAAGCGGGCGCATACCGGTCGATCTCGGCCTTCAAGGCGGCATCAAAATCTTCGCGGCTGGCAAAGGCCTTGTGGTCCAACACCTGGGTGGGAATGCCGTGGTCATGGGCCAGGGCCAAACCTTGGGCATCGGCCCGGTTGCTCAGCACGGCGGCCACTTGGGCATTGAGGCGCTCGGCCCAGTGGCCCAGCTCTGCAGCACGCACGATGGCGGCCATGTTGGAGCCTGAGCCCGAAATCAGAATGACGATGTTTCTCATGAAGGGCTGAATTATCCCCGCTGGCCTTGTGCATCCAGGCATTTGTCACACCAAGGACAAGCCCCAACAGGCTGCGCATGATAAAAAGCACGACCGTTTGATTTTGAGAGAACACCCCATGGATTTGGCATTCACCCCTGACGAACTCGCGTTCCGCGACGAGATCCGCACTTGGGTCAAGGACAACTTGCCCACAGACATTGCCCAAAAAGTTCACAGCGCCATGCGCTTGACCCGCGAGGACATGCAGCGCTGGGCCAAAATTTTGGGCCAAAAAGGCTGGTTGGGCTGGGGTTGGCCCACGCAGTTTGGTGGCCCCGGCTGGACTGCCGTGCAAAAGCATTTGTTTGAAGAAGAATGCGCCTTGGCTGGCGCCCCCCGCGTGGTGCCCTTTGGCCCGGTGATGGTGGCCCCAGTCATCATGGCCTTTGGCAACGCCGAGCAACAGCAGCGCTTTTTGCCCGGCATCGCCAGCGGCGAAGTCTGGTGGAGCCAAGGCTACAGCGAGCCGGGCTCTGGCTCGGACTTGGCGTCGCTCAAAACCCGCGCTGAGCGCGTGGGCGACAAATACATCGTGAACGGCCAGAAGACCTGGACCACCCTGGGCCAGTACGGCGAATGGATCTTCTGCCTGGTGCGCACCAGCAACGAAGGCAAGCCACAGACTGGCATTTCGTTCTTGCTGATCGACATGAAGTCGCCCGGCATCACTGTGCGCCCCATCAAGCTGCTCGACGGCGAGTGCGAGGTCAACGAGGTCTGGTTTGACAACGTCGAAGTGCCCGCCGAGAACTTGGTGGGCGAGGAGAACAAGGGCTGGAACTACGCCAAACACCTGCTGGCCCACGAGCGCACCAACATCGCCGACGTGAACCGCGCCAAGCGCGAACTGGAGCGCTTGAAGCGCATCGCCAAAACTGAAGGCGTGTACGACGACCTGCGCTTCCGAGACGAAATCGCCAAGCTTGAAGTGGACATCGTGGCACTGGAGATGCTGGTGCTGCGGGTCTTGTCCGCCGAAAAGTCTGGCAAGAACTCACTCGACATCGCGGGCCTGCTCAAGATCAAGGGCAGCGAAATCCAACAGCGCTACTCCGAGCTGATGATGCAAGCCGCAGGCCCCTTTGCCCTGCCCTTCATCTTCGAAGCCATGGACGCGGGCTGGCAAGGCAACTTCCCAGGCGGCGTGGTGGCCAATGCGCCTTTGGCAGCCAACTACTTCAACATGCGCAAGACCACCATTTACGGCGGCAGCAACGAAGTGCAACGCAACATCGTCGCCCAGACAGTTCTGGGTTAAGGAGACACACATGGATTTCGATTTTTCTGACGACCAAGAACAACTGCGCGACGCAGTGCGCAAATGGGTGGACAAGGGCTATGACTTTGACCGCCGCCGCGCCATCGTCGCAGCCGGCGGCTTTGACCGCGCCGCTTACGGCGAAATGGCTGAGCTGGGCTTGACTGGCCTTTACGTGAGCGAAGAGCACGGCGGTATGGGCATGGGCCCTACTGAGGCCATGGTCACCATGGAAGAACTCGGCCGCGGCATCGTGCTCGAACCCTTGACCCAAACCCTGATTTGCAGCGCCACCCTGCAGACCCACGCCCCTGCAGCCCTGCAAGCCGCTTGGCTGCAGCGCATGGCTGCAGGCGAAGCCATCGTGGTGCTGGCGCAGCAAGAACGCGGCGCCCGTTACCAACTGGGCCGCTGCACTGCTGTGGCCAGCGAATCGGGTGGCATCTGGACCGTGAGCGGCACCAAAAGCGTAGTAGCCATTGGCGACCAGGCCGATGCCTTTGTGGTGCCTGCCACCGTGAACGGACAAATCGCATTGTTTTTGGTCGAGCGCAGCGCCAGCGGCGTGAGCACCCAAGCCTATGGCACGCAAGACGGATCAAGGGCCGCCGAATTGGTGCTGAACAAAGCTTCCGCGCAGCTGATCACGCGGAATGGTCTGAACGCTTTGGAAGAAGCGGTGGACATCGGCATCGCCTGCACCTGCGCTGAGGCTGTGGGCGTGATGGACAAAACCTTGGCCATCACTGTGGACTACATGAATACGCGCAAGCAGTTCGGTGTGGCCATTGCCAGCTTCCAGGCTTTGCGTCACCGCGTGGCCGACATGAAGATGCAACTGGAGCTGGGCCGCTCGATGAGCTACTACGCGAGCCTGAAATTGCACGCACCCGCCGACGAGCGCCGTCGCGCCTTGGCCCGCGCCAAGTACCAGCTGGGCGTATCCATGCGCTTCATCGGCCAGCAAGCGGTGCAGCTGCACGGTGGCATCGCCGTCACCGACGAGTACATCGTGAGCCACTACTTCAAGAAATTGACGCAGCTGGACATGACATTCGGAGACACCTTGCACCAGCTGGGTGAAGTTTCAGCCCGGATGCAGGAGACGGCGGGCGTCTTCGCCTGAAGTGAACCAGTAACCCGAGCAAGACGGGAGGGCGGCGCGGTTCGGGCGATGTGGCAAAGCGAAGCGCCTCCGAGCCCGAAGCGCGCCGCCCTTGCGCCTTGCAGCTCAAGACCAGAATCTTCCGAATGAGCAAACCCACAAAAAGGCCCCGCATGGGGCCCTTTGTCATCCTCACTCCGCCTCTCGCACCCGCACAAAAGAGGCAAAGCGCGGCAAACCCGATGGCGTGCGCTCTGGAAAACGGTAGGTGACCCAAGACCCGACAGGCGGCGGGTCTCGGCGCTGGGCATCGCTCAGGCCCGAGCCGAGGGCAAAGCGCTGACCCGAAGGCAGCTGCACCAGCAAAGCCCCTGTTTGGCCTTTCAAACGGCCTTTGCCTGCCTGATGCCCCACCACCAAGCCCTCTTCGTCCAACTCGGGTTTCAGCTTGAACAGGGCATCGGTGCGGCCGGACTGCCACAGGGCATCAGCCCGGTGCAGCATCAGGCCCTCGCCGCCTTGGCGCACCGTCGCTTTTAAAAGCGTTTGCAAAGCCTTGGCGTCGTTCACCACCCGCTGGGCGACAGGTTTCAACCACGCCACTTGTGCTGCGGCCAAGCTGGATTGAACAAGGGCCAACCGCTCTGTGAAAGTGCCGGAATGCCCAAGCGTGTCAAACACCCAATATTGAACCCCACGCCAAGCCTCATCGTTGGGCACCGATTGGCGGACCACGCCCGAGAGCTGGTCGAACATCCCTCTTGCCACCCACAATTCGCCGTCCAGTGGCAAAGGAGGCAGCGCAGAGACAAACCAAGTCGGCGCCACAATGCGACGACCGCTGCGAAAACGCAACACCTGCCCATCCCAAACGGCTCTGACCCCATCGAGTTTTTCGCTGACGCAAAATCCCAAGGGAGATCGATTTTGGGGCCACATCTGGGCCAATTGAACCTGAACAGGCACTGGCCCATGCTCTGCAGGAGCTGTGGTGTTGGATTGAGCCCGTGCGGTGCGCACCAGCCCTGAAACGGTGATCAGCCACATCAAAGCCCGACGCCGCTTGAAGGCTGCAGCCATGAGCGGCTGGACGCGCGGTAAGCCCAAAGAACGTATTGACATGATGTATCTCCCGGAGGACATCAGACCCCTTAATTGGGGTCTTTTGTTTTCAGGGAATCATGATGCTGCGCTTTATGGCCAGGCGCAAGCCCTGTCAGCGAACGTCAACGTCAACGCTTGCAAACAGACCGCTGGGTCATGCCATCAAACGCGAACTCTTGGGCACATGCGCCATCAGAAACTCCATCTGGTCGCTCAAGATGCGGCGGTTCCGCAAGATGAAGTCCTCCCACAGGCTGGGCACATAGGGTGCATACAGCAGGGGCATCTTGGCTTGCTCAGGGGTACGGCTGCTTTTTCGGTGGTTGCAAGAGCGGCAAGCGGTGACCACATTCATCCAGTGGTCAGGGCCTTTTTGGCTGACTGGGACGATGTGCTCACGGGTCAGCACCGATTCGTGAAAATGCCCGCCGCAATATGCGCAGACATTGCGATCGCGCACGAACAACTTGGGGTTGGTCAAACCCGAGCGCATGTCAAATGGGTTGATGCGGGGCACGCCTTGGGTGCCGATGATGCTGTTGACAGTGATGATGGATTGCTGGCCGGTCAGCGCGTTGTGTCCACCGTGGAACACGGCCACTTGCTGGCCCGCCTCCCAGCGCACCTCGTCGGCGGCGTAATGGGTGACCGCTTGCTCCAGCGTGATCCACGATTGCGGCAAGCCTTGGGCCGAGAGTTTCAAAACCTTCACAGACGCCTCCATCCAACAGTTTAAAAAACCACTGACACGAAAAGTCCCGTCTCGATCGGTCCACACGCCTTTGGTGACAGGCTGCGGTGATCGGGCTCAGTCACAATATACCCTCTTACATAGACAAATCCGTGAAAGCTGGCGAGCGGCCAGAACTGCGGCTGGGCATCAAAAACAACATGAAGGTTTTTCGCGGCTTCCACCACCCCCATCTGGCCCCCGCCTGCGCTGTGACCATCGGTAATTTCGACGGCGTGCACCGGGGTCATCAGGCCATGCTGGCGCTTTTGCGCAGCGAAGCAGCGCACCGCAACGTGCCCAGCTGCGTGATGACCTTCGAGCCCCACCCGCGCGACTACTTTGCCAAAGCCCTGAACAAGCCCGATTTGGCCCCGGCCCGCATCGCCACCCTGCGCGACAAACTGCAAGAACTCGAGCGCTGCGGCATCGACCAAGTGGTGGTCTTGCCCTTTGATGCCCAACTGGCCAGCCAGTCGCCGGATGACTTCATTCATCAGGTCTTGGTGCGCGGACTGGGCGTTCGCTATGTGCTGGTGGGCGACGATTTCCGCTTTGGTGCCCAACGCGCGGGCGACTACGCCATGCTCGACACGGCCGGACAAAACTTGGGCTTTGACGTGGCGCGCATGAACAGCTACGAGGTGCGCGGCCTGCGCGTGTCCAGCTCTGCCGTGCGCGAGGCCCTTCACCGGGGCGACATGGCAGCGGTGCAGGCCCTGCTGGGCCGCCCTTACAGCATCAGCGGTCATGTGGTGCATGGGCGCAAGCTCGGCCGTGAATTGGCCGCCTCAGCCGATGGCGCAGGCGATGGCTTTCGCACCTTGAATTTGCGTTTTTCGCACTGGAAGCCCGCGGCCAGCGGCATCTTCGTGGTCGAGGTGCATGGCCTGACAGATCAGCCTTTGCGCGGGGTCGCCAATTTGGGCATCCGCCCCTCTTTGGACCCGAATGATGTCAATGGCGGACGTGTGCTGCTGGAGACCCATGCCTTCGGCTGGCCTGCCCAACTGGGGGCCGAGGGGGGCTACGGTAAAATCATCCGCGTGGACTTGCTGCATAAATTACACGACGAACTCAAGTACGACGGTCTGGACGCCCTGACAAAGGGCATCGCCAAAGACTGTGAAGACGCACAAGCGTGGTTTGCTTCCCGCCACGGTGAAACCAGCCGCCAAACCACCCGCGACCGAATTTGACGCTCCGGCCCTCGTTTGCCGCCTTCGACAGGCTCAGGGCGAACGACTTCAACGGCCCACCCCCTCTTGATCTTTCCGAACGGCTGAGCCGCTCGGGCTGAGCTTGTCGAAGCCCTCTCGACTTGACGCAACATGACCGACAAAACGCAGAACCCTGACACCCGCATCAACATGATGGACACCCCCTTTCCCATGCGGGGCGACCTGCCCAAGCGCGAGCCGGGCTGGGTGAACGAGTGGAACGACGGTGGTTTGTACAAAAAGCTGCGTGCTGCCCGCCAGGGTGCCCCGCTGTTCGTGCTCCACGACGGCCCGCCTTATGCCAATGGCAAGCTGCACATCGGCCACGCACTCAACAAAGTGCTCAAAGACATGATCGTCAAGTCCAAGCAACTCGCTGGCTTTGACGCGCAATACATCCCCGGTTGGGACTGCCATGGCTTGCCGATCGAAAACGCGATTGAAAAACTGCACGGTCGCAAATTGTCCAGAGACGACATGCAGGCCAAGAGCCGCGCCTTTGCCACCGAGCAAATCGGCCAACAGCGCGAAGACTTCAAGCGCCTGGGCGTTCTGGGCGACTGGGAGCGGCCCTACCGCACCATGGACTTCGCCAACGAAGCCGGTGAAATCCGCGCCTTCAAACGCGTGATCGAGCGTGGCTTTGTTTACCGTGGCCTCAAGCCTGTTTACTGGTGCTTTGACTGTGGCTCTTCATTGGCCGAGTTTGAGATCGAATACCAAGACAAACAAAGCGACACGCTGGACGTGGCCTTTGAGACCGACGATGCGGCCAAATTGGCTGCGGCCTTTGGCCTCACGTCTCTTCCTGTTGGGCAAAGCGGCTTTGCCGTGATCTGGACCACCACCGCCTGGACCATCCCCGCCAACCAAGCCCTCAACGCCCACCCCGAGCTGACCTATGCGCTGGTGCAAACCGACAAGGGCTGCTTGGTGCTGGCCGAGTCGCTGGTCGACAAATGCCTCGAGCGCTTTGGCCTGCAAGGCGGCACGGTGCTGGCCACCGCCAAGGGCACGGCGCTGGGCGGTCTGAATTTCCGCCACCCACTGCACGACGTGGATCCCGGCTACAAGCGCCTGTCACCGGTTTACCTGGCCGAATACGTCAGTGACAGCGACGGCACGGGCTTGGTGCACTCCTCGCCCGCTTATGGCGTGGATGACTTCAACTCCTGCATTGCCAACGGCCTGAAGTACGACGACATCCTGAACCCGGTGCAAGGCAACGGCACCTATGCAGAAGACTTCCCGCTGTTTGGCGGACTGCACATCTGGAAAGCCATTCCCGCGGTGCTGGAAGCGCTGCGCAATGCGGGTCGCTTGCTGTCCACCGTGACCATCACCCACAGCTACCCGCACTGCTGGCGTCACAAAACCCCCGTGATCTACCGCGCCGCGGCCCAATGGTTTGTGCGCATGGACGAAGGCGTTGGGGTCTTCACCCAAGACAAAGCGTCCAAGACCTTGCGCCAGCTGGCGCTCGACGCGATCGAGCAAACCCAGTTCTATCCCGAAAACGGCCAATCCCGCCTGCGCGACATGATCGCCAACCGCCCCGACTGGTGCATCTCGCGTCAGCGCAGCTGGGGCGTGCCCGTGCCCTTCTTCCTGCACAAAGACTCGGGCGAGCTGCACCCCAACACCATGGCCATCCTGGATCAGGCCGCTGACATCGTCGAAAAAGGCGGCATCGAAGCCTGGAGCCGCGTGACGGTGGAAGAGATTCTGGGCGCAGCCGACGCCCCGCACTACACCAAAAGCACCGACATTCTGGAAGTCTGGTTCGACTCCGGCTCCACCTTCCAGCATGTGCTGCGCACCAGCCACAAAGACGCTTACGGCGTGCCGCCCTTCCACGAACAAGGTCCCGAAGCTGACCTGTACCTCGAAGGTCACGACCAGCACCGCGGTTGGTTCCACAGCTCGCTGCTGCTGGGTTGCGCCTTGTACGACCGCGCCCCTTACCGAGGCCTGCTGACGCATGGCTTTGCCACAGACGGCCAAGGCCGCAAGATGAGCAAGTCGCTGGGCAACACTGTGGAGCCCCAAACCATCACCTCCAAAATGGGCGCTGAAATCGTGCGCCTGTGGGTGGCCAGCACCGATTACTCGGGTGACCTCAACATCGACGACAAAATCCTGGCCCGCGTGGTGGACTCATACCGCCGCATCCGCAACACGCTGCGCTTTTTATTGGCCAACGTGAGCGACTTCGATCCCGCAAACGACACCGTGCCCGACAACCAGTTGCTGGAAATCGACCGCTTTGCCCTGGCCCGCGCCGCGCAGCTGCAAGCCGACATCCGCGCCCACTTTGACGCGTACGAATTCCACCCTGTCGTCAGCAAGCTGCAAATTTATTGCTCGGAAGACTTGGGCGCGTTCTATCTGGACGTGCTCAAGGACCGCTTGTACACCACAGCCCCCAAGTCGCTGGCCCGTCGCAGCGCGCAAACCGCGCTGCACCGCATCACCCACGGCATGCTGCGCTGGATGGCACCGTTCTTGTCTTTCACGGCCGAAGAAGCTTGGACAACTTTCGGCACATCGGAATCCATCTTCCTGGAAACCTTCGGTGATTTCGGCGTGACCGATGCAGCACAAAACATCGCCCTTTTGGCCAAATGGAGCCGGATCCGCGAGATCCGCGACTTGGTCAACAAGGACATCGAAAATTTGCGCACCGCAGGCCAAGTGGGTGCCTCCTTGCAAGCGGAGATCACGCTGACTGCGCCAAGCGCCGACCACGTCCTGCTGGCAAGTTTGGGTGCAGACATCAAGTTCGTGTTCATCACATCCAAAGTGACTTTGCTAGCGGGCGACACACTCGAAGTGCAAGTAGCGGCCAGCCAAGCCACCAAGTGTGAGCGCTGCTGGCATTACGCCGACGACGTAGGACACGACGCCGACCACCCCACGATTTGCGGTCGCTGCGTGAGCAACCTGCACGGTGCTGGCGAAACCCGCAGCGTAGCCTGAGCTTCACGCACCAACAACACGAGGCAAACCCATGGCCAGCAGCAAAAAAATCGGCAAGAGCTATGCCAGCAAAAGCCAAAGCATGGCGCTTTGGTTGGGCATTGCCCTCTTGGTGCTGGTGCTCGACCAGTTCACCAAAGTGCTGGTGTTGGGTGCTTTCCAGTTGGGCGACAGCACCCCGATCACCTCGTTTTTTAACCTGGTGCGGGTGCACAACCACGGCGCAGCGTTCTCGTTTCTGGCGAGTGCGGGCGGCTGGCAGCGTTGGTTTTTCACTGGTATTGGCGTAGCTGCGGCCATCTTCATCGTCTGGATGCTGCATGCCCACCCCGGTCAAAAACTCTTCAGCTTGGCCATCTCGCTCATCCTAGGCGGTGCGATGGGCAACGTGATCGACCGCCTGCTGCACGGCTACGTGGTCGACTTTCTGGACTTTTACTGGGGCACTTGGCACTTCCCGGCCTTCAATGTGGCCGATGCCGGCATCAGTGTGGGCGCTGCGCTGCTGATCCTCGACGAAATCCTGCGGGTGCGGCGCGGGCGTTGAGCCGAATCCGAGATTAAAAAAAGCCCGCCTGAGCGGGCTTTTTCAATTCAAACGGACCATCAAAGCGTGATGATGGTGCAGCCCGTTGTTTTGCGGGCTTCCAGGGCGATGTGGGCGTCCTGAATTTGCGCCAAGGGGAAGGTCTGGTCGATGTGGATCTTGACCTTGCCGCTGGTCACGGCTTCGAACAAATCATCGGCCATGGCCTGGGTGTTTTCGCGGGTGGTGATGTGGCTGAACAAAGTCTGGCGCGTCACGTAAATGGAGCCCTTGGGGCCCAAAATGCCGGGCGCAAACGGGGCCACCGCGCCAGAGGCATTGCCAAAACTGGCCATCAAACCAAACGGTGCCAAGCAGTCGAGCGACTTGTCCCAAGTGTCTTTGCCTACCGAGTCGTAGACCACCTTCACGCCCTTGCCACCGGTGATCTCTTTCACCTTGGCCTGGAAGTCTTGCGTGGAGTAGTTGATGCAAAACTCGGCACCGTTGGCCAGCGCTAAGGCGCACTTGGCATCGCTGCCGGCCGTGCCAATCAAGCGCAGGCCCAGGGCCTTGGCCCACTGGCAAGCGATCAGGCCCACGCCACCAGCGGCGGCATGGAACAGCACAAAGTCACCCGCCTTCAATCCACCTTGGGGCAAAGTGCGCTTGAGCAAGTACTGCGCCGTCAAACCCTTGAGCATCATGGCCGCACCCGTCTCGAACGAGATCGCATCGGGCAGTTTGCAAACGCACTTGGCGGGCATCACACGCACTTCGCAGTAGCTGCCGGGCGGCTGGCTGGCATAGGCTGCACGGTCGCCCACCTTCAGGTGCGTGACGCCTTCGCCCACGGCTTCGACCACGCCCGAGCCTTCCATGCCCAGCTTGAGGGGCATGGGCAAGGTGTACAGGCCGCTGCGCTGGTAGACGTCGATGAAGTTCAGACCGATGGCTTTGTGGCGGATGCGGATCTCGCCGGGGCCAGGCTCGCCCACGGCGACATCGACCAGTTTCATGACTTCGGGACCGCCGTTCTGGTCGATTTGGACTGCAAGGCTCATGGTGTTCTCCTGTTGGAATGGGGTGACAGACCGGACACTTTGCCACGAAACGCGAGCCTGAGCCGGTAAAAGGGGCAGTTGGGGGACAGTTTGGCGACAGCGGGAAAACCCGAATACCGATACAGTGCCGCATGACTCAGAAACTCTCGCCCATAACCGCCTTGCTCTTGACCATTCCGCCCCTGCTGTGGGCTGGTAACGCGGTGGTGGGTCGCTTGGTCAGCGATTTGGTGCCGCCCATCACGCTCAACTTTTTACGCTGGGCTGTGGCCTTGTTTCTCTTGCTGCCTTTGGCGGCCTGGGTCTTGAAGCGCAACAGTGGCCTGTGGCAGCACTGGCGTCGTTTTGCGCTGCTCAGCTTGCTGGGCGTGGGCTGCTACAACGCGCTGCAATACCTGGCCCTGCAAACTTCCACACCGCTGAACGTGACCTTGGTGGCCGCCAGTGGCCCGGTGTGGATGCTGGCCATCGGGGCGCTGTTTTTTCAGGCCCCGGTGCGGCGCGCCCAGATGTACGGCGCGGTGTTGTCCATTGTGGGTGTGCTGGTGGTGCTGTCACGGGGTGATTGGACGCAGCTGTTGGCCGTTCGGCTGGTCATCGGTGATGTGTTCATTTTGCTGGCCACAGCCTGCTGGTCTTGGTACAGCTGGATGCTGACGCGCAAAGACGAACCGGAGGCCATCCGCCAAGACTGGGCCGCCTTCTTGCTCGCGCAAGTGGTCTTTGGTCTGGGCTGGTCGGGCTTGTTTGCGGGCATGGAATGGGGCCTGACCGATGCCCACATCACCTGGGGCTGGCCCTTGGTCAGTGCACTGGCCTTTGTGGCCGTGGGCCCGGCCGTGCTGGCCTACCGCTGCTGGGGCCTGGGCATCCAGCAGGCGGGGCCCGCAGTGGCCGGTTTTTTTGCCAACCTCACCCCGCTGTTCGCGGCCATCTTCTCGGCTGCATTTTTGGGTGAGTTGCCGCAGCTGTTTCATGCGCTAGCGTTCGCGCTGATCATTGGTGGGATCTGGGTGTCGTCGCGGAGATGAGGCAACTTCCAATTTGAGCCACTGGAAAAGGTATTTTCCGATTACGATAGAACTCATTTTTTTAAAATAGAACTTGTAGTCGGATGAGCAACCTCTTCTTCGAAAAACCCATCCTCAACTCGCCCTACGACTACCCCAGTCAGCACTGGGAGCTGGATGAAACGGGGCAGCCCACACAAAAGATTGTCGAAGCACGTCGTCAGGCTGAATTCATCACGCCCATCCCCAAGCCCAAAAAACCCAAATCCAAAGACGCGCAAGCCGAATTAGACATTGGCAGCGATGTCTCCACTGAAGAACAGCAATACCACTCGGCCATCATCAACGGCGTTCGTGCCGAGGTGGACAAATGGCGGTCCATTCCCAACCCCAACGATTGGGGCGTGACACCCGAAACCGCACGATTGCTCCAGCACTGGCGGCATCACGACTTTAGTGGCGTGCGGCCCTTCTTCTGCCAAGTCGAGGCCGTAGAAACCGCCATCTGGCTCACCGAAGTGGCACCGGGCAAAGGCAAAGCCGCCCAAAAGTTCATTGACCACCTGCACGATGCCAACGAAGACGCCAACCCCGGCGTCATGCGGCTGGCACTCAAACTGGCCACAGGCGCTGGCAAAACCACCGTCATGGCCATGCTCATTGCTTGGCAAACCATCAACTGGGCTCGTCACCCCACCAGCAAAAAATACACACGCGGTTTCTTGCTCGTCGCCCCCGGCCTGACCATCAAAGACCGCCTGCGCGTTCTGCTGCCCAACGACGCAGACAGCTATTACAAAACCCGCGAACTCATCCCCAGCGACATGATGGGCGAACTTGAAAAATGCAAGATCGTCATCACCAACTACCACGCCTTCAAGATGCGTGAGCGCATCGAAATATCCAAAGGCGGCAGGCAACTCCTGCAAGGCCGTGGTGGCCAAGCGCTCGACACCATGGAAACCGAAGGCCAGATGATCCAGCGCGTCATGCCTGAACTCATGGGCCTGAAAAACGTCATGGTCATCAACGACGAAGCCCACCACTGCTACCAGGAAAAACCCGTCAAGCTTGAAGATACCGACGACCTCAAAGGCGACGACAAAAAAGAAGCTGAAGAAAACAACGAAGCCGCCCGCCTGTGGATCAACGGCATCAAAGCCGTGCAACGCCAGTTGGGCGTGAACCGCGTGATCGACTTGTCGGCAACGCCCTTCTTCTTGCGCGGTTCTGGCTATGTGGAAGGCACCCTCTTCCCCTGGACCATGAGCGACTTCTCGCTCATGGACGCCATCGAGTGCGGCATCGTCAAACTGCCCCGTGTGCCCGTGGCCGACAACATTCCCGGCGCAGAAGTCCCCATCTTCCGCAACCTGTGGGACAACATCAGCAAAGACATGCCCAAAAAAGGCCGGGGCAAAGCCGAAGGCCTGGACCCGCTGAAGCTGCCCACCAAACTGCAAACCGCATTGCAGGCCCTGTACGGCCATTATGAAAAAACCTACGACCTCTGGCAGACCGAAGGCATTCGTGTGCCACCCTGCTTCATCGTGGTGTGCAACAACACCTCGGCCTCCAAACTGGTCTATGACTACATCTCGGGCTTTCAGCCCGCAGCCAACCCCGACGGCACATTGCCGCCACCCTATTTGGGTGCCCTGCCCCTGTTCTCCAATTACGACCAAAACGGTGACCCACTGGCCCGCCCCCGCACCCTGCTGATCGATAGCGAACAGCTCGAAAGCGGCGAAGCCCTGGACGACAACTTCCGCCACATGGCGGGCACAGAGATCGAGCAGTTCCGCCGCGACATCATCGAACGCACGGGCGATCAGCAAGCGGGCAGCAAAATCACCGACGCCGAGCTGCTGCGCGAAGTCATGAACACCGTGGGCAAAGTCGGCAAGCTGGGCGAATCCATCCGCTGCGTGGTGTCCGTGTCCATGCTCACCGAAGGCTGGGACACCAACACCGTCACCCACGTTTTGGGAGTGCGGGCCTTTGGCACCCAACTGCTGTGCGAACAGGTCATTGGCCGAGCCCTGCGCCGCCAGTCCTACGAGCTGAACGAAGAAGGCAAATTCAACGTCGAATACGCCGACGTTCTGGGTATCCCGTTTGACTTCAACGCCGAGCCCACCATCTCCAAGCCCGTCAAGCCCCGAGAGACCGTCCACGTCAAAGCCATCAAGCCCGAGCGCGACGCGCACGAAATCCGCTTCCCCCGTGTGCAGGGCTACCGCGTGGTGCTGCCCGAAGAAACACTCGATGCCGTGTTCAACGACGACTCCACCTTGGTGCTCACGCCCGAGCTGGTTGGCCCCTCCATCACCCGGCAAGAAGGCATCATTGGCGAAGGCGTCGAGCTGACGCTGGCCCACACCCGGGACATGCGCACCTCCACCCTGCTGTACCACCTTACGCACCGCCTTCTGTACACCAAGTTCCGCGACCCCGGGGAAGAGGCCAAGCTGCACCTGTTTGGCCAGCTCAAACGCATCGTCAAACAATGGTTGGACCAACACCTGGACTGCAAAGGCGACACCTACCCAGCGCAACTGCTCTATCTGGAGCTGGCCGACCGCGCCTGCGAACGCATCAAACAAGCCATCGACCGCGCCAACCTGGCCCAAGGCAACAGCCAGATTCAGGCCGTGCTCGACCCCTACAACCCCGTGGGGAGCACAGCCCATGTGAATTTCACCACCAGCAAAACCGACCGCTGGGAGGCCAGCGCCCAACACTGCCACCTCAACTGGCTCATCATGGACAGCGACTGGGAAGCCGAGTTTTGCCGCGCCGCCGAAGCGCACCCCCAAGTCCGCAGCTACGTCAAAAACCACAACCTTGGCTTTGAAGTGCCCTACCTGATGGGCGCCGAAACCCACCGCTACCGCCCCGACTTCATCCTGCGCGTGGACGATGGACATGGCCAGGATGACTTGCTCAATCTGGTGGTCGAGATCAAAGGCTACCGTGGCGAAGACGCCAAAGACAAAAAAGCCGCCATGGAAACCCGCTGGTTGCCCGGCGTCAACAACGCCCGCCAATACGGCCGCTGGGCCTTTGCCGAATTCACCGACGTGTACGCCATGCAAAAAGATTTTGGCGACAAAGTGCAGGCGCAATTCGATGCCATGTTGAACAAGGTCAAAACGGGAGCCACACCATGAAAAAAGAAATGGTCCAAACCCTCACCGACACCTTTGAGGGCCATGCACAACAAACCGAAAGTGGTGTCGAATACTGGCTTGCAAGAGACATCCAGCATCTGCTTGGTTACACCAAGTGGGAAAACTTCCTGAATGTCGTCAACAAGGCCAAAACAGCTTGCGAAGTCTCTGGACATGACATCGACAACCATTTTCCTGACGTCAGGAAAATGGTCGACCTGGGCTCCGGCAGCCAGCGCGAAATCGACGACATCATGCTCACCCGCTATGCGTGCTACCTGATTGCACAAAACGGTGATCCTCGCAAGCCTGAAATTGCATTTGCCCAAACCTACTTTGCAGTGCAAACCCGCAAGGCCGAGCTGATCGAGCAACGCATGCTGGATGCCGAACGCATCCACGCACGCAAAAAACTCACTGAGACAGAAAAAGAACTCTCACAAGTCATCTACGAGCAGACCGGCGGAAACCAGGACTTTGCCCTGATCCGCAGCAAGGGCGACCATGCCCTGTTTGGCAAAAGCACCCAGGCCATGAAAGCCCAGTGGAAAGTGCCCGACAGCCGCCCACTGGCCGACTTTGCGCCCACGATTTTGCTCAAGGCCAAAGACTTCGCCACCGAAATCACCATCTTCAACGCCCGCCAGCACCAGATGGACCGTGAGGGGCAAATCTCCAAAGAGCACATCACCAACAACCAAGCGGTGCGCAACACCCTGCTCGAACGTGGCATTCGCCCCGAAAGCCTGCCACCGGAAGAAGACGTCAAAAAGGTCGAACGGCGCTTGCAGTCTGAAGACAAGAAATCGCTGAACAAGCCCGACACCCTGGACAACTGACAAGAACAAACCATGGCCACCCGCAAAACCACCCCCAAAGCACCCAAAGCCGACCTGCAGGTTGAAACGCTCAAGCACGCCGACGACACCCGCAAAAACATCCCCACCGCCGAATTCCAGTCGGTGGTGCAGCGCGAACACCAGCAGCAAGTGCAAGTGACTTACGAGCGCGGTGCACCCGCTGGACCGCTACAAGACGAACGTAACGACCGCAACCGCGACCTGGACCCGCAGCTGGTCTGGCGAGGCAAAGACCAACAAGACTGGAGCGACTTGGTGGTCAACGCGCCGCCGCTTTACATCCAGGAAAAAGTGCACCCCAAGGTGCTGATCGACGACCTCAAGCGACAAACTGAAAAAGCCAAAGCAGCCACAGAGCCCGAGCAACAAGGCTTTACGGCAGACCTGTTTGCCGACATGGCCAAAGACTTCAACGGCCTGCCTGACGACGACGCCAAAACCGAGTTTTATGCGCACGACCAGCATTGGTCCAACCGCATGATCTTGGGCGACAGCCTGCAAGTCATGGCCAGCCTGGCCGAACGCGAAGGCCTGCGCGGCAAAGTGCAATGCATCTACTTTGACCCGCCCTACGGCATCAAGTTCAACAGCAACTTTCAGTGGAGCACCACCAGCCGCGATGTGAAAGACGGCAACGCCGACCACATCACCCGCGAGCCCGAAATGGTGAAAGCCTTTCGCGACACTTGGAAGGACGGCATCCATTCCTACCTGAGCTACATCCGCGACCGCCTGACCGTAGCGCGTGATCTGCTGACCGAATCAGGCTCGATCTTTGTTCAGATTGGGGATGAGAACGTGCACCGCGTACGGGCGGTCTTGGATGAGGTTTTTGGGGAAAACAATCACATAGCCACAATTGCATTCGCAAAAACATCAAGTGCCACATCTTCTTTTGTCGCAAGTACATTCGACACTCTAATTTGGTATTCCAAAAACAAGACAACGGCAAAATTTAGACAGTTAATGCTTGAAAAATCGCATGCAAGCCAAGGAGCTGGTGAATATGCATATCGACGAACAAATAAAGGTGAAGTAATACGACTCACACAGGAAGATCGACTGAACAAAGAAATTTCTTCATCTGCATTAAGGATTGATAACCTAACCTCACAATCAGGTGGTGATTCAACTAGATTTCGTTATCGATTAAACAACCGCGACTTCTTTCCTGGCTCGGGCGGGTGGAAAACCAGTCTTATTGGCATGGAACGTCTTGATAAAGCACACCGGCTTTACATTCGTAGTACGTCAATGAACTATGTACGATTTCTTGGCGACTTTCCCGCACTACCTTTAAGTAATGTCTGGACTGATACCGCCATTGCGGGCTGGAGCGAAGATAAACAATATGTAGTTCAAACTGCTCGTCGCGTTATTGAGCGTTGTATCTTGATGACAACTGACCCTGGTGACCTCGTACTCGACCCTACTTGCGGATCAGGAACAACCGCATACTGCTCAGAACAATGGGGCCGCCGCTGGATCACCATCGACACCTCACGCGTCGCACTGGCCTTGGCACGCGCCCGCATCATGGGCGCACGCTACCCCTTCTATCTGCTGGCCGACAGCAAAGAAGGTCAAGCCAAAGAAGGCGAAGTCACGCGCACCGCACCCAAGAGCCACGCCACCCACAGCAACATCCGTCAGGGCTTTGTGTACGAACGCGTGCCGCACATCACGCTCAAAAGCATTGCCAACAACACTGAAATCGACGTCATCTACGACCACTACCAAGCCCTGCTGGAGCCGCTGCGTGAGCAACTGAACGCAACCCTCAAAACGCAATGGCAAGAATGGGAAATTCCTCGCGAACCGGGCGAGAAGTGGAGCGATGCCGCCAAAAAACTGCATGCCGACTGGTGGAAGCAGCGCATTGCCCGTCAGCAAGAAATTGACGCATCGATTGCCGCCAAGGCCGACTTTGAATACCTGTACGACCGCCCTTACGAAGACAAAAAGAAGGTGCGTGTGGCAGGACCCTTCACCGTGGAGAGCCTGCTGCCCCACCGCGTGCTGGGCGTGGACGAAGACGACAACCTGATCGACCCCGCCGCGCAAGAGCAAGGCGGCTCGTACGAGCGCAACTTTGCGCAAATCATCTTGGACAACCTGCGCACAGCAGGTGTGCAGCAAGCGCACAAGACCGACAAGATCAACTTCACGTCGCTCACGCCTTGGCCTGGCGAATACGTGTGCGCCGAAGGCCGATACATGGAAGGCGCTGATGCCGAAGGCAAGGGCGGCACAGAAAAACGGGCAGGCATTTTCATCGGCCCCGAGTTCGGCACCGTCAGCCGCCCCGACTTGGTGACCGCCGCCCGCGAAGCGGGGGACGCAGGCTTTGACGTGCTGATCGCCTGCGCCTTCAACTACGACGCACACAGCAGCGAGTTCTCCAAACTCGGCCGCATCCCCGTGCTCAAGGCCCGCATGAACGCCGACCTGCACATGGCCGATGACCTGAAAAACACAGGCAAAGGCAACTTGTTCGTTATCTTCGGTGAACCCGACATCGACATCATCGAAAGCGGCGAACAGATTCAAGTCAAGGTCAACGGCGTGGACGTGTTCCACCCCAACACAGGTGAAGTGCGCAGCGACGGCGCCGACGGCATCGCCTGCTGGTTCATCGACACCGACTACAACGAAGAAAGCTTCTTCGTCCGCCACGCCTACTTCCTCGGTGCCAACGACCCCTACAAATCCCTCAAGACCACGCTCAAGGCTGAGATCAATCAAGAAGCCTGGGAGTCACTCAACAGCGATACGTCAAGGGTGTTTGACAAGCCGAAGTCTGGGCGCATTGCAGTCAAGGTGATCAATCACCTTGGGGATGAGGTGATGAAGGTGTTCAAAATCTGAGGGAAATCAGATGGACCTTCACACAATAAAAGTAAGACTCCAAGAACACCTTAGTGACGGATTGGTCACGATTGTGGGATCTGGTCTATCGTGCGCCGAAGGGCTGCCTGGCATGGGCGCGCTGGCCACTTATCTGCAGCAGCAGGTCGGAGGTACGCTGTCTGGAGATGACGCCACGACATGGGCTAGAGCATCGGCACTGTTCGCAACAAAAGGGTTAGAAGGTGCGCTTCTTGCTGTCCCACCAACTCCGGCTGTTGAGTTGGCAATTGCGACCGCCACCGGTAGGTTAATTGCTGAAAGTGAGCGCACTGTCGTGTCGGAGGTCTTTGCGGGCAAGCGAAAGCTTCGACTGACCCGACTGCTGCCCCACTTGGTTAAGCCCGCAGCCGGCCTGACCATCGTCACAACGAACTACGACCGACTGGTGGAGATTGCGGCGGAAGAAGCTGACATTGGTGCCGACACGATGTTTGTGGGCCGCTTCGCAGGGCGACTGAACGAGCGAGAGAGTCAATTGAGTTTCTGTCGCAATGTCACTGTCAAACAACGACCTGCTGTGGCAACGTTTCACTACCGTCCACGCACCCTGATATGCAAGCCCCACGGCAGCTTGGATTGGTACGTGAGGGCTGGCCGCCCAGTTTTTTATCCCGGTGATTTGGTTGATGCTGTTCGATTGATCATCACGCCAGGGCACAACAAATTTCGCAACGGATATGACAGTCCTTTTGATCACCACCGATCCAAAGCCAACGATGCTATTGATCGCGCAAGCCGATTCCTCTTGCTTGGTTACGGATTCAATGATGACCATCTGGAGACGCATCTGTCGCCTTGTATCAAAGGGGGGAGGCCGACGTTGATGCTGACTCGGTCGCTGTCCACTGTGGCTCGGCAGTTGGCGCTGATGCACGCGAATGTCATTGCCCTTGAATATGCTGAGGTGGAAGGTGTCGCCGGGACCACAGTCATCATTGAGCAAAAAGAGTCCTTCTTTCCGGGAATCGGAATGTGGGACGTAGATTCATTTGTTACGGAGGTTCTTGAACCATGACAGCTACGCCCGCAGCACTGCAATTTGCCGAGGCAGATTTGCTTGGCCGTGTTTCCTCTGTCGATACAAGCCGTGTTGCTGTCGATGTTTCAAATTCAGTTCTACTGACTCGGATTGGTATCGGCAACCTGATTGCTATCAAAGGCAGCACTGAGCGTGAATACCTGATTGCCATCACCGAGCGGGTGACCCGGAGTCTGAGCGATGCGCTGCCAGACGAGTTACCTGCTGATGGGGATGACTTGCCGTTGAGCGCCGTTCCAACGGACACAGTACGTGGCGCGTTGATTGGCACCTTTCGGACTGTCGATGGTGAGAAGAAGAATACATTCAAGCGGGGCGCGGATAGCTTTCCGCAGATTGATCGGGAATGCTACGTATTGGAGGGAGCAAACCTCCAGCGGTTCATGGGCATCCTTGGCGCAGACTACCCACCCAATGAACGATTGAAGTTGGGAGTGTTCGTCGCAGACAGAACTGCGGAGGCAATTGCCAGCGGCGACAAGTTCTTTCAAAGGCATGCCGCGATTTTGGGCAGCACGGGCTCCGGAAAAAGCTACGCGGTGGCATTGATTCTTGAGAGGGCTGCTCAGCTCAAGTTTCCGAACATTCTGGTGTTCGACATGCACGGGGAGTATGCCCCGCTGGCCGATGAGAGCAAGGGCGGTTTCGCCACGCGGCTTCGCATCGCTGGCCCAGGCGAACTGGCCGCACCGGCAGATGATGCGTTATTTCTGCCCTATTGGCTGCTGAACCGTGACGAGATGCTGTCAATGATCCTCGACCGCAGCGACCAGAATGCACCCAATCAGGCGTCGCGGTTCACGTCCCACGTTCGTGCGTTGAAGGAGGCGACACTCAAGGCCGAAGGAAAAAATGAAGTTGCGAAAACCTTCACCGTTGATTCCCCAATTCCGTATGCGATCAAAGACTTGCTGGATATTCTGATTACAGACAACACGACAAAAGGCGTCGGCAAGACTGGGCCGGTCAAGGGCGAGTGGGAAGATAAGCTCACAAGGTTTATTTCTCGAATGGAGGCCAAGCTCGAAGATCGTCGTTATGGCTTCATGTTTACGCCGCCTGCTGCTGCTAATACGTATGACTGGCTTGCCGCGCAGATTGCCAAACTGCTCGGATCGAACGGCGGCAAAGGCATCAAGATCATCGACTTTTCAGAAGTCCCGGCTGACGTTCTGCCTGTGGTCACTGGAACGCTCGCGCGGTTGCTCTATGACGTGCAATTCTGGATGGCCGCCGAAAAGCGAACGCCAGTAACTTTGCTGTGCGATGAGGCCCACCTGTATCTGCCGGTGCGTGATGATGCCGACGCTGTTCAGCGTCAGGCCCTTGGGGCCTTTGAGCGGATTGCGAAAGAAGGCCGCAAGTACGGATTCTCGTTACTGGTGGTGAGTCAACGTCCATCCGATGTGAGTAGGACGATCCTGAGTCAATGCAACAACTTCCTGTCTTTGCGTCTGACCAATGACGCAGACCAAGGAGTTATCAAGCGTTTGATGCCCGACTCATTGGCTGGCCTGACTAGCGTACTTCCGCTGTTGGACACCGGCGAGGCCCTGATGCTTGGCGATGCTGTCTTGCTGCCATCGCGGATCAAGCTAGATCTGCCGACTGTCCCGCCGGACAGTGCTACGCGTGATTTCTGGAAGGACTGGGGAGCACAGGCGCCTGATGTGGCTGCACTTGCAAACGCCGTCGAGGCCTTGCGCAGTCAGACCAGAAATATTGGCGCGTGACCATGAGTTGGCTTCAGACACTCAAAGACTATGCGGAACAACACCCAATTGTCGTCTTGCGATTTGGCTCGGACGAGTGGGAGTCCTTGTCTAATTCGCGTCGAGGTGTCGGTGAGTTCACTGTTGCCTTACCTCATGCTCTGGTGAGCGGGGTAAAAGCTCCCGCACCTTGCTTGCTACTCGGTAATGACGGTAAAGCTGAGCAGGTACTTTTTGGTCTGGTTTCCTCAAGAAGTCCAATCACCACATTGGATTCAAGAATCAAGGTGACGCGGTCGGTGGTGGTTGCCCCCTCTTCACTGGCAGGATTGTCCGCTTTGATTTGCGACGCACCGCACGCGAAGAATTTTTCGTCTCGCGTGAAAGACGGGCAAGCAGTTTCATTGCTATCGCCGAAGCTGAGCAGTTACCTCATAGAGAGGCTGGCAACTATCTCCTCTAACAATGGCAGTCTAAGGGCCGTCGCGGAAAAGTTGTCTGTCCCTAAGCGATTCAAAGGCAATACAGCCATGCAGGAGGACGCAGTACATACTGCACTCGCGGCCTTTGGGTTGGGCTCGAGCGATCAAGCCTCCAGCGTTGAATTGGCTGAAGGTCGTTCGACAGCCCTTGGTCGGGTGGCAATCATGGAAGACTCCGTCGTTGAACATGATGCCCGCAGCGTTCCCGGATACTCTCTGATCCAGAGTGACGTTACCGGGCGGGCACTGTTCCAAAAGGGTGATGACCAATTGGAAGTATTCACCGCCAATCGGCGTGAGTTGGAGCATTGCTTTGGGGTTGATCTCATCTATGTCAATCTGACAAAGCAAAACGTTGTGATGCTCCAGTACAAGATGCTGGAGCCGTCAAGTAATTCTGATGATCAAACTGATTGGATCTATCGACCGGACGGACAACTGGATGCGGAGATAGCCAGAATGAACGCCTTTGCTGCAGCGCATTCACCAGGACCAAAGGAATACAGGTTAAACCCGCAGGTTTTCTATATGAAATTCGTGAAGCGAGACGCATCAATCGGCGATGGTGGAATCATTACTCCATTGGATCACTTCGAGAAATTACGTGCCGATCCTTCTTTCAAGGGACCGAAGAAAGGCCTTCGTCTGAGTTTCAAGAGCTTGAGCGGACGGTATCTTCGCCAGACACCATTTCTTGATCTAGTTAGGTGCGGATACATCGGAGCACATGCGCAGACAACAGCTGATCTTCAAGTACTCATCGAGGCCATCCTAGATGGCAATAAAGCAGTGGTTGCAGCTGTTCAACAAAAGGTTAGTGAATAATGCATTTTCGTATCTCCGACACCTTTACCGACAGCCTCTCCCGCCTGACCGCCGACGAACAAAAGGCAGTCAAGATCACCGCCTTTGACTTGCAGCAAAACCCGGCCAATCCGGGCATGCAGTTGCACCGGATCGAAAAGTCCAAGGACAAGCACTTTTGGTCGGCACGGGTGGGCAGTGACTTGCGCTTGATCGTGCACAAGACAGACAGCAGCTTTTTGCTTTGCTACGCCGACCACCACGACAAAGCTTATCAGTGGGCCGAGCGGCGCAAGCTGCAAACACACCCCACAACGGGTGCGGCGCAGTGGGTGGAGATTCGTGATCGGGTGGTTGCGGCTCCGGCCCCCGCCAACCTGGATTCCCGCGTGCGCGGGAAAGACAAAGAGGCCAGCAAGCCTCTGTTGTTTGCTGGCATGACCGACGAACAGTTGTTGGCCTATGGCGTGCCTACCGAATGGCTGGCCGATGTGAAGTTGGCCAACGAAGACAGCTTGCTGACTCTGGCCGAGCATTTGCCCGCCGAGGCGGCGGAAGCTTTGCTGGAACTGGCCACGGGCGGCAAACCGCAGCCTGTCAGCATGGGCAAGGTCACCGACCCGTTCAGCCACCCCGACGCGCAGCGCCGCTTCCGTGTGATGCATGGCGTGGCCGAGTTGGAGCAGGCGCTCAACTACCCCTGGGAAAAGTGGACGATCTTTTTGCACCCCTCGCAGCAGCAGTGGGTGATGCGCGACTACGCTGGCCCAGCCCGTGTGTCGGGTTCAGCAGGCACGGGCAAGACCATCGTGGCGCTGCACCGTGCGGTCACTTTGGCACGCGAGCACCCCGATGCCCGGGTGTGGCTGACCACGTTTTCAGACACGCTGGCCCATGCGCTGCAAAACAAGATCAACTGCCTGATCAGCCACCAGCCCCGCCTGGCCGAGCGCTTAGAGGTAGCCGACATGAACACCATGGGCCAGCGCTTGATGGATCGGCTCACGCCCAAGGGCCAAGCCAAGCCACGTTTGGCCACGCCAGCGCAGGTGCGTGAGGCCGCTGCCGCCGCGCTGGCAGAGGTCAAGGCAGCAAGCGATGGTGCCCTGCTCACCCGCTTCAACCTGAACTTTGTGCTGGGTGAGTGGACCGATGTGGTGGACGCTTGGCAACTGCAAAGCTGGGACGACTACCGCGATGTGAAGCGCTTGGGCCGCAAGACCCGCCTGAACGAAGCGCAGCGCCAGGCTTTGTGGCATGTGTTCAGAGGCATCCAGTCAAGGCTGGCTGCTACGGGCGTGGTCACACATGCGGCCATGTTCACGCAACTGGCGCACCAGCTGGCCACGCTCAAGCACCCGCCGTTTGACTATGTGGTGGTGGACGAGGCGCAAGACGTGAGCATCAGCCAGCTGCGCATGCTGGCCGCCATGGCGGGCGTGGCCCCCGATGGCTCGGGCAGCGTCAGGCGAAACAGTTTGTTTTTTGCGGGCGACTTGGGGCAACGGATTTTTCAGCAACCGTTTTCTTGGAAAAGCTTGGGTGTAGACGTGCGGGGGCGTTCGCGCACGCTGCACATCAACTACCGCACATCGCACCAGATTCGTCAGCAGGCCGACCGTTTGCTGGGGCCTGAGGTCAGTGACAGCGACGGCAACACCGAAAGCCGCAAAGGCACGGTGTCGGTCTTCAACGGCCCGACCCCACTCATTTGCAGCTACAAAAACCAGGCCGCCGAAATCGCCGCTGTGGCCGACTGGCTCAAGGGCTTGACCGCAGCGGGCTATGCCCCACACGAGGTGGGCGTGTTTGTGCGCTCAGAGGCGCAACTGGACCGTGCCATTGCCGCCATGCAAAGCGCCAACATGCCGATGCAGGTTCTGGATGAACACGTTGAGACATCGAATGGCCAAGCCTCGGTGTGCACCATGCATTTGGCCAAAGGCTTGGAGTTCAGGGCCGTGGTGGTGATGGCCTGCGACGACGAGGTGATTCCGCTGCAATCACGCATCGAAAGCGTGATGGACGAGTCAGACCTGCTGGATGTCTATGACACCGAACGCCACCTGCTGTATGTGGCTTGCACACGGGCGCGGGACAGGCTGCTGGTGAGCAGTGTGTCACCAGCGTCGGAATTTGTAGATGATTTGGCCAAAGGGTAATCAAAACGTCCCTGCGTAAGACCCGCCATCGGCCAACACGTTTTGGCCCGTCATGTAAGCCGCATGCTGGCTGCACAAGAAGGCGCAGATCGCGCCGAACTCTTGGGGGTTGCCGTAGCGCCCGGCCGGGATTTGGGCTTGCTGGATCACGCGCAGCTCTTCCACTGTTTTGCCTTGCTTTTGCGCCATGGCGGGCAGCGTGGCGCGGATGCGGTCGGTATCAAATTTGCCGGGCAGCAGGTTGTTGATGGTCACGCCTTTGGCTGCGATGGCGCTGCGCGAAGCCCCCGCCACAAAGCCCGTGAGGCCGCTGCGTGCACCGTTGGACAGGCCGAGCACATCGATGGGCGCTTTGACGGCGCTGGAGGTGATGTTGACGATGCGGCCAAAGCCGCGTGCGGCCATGCGGTCCACGGTGGCTTTGATGAGTTCGATGGGAGTGAGCATGTTGCCGTCGATGGCCTTGAGCCAGGCCTCGCGGTCCCATTCGCGGAAGTCGCCGGGCGGCGGGCCGCCTGCGTTGGTGACCACGATGTCGTAGTCTTTGCCGGGGCCGCCTGCCACGTTCCAGATGGCTTCGCGTCCGGCTTCGGTGGTGATGTCCACCGCCACGCTGATGAGTTGAACCTTGCCGCCTGTTTCGGCACGCAAGTCTTCCACGGCTTTGTTCAGCACCTCGGCGCCTCGGGCCACCATGACGACGTTCACGCCTTCCAGGGCCAATGCCCGTGCACAACCCCAGCCCAAGCCTTTGCTTGCGCCACCCACCAAAGCCCACTTGCCTGCAATGCCCAAGTCCATGTCAATCTCCTGAAGTTGATGCGATGTGGCCCTTTGGCCACATCACGGTTTTCGGCCCTTCGGCCGCGTTACGTGGTGCGGCCCACCGGCCGCGTGACCCAAAACACACCGCCCAGGACCAACACGGTCCCAGCGATGATCCAAATATTGAAAGGTTCGCCCAAAATCCATACGCCCATCATCAGCGTGGACATCGGGCCGATCATGCCGGTTTGCGCCGTGAGCCCGGGTCCAATGCGCTCAATGGCCATCATCACCAACAAGACCGGCAAAACGGTGCAGACCGTGGCATTCAAAAAAGACAGCCACAACACAGCCTCGGGCACCTGCACGGCCGTCATGGGCTGCAGGAATGCGAACTGCACGATGCAAAAAAAACACGCCACACTGGTGGCCAGCCCTGCCAGACGCAAGGCGCCCAGGCGTTGAACCAACTGGCCGCTGTAGGTCAGGTACACCGCGTAGGTCACCGCACTCAAAAAGACCAGCAATGCCCCCCAAGCCGCGTGCGGCCCTGCCAGCCCGAGCTCGTGCCCAAACACCAGCAAAACGCCCGAATAGCTGATGGCCATGGCCACGCCCTGGCGCTGAGTGATGCGTTTTTTGAACAGCAACCAACCGAGCAGCAGCACGAGCGTGGGGTTGAGGTACAAAATCAGCCGCTCCAGCGAGGCAGTGATGAACTCGAGTCCCCAAAAATCCAGAAAGCTCGACAGGTAATAACCGCAAAACCCCAGACCCACCACGCCCAGCCAGTCACCTGGTGTCAAGCGCGCCTTGCCACGCCCAGCCCACCAAGCCATGAGCAGAAAAAAGGGCAAGGCAAACACCATGCGCAGCATGAGCAGCGTGACCGCATCGACGCCGTGGCGGTACGCCAGCTTGACGATGATGGCCTTGCCACTGAAAGCAATGGAGCCTGCTGCCGCCAGCATCAGACCCGTGGTCAATTTGGAAGGCGCTTCAACCTGCATCGCTCAGCGACCGATCCGGGCTTTCACCCAAGCGAGCAACTCATCTGCAGACACTTCGGGGGTATTGGCATGATTGGCACGCACCACCAAATAGCGGCTGTCAGCGTGCGCTGGCAACTTTTGATAAATCTCAGTCGAGCCCGAACCATGCAAAGGGTCTATGGTGCCAATGGCCCAAAAAACCGGCACAGACTTGCGGGAAGCCGCAGCACTCAACCCCATATTCCCCCAGCCTTGGGGGTTGAAATAACTCCACAACGATGCAGCGGAGGTTTTGACCAAGCGGCGTTGACCTTGGTTGATGTCGGTCATCTCGACCTGGGTATCGCCTTTGCCAGTCTCGACCCACTGGCGAGCAGCATCCACACTGCGGCGCACATCAGAAATTTGGTAAAAAACCTCGGGCACATGGCCGGGTGCCATAGGCAGTATGGCGTCCGCGTCTCCCACCTGCGCCATGTAAGCCAAGGATGCATTGGCACCAAAACTCTGTCCCCCCACGGCCACCCACTGCACACCGGCTTTGCGGAATTCGGCCACAGCCTCTCGAATTTGTGCCAAAGCATCGGTATAGGGCAGGTCATACAAGCGTTGGCGCGACCAAGGCATCTCCAGCAGCTTGACTTGACAATGGGGTTCGAGTTTTTGAACCACGGGTTGGAGGTAAGGCGACTGGGGCATCCCCCACTTGCCGTGCATCAGCACCACGCCGCATGACAGGGGCTGCCCTGATGCGGCGGCACCGGCCATGGTGCCCATGGCCACCATGGCGAGGTGCAGCCACCCACGTCGCATCAAAAGCCCACGGCCTGTCCGTCGCGGCGCGGGTCACTGGCCACCTGGTAACCCTGCACCGCCGGATCGCCCATGCGCCAGATGAACTGCCCCGCGCCAAAGTCCTGGTAGGAGTCGCTGATGATGTCGAGCTGGTGCCCGCGTGCGATCAGCTCTTGCACCGTGCCGCCGTTCATCGCGGCTTCAACGTTGATGTTCAGGCCCGTGTTGAAGCGCCAGCGCGGTGCGTCACACGCCGCTTGCGGGTTCTGGCCGTAATCCAGCATGCGCACCAGGGTTTGCATGTGGCCTTGGGGCTGCATGTTGCCGCCCATCACGCCATAGCTCATCACAGGTTGGCCGTCTTTGGTGACAAAGGCCGGAATGATGGTCTGGAAGGGGCGCTTGCCCGGCAGCACCAAATTGGCGGGATTTTGGCCCTGCAGATCGGTACTGAAACCGTGGCCCCGGTTTTGCATGCTGATGCCATAAGTGGGCTCGACCACGCCCGAACCAAAGCCCATGTAGTTGCTCTGGATGAAGCTGATCATCATGCCGTTTTCGTCGGCGGCCGTGAGGTAAATCGTGCCGCCCTTGACCGGGTTGCCCGCCTTGAAGTCTTGCGCCTTTTTCATGTCGATCAGCTTGGCGCGGCTGGCGAGATAAGCCGGGTCCAGCATTTGCTCAGGCGACAGTTCCATGTAGCGCGGATCGGCCACGTAGCGGTACAGGTCGGCAAAGGCCAGTTTCATGGCCTCGATCTGCAGGTGCTGCGAATCGGCGCTGTCCACCTTGTGGCTGGCCATGTCGAAGTGGGACAAGATACCCAGCGCAATCAGGGCGGCGATGCCCTGGCCGTTGGGCGGGATCTCGTGCAGGGTGTAGCCCCTGTAGTCTTGCGCCATGGGCTTGACCCATTCGGGCTTGAAGTCGGCCAGGTCTTTGGCGGTGATGCTGCCGCCGTTGTCCTTGGCAAACTTTTCAATAGCTTGGGCGATTTCGCCGCCATACAGCGCCTGGCCTTTGGTGGCCGCAATGGCCCTGAGGCCCCGCGCCGCATTTTTGAACTGGAACAACTCGCCCACCTGCGGCGCACGGCCCCAAGGCAAAAAGCTTTGTGCAAAGCCAGGCTGTGACTGCAACTCAGGTGTGGCCGCGGCCCACTTTTGCTGCACCACCACGGGGATGAGATAGCCGCGCTCGGCCACTTCGATGGCAGGCTCCAGCAAATCGGCAAAAGGCAGCTTGCCAAAGCGGTCACTCAAAGCCACCCAACCCGCCACGGCGCCGGGCACGGTGACCGAGTCAAAACCGCGCTTGGGCGGTGTTTTGGTCTCGGCACCGTATTTGCGGTGGAAGTACTCGGGCGTCCAGGTCGCGGGCGCAGGGCCTGACGAGTTGAGGCCGTGCAGCTCTTTGCCGTCCCAAAGGATGGCAAACGCGTCCGAACCCAAACCGCAGCTGACGGGCTCGGTCAAGGTGATGACAGCAGCGGCAGCGATGGCGGCGTCGACCGCATTGCCACCTTTGAGCATCATGCGCAAGCCCGCTTGTGCGGCCAGTGGGTGCGAGGTGGAGACCACATTGCGCGCAAACAGCGGCAAGCGGGTGCTGGTGTAGGGGAACTGGTAATCGAAATTCATGTCAATCCAAGGTGATCTTGCGTTCGGTGATGATCTTTTTCCACTTGGCCGATTCGCTGGCCAGCATGGTGGTGAACTGAGCGGGTGTGCCGCCAATCGGCTCAATGCCAAAGCGCAGCAGTTTGTCCATCACTTCAGGGTCCTTGAGAACCTGGTTAGCCACCGTGTTGATGCGGCTGACTACCTCAGGGGGCAGGTTTTTGGGGCCAAAAAAACCAAACCAGGTGTTGGACTCGTAGCCGGGCAAGACATCGGCAATCGCGGGGATGCCCGGGGCGAGCGCTGTGGGTTTGAGAGTGGTCACACCCAAGGCACGCAAGCGGCCGTCGCGCACATGCGGCATGCCGGTGGGCAGGCTGTCAAACAGCACGTCCACTTTGCCCGAGATCAGGTCGGGGATGGCCAGCGCCGTGCCCTTGTAGGGAATGTGCACCACGAACACATCGGCCTGCGCCTTGAACAGCTCGGCCGACAACTGCACGATGGTGCCGTTGCCGCTCGAAGCGTAATTCAAACGTCCTGGGTTTTTCTTGGCATAGTCGACCCATTCCTTGACGGTTTTGGCGGGCGAGTTGTTGGGCACCAGCATGATGCTGGGCGCATTGCCCAAATGCGCAATGGGCGTGAAGTCGCGCACCGCGTCGTAGGGCATGCGCGGGTTCAGGTTGGGGCCAATCGAGTGCGTGCTGGAGGTGGACAACAGCAGCGTGTAGCCGTCGGGGCTGGCCTTGGCAGCCAGGTCTGCACCCAAAGTGCCGCCAGCACCAGGGCGGTTTTCCACCACCAAAGTTTGGCCGAGCTTTTCGCTGATCTTTTGCGACAAGGTGCGGGCAAACAAATCGGTGGCACCACCCGCTGGAAACGGCACGATCAAGCGCACGGGCTTGGTGGGGTAGCCCTGAGCCTGGGCCATACCCAGGCCAGCCAAAGAAAGCGTGAGCGCAGACAGTGCACGCAACAGATGTCTTTTTTTCATGGTGATGTTCCGGTCGATGACTGACGCAGCCATATGGGAAATGATTCTCTCAGAGGGCCTGTGCGCTCGCTGAACCCAAGTGACAAGACCATGGTCTGCACCTGCATGATGCGCACCAACGACAACGGCCTCCGAAGAGGCCGTTGTGGCTTAAGGCACAGTGCGGTCAGTCTTCGACGAAAGCTTCTTCGCGTTTCGACTTGATCGAGGGCAAAGTCACAATGATCAACAGCAGCAAGGCTACGGCCAACAAGCTGGCAGACAACGGACGGGTCACAAAGACGCTCCAGTCACCACGCGAGAGCAGCATGGCGCGGCGCAGGTTTTCTTCCATCATTGGCCCCAAGATGAAGCCCAGCAGCAAAGGAGCTGGCTCCATGCCCAGTTTGATGAAGGTGTAACCGATCACGCCAAACATGGCCACCATCCAAATGTCCCAAGTGTTGTTGTTGGTCGAGTAAACGCCAATCGCGCAGAACAACACAATGGCCGGGAACAACCAGCGGTAAGGCACCGACAGCAACTTGATCCAAATGCCGATCAAAGGCAGGTTCAAGATGATCAGCATCGCGTTGCCAATCCACATCGAAGCGATCAGGCCCCAGAACAACTCGGGGTTGCTGGTCATGACCTGAGGGCCTGGCTGGATGTTGTGAATGGTCATCGCGCCCACCATCAAAGCCATCACCGCGTTGGGTGGGATGCCCAAGGTCAGCAAGGGAATGAAAGAGGTTTGCGAGGCGGCGTTGTTGGCCGATTCAGGCGCTGCCACACCACGGATGTTGCCTTGACCAAAAGGCACTTCACCCTCATTGATTTTGGTTTTCTTCTCGATGGTGTAGGCCGCAAAAGCCGCCAGCAAGGCACCGCCACCGGGCAAGATACCCAGCGCCGAGCCCAAAGAAGTACCGCGCAAAACAGCCGGCACCATGCGCTTGAAGTCTTGTGCAGTGGGCATCAAACCTGTCACTTTGGCAGTGAAGACTTCACGCTCTTCGTCGGGCTTGGACAGGTTGGAAATGATTTCGCCGTAGCCGAACACACCCATGGCAATGACGATGAAACCAATGCCGTCGGTCAACTCGGGAATGTCAAAGCTGTAGCGGGCTACACCGGAGTTCACATCGGTACCGATCAGGCCCATCAGCAGACCCAGAACGATCATGCCAACCGCTTTGATCAGGGAGCCCGAAGCCAGCACCACCGCACCAATCAGACCCAAGACCATCAAGGAGAAGTATTCGGCCGGACCGAATTTGAAGGCCACTTCAGTCAAGGGCGCGGCAAAGGCAGCGAGGATCAAAGTGCCCACGCAACCCGCAAAGAACGAACCCATGCCAGCAGCCGCCAAAGCGGGACCCGCACGGCCTCTGCGGGCCATTTGGTAGCCGTCGATCATGGTCACCACCGACGAGGCTTCACCCGGGAGGTTCACCAAAATCGCAGTGGTCGAGCCACCGTACTGAGCGCCGTAGTAAATACCGGCCAGCATGATCAAAGCCGCAATGGGGGGCAAGGCATAGGTCGCTGGCAGCAACATGGCGATGGTGGCCACAGGGCCCACGCCAGGCAGCACACCGATCAAGGTGCCCAACAAGCAACCGATGAAAGCGTAAATCAGGTTTTGGAAGGTGAAAGCCACCCCAAAACCCAGCGCAAGGTTGTCAAACAAGTCCATGAATTATTTCTCCTCAACCGGTGATGAAGGTGGGCCAAACTGGGAACTGAAGCTTCAAGAGCAACACGAACGCGCAGTAGCAACCGATGGACAAAATGGTGGCCAAGATGGCCACTTCCTTGACCTTGTAGGTGTCACCCGCCAAGCTCACCACAAAGGTGGTGCCAAAGATGGCCACCACCAAACCCATGGCCGGCACACCCAAACTGGGCAAGCCACCGAGCAAAATGCCAAACAACAAGTTGCCCGCGATGATGAAGAACAAGGGCTTCCATGCCCATTTGCCGATTTTGTCGCCGTTGGGTGTTTTCACCACCATGGCCTTGAACATGATGTACAGGCCAATGATGGCCAATATCACGCCCAACAACAAGGGGAAAAAGCCCGGGCCCATGCGTGCACTGGTGCCAATTTTGTAGGTGGTGGCACCCATGGCAAACGCGCCGCCTACAGCGGCGTACAGCAGTCCGGCGAAAAAGTCCTTTTGACTCTTGATGATCACGATAGCGCTCCTCTAATTTGAGTTGGCGCAATTCTGCGGGAATCCAAGCCCCAAAGCGATGTGGGTTACACCTATCTCCCGGGCGTGACCACACCATGGTTTACCCTGATGACCACCCCGCCTTGCCCCAAGGTCTTGGCCTGCTTCAACGGATCATGGGCTTGAAGACATGAAGCCATTTGGTGGCCGGCCATCCCCATTTGTCCTGGATCACACTGGCCGCTTGCGCTAGGGCCTCACGGGATGGGCGACTGGGGGTGCGCCGCGCCAAAACGATGGCATTGCCCTCTCGGGTCGGCTTGAAAGCCCAGATGGCGTCTTGGCCAAACGCCTCAGAGATTTTTTGCAGGCTCTCGGCGTAACTGGAGGAGCGGCCAAACAAATTGACGGTCATGCAGCCTTGGGGGCTGAGCAGTTCGCGGCAATGGCGGTAAAAGTCCAAGGAGTCCAAAACGGGTGCCGCAGCCTCGTCGTCGTACAAGTCCACCTGAAGCGCATCCACGGTGCCACGCCACTCGTCTTTTTGAATTTCAAGCGACGCATCGGCCAACACCACGCGCAAACGTTCGTCGTCAGGTGGCAGGCGAAACCAAACCCGACAGGCGTGCACAACCCCCGGGTTCAACTCTACGACGGTGCAGGTCATCTGGAGTTTTTTGTAACAAAACTTGGTGATGGTGCCCGCGCCCAGCCCCAGCTGCATGGCGTGTGCGCCCTTGAGCTCTACGGCTGGAAAAAACAAGAGCCAAGCAAACATGCGCTGCACGTACTCCAACTCGATGTCGAAAGGACGGTCAAGGAACATCGAACCTTGAATCCACTCGGTGCCCAAGTGCAGGTAACGGATGTCGCCATCCTCAGAAAAATTGACTTCGGGCAGTTCGAGGCTGGCAACAGAGGATTTTTTTCGGCTCATAGGGCTGATGTTACAGAGGCGCGTTGGCCAACTTGGGCAACACGCGGCAAGCATTGGCCGAGGTGGCTGTGGCCAAGTCGGGCCATGACAGTCCCCGCAAATCGGCCAGCACTTGCGCCATGCGGGGCAACTCGGCGGGGCTGTTGCGCCCCTGAGCTGCACCCTGCGACCGTTGCTCGGCGGTTTTGTAAAGCCACTGTGGTGGGATGTCGGGCGCATCCGTCTCCAGCACGAGGGCGCTCAGGGGCAGCTCACAAGCTAGGCGGCGCAGCTGCAAAGAGCGCTCGTAGGTCAGCGTGCCGCCAAAGCCCAACGTAAAACCCATGTCGACAAAGGCCTGCGCCTGCTGGGTGCTGCCGTTGAAGGCGTGCGCAATGCCTGAAGAGATGCGGCACTGGCGCAAGCCTTTGAGCAAGAGGTCCGCCGAGCGCCGCACATGCAAGATCACGGGCAGGCCATGCTTTTGCGCGAGCTTCAGTTGCGCGGTGTAAAAAAACCATTGCCGCTCCCGCATCTCGGGGGTGCACAGTTCGGGCACAAAAAAGTCCAACCCGATCTCGCCCACGGCCACCAGGCGCGGGTCCTCTTGGCGCTCGGTCAATGCGCGGTCCAGCGCCAGCAAGTCAGTTTCTTGCGCTTGCGGCACATACAGAGGGTGAATGCCCAGGGCGTAGGCATCGCCATGCCGTTCGGCCAGCTGCGCCACATCATCCCAGTGCGCACGATGTACTGCCGGGATCACGCAGCGCGTGACGCCAGAAATGCGGGCCGCTTCGCGCACCACGTCGCGGTCGGCATCAAACTCGGCCGCGTCCAGGTGGCAGTGCGTGTCGATCCACATCGCGCGTCAAACCGATCAAACAGGCGCTTGCAACACGCCCTTGACCAAATGCAATTGCCGGTCGCAGCGAGCTGCCAAGGCTTGGTCGTGCGTGACCACCACAAAGGCGGTGCCGCGCTCGCGGGCCAGTTGCAGCATCAGCGCAAACACACCGTCGGCGGTTTCGCGGTCCAGGTTGCCTGTGGGCTCGTCGGCCAGCACACAGGCCGGGTCGTTCACCAAGGCGCGGGCCAGCGCCACACGCTGGCGCTCGCCGCCCGACAACTCGGCAGGGCGGTGGTGCAATCGCTCGCCCAGGCCCACACGCTGCAGCCACTGCGTGGCCACGGCTGCAGCTTCTGATCTGTCTTGCCTGCGGATCCACAGCGGCATGGCCACGTTGTCCAAGGCGCTGAACTCGGGCAGCAGGTGGTGGAACTGGTAAACAAAACCCAAATAGCGGTTGCGCCACTGGCCTTGCTCGGCCGCGCTCAGGGCCGACAGCAACTGGCCCTTCAATTGCACCGAGCCTTGGGTGGGCGCATCCAGCCCGCCCAGCAAATGCAGCAAGGTGCTTTTGCCCGAGCCCGAAGCGCCCACGATGGCCAAGGTCTCACCGGCTTGCACCTGCAGGTCCACGCCTTGCAACACGGTCACATCCAGGCGCCCTTCGGTGAAGCGCTTGGTCAGGCCCTGGGCCTGCAGCACTGTGCCCACACTTTTCGTGTCATTCATAGCGCAGCGCCTCCGCCGGGTTGACCTGGCTGGCACGCCAGCTGGGGTAGAGCGTGGCCACAAAAGCCAATACCAAAGAAATGATGGCCACAGGCAGGATGTCGCTGGCCAGGGGCTCACTGGGCATGCGGCTGATCAGATAAATGTCACGCGGCAAAAAGCTGGCGTTGAAGAGTGTCTCCAGCGCGGGCACGATCACGTCGATGTTGAAGGCCACCAGCAGCCCCAAGCCCAAGCCACTCATCGTGCCGATCACCCCCACCGTCGCGCCCTGCACCACAAAAATGCCCATGATGCTGCGTGGGCTGGCCCCCAGCGTGCGCAAGATCGCGATGTCGGCGCGTTTGTCGGTCACCGTCATCACCAGCGTGCTGACCAAATTGAAAGCCGCCACCGCCACGATGAGCGTGAGGATGATGAACATCATGCGTTTTTCGACCTGCACAGCGGCAAACCAGGTTTTGTTTTGTTGTGTCCAGTCGCGCACAAAAAAGCCTGGCCCCAAATCCAGCTGCAGGTCCCTGGCCACTTCACGCGCTTGGTGCAGGTCTCGCAATTTCAGGCGCACGCCGCTCGGGCCTTCCAAGCGGAACATGCGCACGGCGTCATCCACGTGCATCAGCGCCAACGCCGAGTCGTATTCGTAGTGGCCGGACGAAAACGTGCCCACCACGCACATTTGTTTCATGCGCGGCACCACGCCCGCAGGCGTGACCTGGCCAGACGGCGACACCAGGGTCACCGGGTCGCCGTTTTGCAGACCCAGGTTGTTGGCCAAATCGCGGCCCAGCACCAGGCTGAATTCCCCTGACACCAAGCGCCCCAGCACGCCCGCTTGGGTGTCTTGTGACAGGTCGCTGACCTCAGGCTCACGTGCCGGGTCGATGCCGCGCACCAGCACACCCTTCATGTCCTCGCCTCGCGCCAGCAAGGCCTGGGCGGTGACAAAGGGTGCAGCACCCAACACCTGGGGATGCGCTTTCAGGCGGGACAACAAGCTAGGCATGTCGGCCACAGCCGCTGAATCCACCACGTAAACCTCGATGTGCGAGACCACCCCCAGCATGCGGTCGCGTACTTCTTTTTGGAAGCCGTTCATCACGCTCAGCACGATGATGAGCGCCGCCACGCCCAGGCCAATGCCCATCATGGACACCCCAGAGATGAAAGAAATGAAGCCATTGCGACGCGTGGCGCGGCCTGCGCGCGTGTAGCGCCAGCCCAGCACCAGCTCGTAAGGGATGTTTTTGAAAAAAGCCATAAGCCGCTATTGTGCCGCGCCCCTACTGGGCCTGCGACAATCCAGCCCCATGCACCTGATCATTCCCTACGCGGCCAGCCATCACTTGAGCGAACCCGAAGCCTGGGCGGGTCTGCGATTGCCAAATTTGCAAACGCTGCTGAGCCTTTTGCAGCGCCAGCAAGTCTGGCAAGACACCGACCCCACCCCTTTGCACCTGCCACACGAACGCCTGCAGTCCCAAGCCCTGGGCTGGTCCCTTGAAGCAACCCACCTTCCCTGGGCTGCCTGGCACAGGGCTCAACAAGGCCAACCCAGCCAAGCACCCCAAGCCTGGATGACGCCCTGCCACTGGCAAATCGGCATGGACCAAGTGGTGATGGCCGATCCAGAGCATTTGCAACTGTCGGACGAAGAATCCCAACAACTGCTGCAGGCCATGCAAGCGTTTTTGCTCGAAGACGGCTTGCATGTGACTTGGCACAGCGCTTTGCAATGGCACGTTCAGGGCGACATGTTGACCGATCTGCCCACCGTTTCGCTGGATCGGGTGATCGGTCAAAACGTCAAGGACTGGATGCCAGACCATCCAGCCACAAGGCCGTTTCAGCGTCTGCAAAGCGAAATGCAAATGCTGCTGTACAACCACCCGGTGAACGACGCCCGCGAGGCCCGCAGACAACACACTGTGAACGCCTTTTGGCTGCACGGCGCGGGGGTCTTGCCTGCTGATGTCGCCCAACCAGCCCAGGCCGTGAACATGCCGGACACCCTGCGTGCCTGTGCCCTGAGAGGCGATGCGCAGGCATGGCGACAAGGATGGCAACTCTTGGATGCCACGGTCGTGGCTGATGCGCTGAAACACCTAGAGGCCACCGGCCAAGTCACCCTCAGCCTGTGCAGCGAACACACCGCCCACACCTTCACTGCCGCGGGTGCTGCTTGGCACCAAAAAATCTCGCGACTGTTCAACAAACCCTCCCCTGCAGCGGCACTCCAAGCCCTCATCCAAAGCTGATCGCCCCATGAATTTGCTCACCCGAGATGTGCCTCCTCGCAGCGCCTGGGCGCTGGAACAAGCGGGTATCCACCCCCTGCTGGCCCGCCTGTATGCCGCCCGCGGCGTGCTGTCCAAAGACGAACTCGACGACGCACTGAACCTGTTGCTGCCCCCGGCCGGCATGTTGGGCACACAAGAAGCCGCCAAGCTGCTGGCCGACGCCATGGCGCAAAACCAGCGCTTGTGCATCGTGGCCGATTACGACTGCGACGGCGCGACAGCTTGTGCCGTGGGTGTGCGTGGCCTGCGCATGCTGGGAGCGCAAAACGTGAGCTATCTGGTGCCTGACCGCGTGGTCGATGGCTACGGCCTGACTCCAACGATTGCCGAACGCGTGCACCAACAAGGCGCGGATGTGTTGATCACCGTGGACAACGGCATCGCCAGCGTAGCGGGCGTGCAAGCGGCGCAAGCCCTCGGCCTGCAGGTGCTGGTGACCGACCACCATTTACCGGGCAGCGAGCTGCCCACGGCCGAGGTCATCGTCAACCCCAACCAGCCCGGCTGCAGCTTCACCAGCAAATCCATCGCGGGCGTGGGCGTGATGTTTTACGTGCTGCTGGCCCTGCGGGCCGAGCTGCGCCAGCGCGGCGTGTTTGACGCCAGCAACCAACCGCGCCTCGACGCTTTGCTGCCCTTGGTGGCACTGGGCACTGTGGCCGATGTGGTCAAGCTCGACCCCAACAACCGCCGCCTGGTAGCGCAGGGCTTGCGCCGCGTGCGGGCCGGGGCCATGCCGCCCGGCATGTCCGCGCTGATGCGGGCCGCCAGCCGCGAAAGCACCAAGGCCACCACCTTTGACTTTGGCTTTGCATTGGGCCCGCGCATCAACGCCGCAGGCCGCTTGGCCGACATGACGCTGGGCATCGAATGCCTGCTGACCGACGACGCTGGCCGCGCCGACGAGCTGGCCCGGCAGCTGGACGCGATCAACCGCGAACGCCGCGTGATCGAGGGCGACATGCGCGAGATGGCGATGGAGATGGCCGAGTCGCTGTTTGACGAAGGTGACGAGCCGCCGCCCGCCATTTGTGTGTTCGACCCAGATTTTCACGAAGGCGTGGTGGGCATCGTGGCCTCGCGCATCAAGGACAAATTGCACCGCCCCACCTTTGTGTTTGCGGCCAGCAGTGCGCCGGGCAAGGAGCACGAACTCAAAGGCTCGGGCCGATCCATTGCGGGCTTTCATTTGCGCGATGCGCTCGATTTGGTGGCCAAACGCGCCCCGGGCGTGCTGCTGCGCTTTGGCGGTCACGCCATGGCGGCGGGCTGCACCATTGCCGAAGAGCACCTCGATGTGTTTGAAGAAACGCTGAACCAGGTGGCCATGGAATGGCTGGACGCCGCCACGCTGCAACGCCGACTGGAAACCGATGGACCGCTGCCCGCCGAATACCGCCGGGTCGACCTGGTGGAGATGCTGCACCACGAGGTCTGGGGCCAAGGCTTTGCGCCGCCCGTGTTTTGCGAGGAAATCGAAATCGTGTCCCAGCGGCTGGTGGGTGAAAAACACCTGTCCCTCAAAATGAAGCACCAAGGCCAGCCCGTCGACGGCATCTGGTTTGGCCGGACTGAGCCTTTACCCGCACGCGTCAAACTGGCCTATCGGCTGGACGCCGACGAATGGCAGGGCCAAAAGCGGGTGCGCTTTCTGGTCGAAGGCGCACAGCTGTGAGCTTCAATGCTTGGTCGCGACCTTGCCCTGTAAGGCGTTGAGCACGGGGGCGGAGACCAGGCCCGACACATCACCGCCGAGCTTGGCTATTTCGCGCACCAGGGTGCTGCTGATGTGTTGCACAGGGGCGCTGGTGTGCAAAAACACGGTCTCCACTTCCGGTGCCAGGTGGCGGTTCATGCCCGACATTTGCGTTTCATAGTCGTAATCGGTCACCGAGCGCAGGCCACGCACGATCACCTGCGCATGTTGCGCCCTGACAAATTCCACAATCAGGCCATCAAAAGGCCGCGCCTTCACATTCGGGCAATCGGCCAGAGCGGCTTGCGCCAGGGCCACGCGCTCTTCCAGACTGAACAGGGTTTTCTTGTGGTGCGCCACGGCCACGGCGATGATGACCTGGTCAAACATTTGCGCAGCGCGGCGGATCGCGTCTTCATGACCCAGCGTGAGTGGATCAAAGGTGCCCGAATACACAGCGGTCACAGCGGCATTGGCAGATTTGCTCATGGAGGTGTCCTTGAAAAACGCAGTCGGGCTTGGATGGCTTGACCCACCCATTATGCGGTCCGTTGCAACAAATGAGCATGTACGGCACCCGCTTTGAGGTGGCGCTCGCATTGCAAGCCCAAAACACCCAAGGACTCGGCGGGCCAGGCCACCGGCGATTCCAGGTAAATCCAGCCCCCCACAGGCACGGCACGGGCCGCTGCTTTGAGCGCAGGTTCAAACCAAGGGCCGTCAAAAGGCGGGTCGATGAAGACGATGTCCACACTGCCCGCAGGCAAACGGCCCAAAGTGCTCACGGCGTCGCCGCGCTGCACGCTCACCATGCTGGCTTTGAGGCGGTTGGCGTTGTCCTGCAAATCACGCACCAGCACGGCGTCTTGCTCGACCATCAACACATGGGCCGCGCCGCGCGAGGCGGCCTCGAGGCCCAACACGCCCGTGCCCGCAAACGCATCCACACATCGCCAGTCCGTGAGGTCTTGGCCCAGCCAGTTGAACAGGGTTTCGCGAACCCGGTCAGGCGTTGGGCGCAAGCCCGGCTTGTCCAGCACCTTCAGTCGAGTGCGGCGCCACAGCCCACCGATGATGCGGATTTCGTGAGAGGACGGGCCCTTGGGCACCGGATTTTGGGGCTTTTTGGCCGCGGCGTGGCGTGCCGCACCGCTGAGCGCTGGACGTTTGGAGGGTGCTGATGGCATAGCCTGCGAGTGTAAAGGCCCACACAGGTAGACCCCAAAAACCATGACCCTTTGCGTCAAAACCCAGAACCAACAAGTTCGATGTCAGCTCTGTCGCAAACCGTTGCAAACCGTTGCAAACCGTTGCAAACCGTTTCT
This sequence comes from Limnohabitans sp., assembly GCF_040400975.1. GTDB lineage: Bacteria > Pseudomonadota > Gammaproteobacteria > Burkholderiales > Burkholderiaceae_C > Limnohabitans_A. The sequence continues at coordinate 76,302 of NZ_JBBAPF010000004.1, read as the reverse complement.
TCACGGCTGACCACCCACCACCACGGTGACCATGCGCTCGGGCTGCAACACCCGGGCCATGGCGCGTTGGATATCGGCGGCGGTCACGCGCTCGATTTGCCGCGTCCAGGTGCTCAGATAGTCCAGTGGCAGCCGGTTCCAGGCGATGTTGGCCACGTTGTCAAGCAACTTGCGGTTGCTGTCAATGCGCAGTGCAAAACCTCCCACCAAATTGGACTTGGCCGCAAGCAACTCAGCTTCGGTGGGGCCTTCACGCACAAAGCCTTGCACCACCTCTTGGGCCACCGCGACGGCCTGCGCAGCTTGATCAGGACGTGTCTGCAAACCTACAGTGAAAGCGCCCGCATGCAGGCCCGGCGAAAAGGCGCTGTAGACGCTGTAACTCAGGCCCCGCTTTTCACGCACCTGCTCGGTCAGGCGCGACACAAAGCCGCCACCACCCAAAATATGGTTACCCACCAGCAGAGGAAAAAAGTCAGGGTCAGAGCGCTTGTAGCCCGGTTGGCCCATCAGCACATGGGCCTGGGCCGAATTGAATGGGAGGTTCAGGTTTTGTGCGGCGGCCAAAGGAGCCACTTCAGGCACAGGCGGCAAACTTTGGCAGCCTGCATCGCGGGGCCACTGCGCCACGAGGCGTTGCACCAAGGCATCGGTTTGGGCACGGGTCAAAGCCCCCACCACGCTCACCGTGGCACGGCAAGCGCGCAAACTCTGCGCGTGCAGCTTGTGCAAATCTTGCACACCAATGCGTGAGAGGGTCTCGGGCGTGGTGCGCTGGCCATAGGGGTGCGTGCCAAAAACGGCTTGGGCAAATCGGTGCTGCACCACAGTGCCAGGCTTGGTCAAGGATTCACGGATCGCTGCCCCAAAGCGTTCACGGTCGCGCAACCACATGGCTTCAGGAAAAGCCGGATGGGCCATTTGACGGGCTGCCAGAGCCACGGCTTTGTCCAGCAAATCTGGGAAACTCAGGCTGCGCAGTCCAAAGCTCAAACGGTCGCCGCTGGCGCTGATGCCCAGGCTGGCGCCCAAGTCGGCCCAAGCTTCACCGATTTGGTTTTCGTCCATGGCCATGGGGTAAGGGCCTTGACCTTGGGGGTCGGCCCGGGTGCCGTTCGCAATTTGGCCCGCCATGACCGAAGCCAAGCCGGCCTGCGCGGCAGGATCACGGCGGCTGCCCGCATCGATGTCGATCTGCACATCGACCATCGGGATGGCATGGCTTTCAACCAGGTAAACACGGGCCCCATTGGCTTGGATCCAATGCTGGATGGGCAAAGCGGCTTGCGCACCCGTGTTCATGGTCCAGCAAGCCAGCAAACAGCTGAAAAGCCAAAGCGTTTTTCGGGTCTTGGACAACAAAGAGGTCGATGGCATGAGAGTCTGGTTGTGCATGGCATTCACCGGGTTCAGTGCCGAGCGCCGGCGGCTGGGCGGCGCGGACGGGGCTGGCCCGACATGGGCTGCGGCCGCAAAATGGCCACCGTGAGGCTGTCGTCGCCAAAAAATTTTTGTGCCACAGCTTGCACCTGAGCGGGCGTGACTTGACGCAAGCGGGCGATCAACTGCGAACCGTAGTCAGGCGGCAGGCCCAAAGTCCAGGCTACACCCAGCTCGCGGGCTTGGTTAAAAACAGAGTCCAGTTTGTAGATTTCGCTGGCCACCCATTGGGTCTTGACGCGCTGCAACTCTGCTTCAGTCACGCCTTCCGTGGCCACGCGTTGTACTTGGGCACGCAAGGCAGATTCGAGTGCCTCTGGGCTTTGACCTTTGGCAGGCACACCTTCCAGATAAAAGAACTGGGGGCCTCGACCCATCAGTCCGTTGTAAGCCCCCGCACTGTCGGCCAGCCGGTTTTCTCCTTGCGTCAGTGCGCGGTCGAGCCGAGCACCGCTGTAGCCGTCGAGAACAGCGGCCAACACGGTCAAAGCCAATGCCTCGTCATGCTCAGGGGCAGGGGCCAAGCTGGCCAGACGCGGCACCTTGAAAGCGAGAGCCACATAGGCTTGTTCGGCTGGCGCCTTGAACTCAAACCGACGCAGGCCTTGCTGCACAGGTTCTTCACGCGGCTTGCGCTCGGGCACGGCACGGGCAGGGATCACGCCATAGTATTGGTCGGCCAAGGCCTTGACGCGCATTGGATCAACATCGCCCGCCACCACCACCACAGCGTTCGAAGGCGAATACCACTTGCGGTAGAAGTCGCGCGCATCTTGTGCTGTCATGGCCTCGAGGTCGCTCATCCAGCCCACGATGGGACGACGGTAAGGCGATGCGACCAAAGCGGTAGCCGACAGCATTTCATGCAACTGGGCGCGGGGGTTGTCGTCGGTCCGCAAGCGCCGCTCTTCTTTGACCACCTCCAACTCCTTGATGAATTCGCTGTCAGGCCACTGGTTGTTGGCAAAGCGGTCCGACTCCAAACGCATCACGGCTTCGAGCTGAGCAGAGGGTATCTGCTGAAAATAGCCGGTGTAGTCCTTGGCGGTGAAAGCATTTTCACGGCCTCCCAATGCTGCCACTCGGCGGGAAAACTCACCAGCTGCCAAAGTGGGCGTGCCCTTGAAAAGCAGGTGCTCCAGCACATGGGCCACACCACTGGTGCCGTCGACCTCGTCCATCGAGCCCACGCGCAGCCACACCATGTGCACGGCGGTGGGCGCGCGCCGGTCGGGCTTGACCCACAAGGACATGCCATTGGCCAAGGTGAAGGTGTGGACCTGCGCCACTGCGGCTGGACTGGTCGCTGTGGCGATATTTTTTGGCCCTTGCGAAGCTTGAGCGAATGCTGTCGCACCAGAGCCCCACAGGGCCGCTGCCAAAGAAAGTCCCAAGAGAAGGTTCGGTTTCATAGAATGCATGATCCTTGAAATCCAAGCCATGTTCAGTTTCTTCAAAAAAAAATCCCCAATAGCCGAGGTCCCATCTTCGGCCAAGTCCGAAACGGCCACCTTACCCTCTGCCACCACGGGCTCTGCCGCGATGGCGGAATCAACCTCTCAAACGCCTTCACCTTGGGTGCCACAGGCCGACAGCGCGGCTCCTCTTGTTGACGCACCCAAGCCTGTGGGTCGCCAAGCTTGGCTGGACCGCCTGAAAGCGGGCCTGCGCAAGACCGGCGCCAGCATCACCACCGTCTTCACCGGCACGCGCATCGACGACGAACTCTATGAAGAGCTGGAAACCGCCATGCTGGTCGCCGACACCGGTGTCAAGGCTACGGAATATTTGCTGCAAGACCTCAAGCGCCGCGTCAAAGCGAGCAAGACCACCGAACCGTCACAGGTCAAAACCTTGCTGGCCGATGCCATCACCGACTTGCTGCAACCCCTGCAAAAGCCCTTGAGCATTGGCGACCACCACCCCACCGTGATCATGGTCGCAGGCGTCAATGGCGCAGGCAAAACCACCTCCATTGGCAAACTGACGAAACACTTGGCGGATGAGGGCCTGAGCGTGCTGCTGGCCGCGGCCGACACCTTCCGCGCTGCAGCCAAGGAGCAACTGGCGGTTTGGGCCACCCGCAACACGGTCGAAATCATCAGCCAACAAGGCGGTGACCCGGCTGCCGTGAGCTTTGACGCCGTGAGCGCTGGCCGCGCCCGGGGACGCGATGTGGTGCTGGTGGACACGGCCGGGCGTCTGCCCACCCAAACCCACCTGATGGAAGAGCTGAAAAAAATCAAGCGCGTGGTGCAAAAGGCCGATGGCACTGCCCCGCATGAGGTGCTGCTGGTGATCGACGGCAACACCGGACAAAACGCCCTGGCCCAGGTCAAAGCCTTTGACGACACGCTCGGCCTGACAGGCCTGATCGTGACCAAGCTCGACGGCACGGCCAAGGGCGGTGTGCTGTGCGCCATTGCCCGGGAAAAGCCGATTCCGGTGTACTTCATCGGCGTGGGCGAGAAGCTGGAAGACCTGGAAACCTTCAACGCCCGCGAGTTTGCCCAAGCCCTGCTGAGCTGAACACCCTGACTTGCGCCGTTGCCCAGTGCACAGACGGACCCAGCCCTGGCCCGCAAAATCAGGGAAAACCCGAGGAACCTCAGACCCCCGAGGCGGTCCTTTAGCACTCCTCACCAGAGAGTGCTAATATTGGGGTATTCTGAAAGGAGTTCTGGTATGAACATTCAAACTGGTTCCCCCGCCACAGCCATCGCGCTGAGCAACCCTTGGGCGGTCGTGCCCTCGCTCGGCCACCTGGACGCCTACATCTCTGCGGTCAACCGCATGCCCATGCTCACCCTCGAGGAAGAGCAGGAAGCCGCCCGGCAACTCAAAGCCAACGACGACCTCGAAGCCGCCCGCAAACTGGTGCTATCCCACCTGCGTCTGGTGGTGTCGGTGTCGCGCCAGTACTTGGGCTACGGCCTGCCGCACGGTGACCTGATCCAGGAAGGCAATGTGGGCCTGATGAAAGCGGTCAAGCGCTTTGACCCCGATCAGGGCGTGCGTCTGGTCAGCTACGCGCTGCACTGGATCAAGGCCGAGATCCACGAGTACATCCTGAAAAACTGGCGCATGGTCAAAGTGGCCACCACCAAAGCCCAGCGCAAGCTGTTTTTCAACCTGCGCTCAATGAAGCAAGGCTACAAAGCCGATGCCGACGAAGGCACGCACCGCGACACCCTCACCCCCGACCAGGTCGACGCGATGGCGCACAGCCTGAACGTCAAGCGCGAGGAAGTGCGGGAGATGGAAATGCGCATGTCCGGCGGCGATGTGTTGCTGGACCCAGCCCCATCGGACGATGGCGAGCAGGCCTTTGGTCCCATTGCGTATTTGGCCGATGTGAACCACGAGCCCACCGCGATGATCGAAGCCCACGAGCGGGACGTGATGGCCAGCGATGGCCTGGCCAGCGCCTTGAATGTGCTGGACGAGCGCAGCCGCCGCATCGTGGAGGAGCGCTGGCTCAAGGTGAACGACAACGGTTCGGGCGGCATGACCTTGCACGACCTGGCCGACGAATACGGCGTGAGCGCCGAGCGCATCCGCCAAATCGAGGTAGCGGCCATGAAAAAGATGAAAAAGGCGCTGGTCGAGTTCGCTTAAAGCCCACAAGCCTGTGGGCTGCATGGCATTCGGATACCCGGTTTAGACCGGGTATTTTTTGGCCTGCAATGCGCTAAAGTCACTGCAGTTTTGTTTTGAAAGGCTCTGCCATGACCGCTCGCACCCAAACTGGTTTTTCTCGCCGCCATTGGACACTGGCCATCAGCGCTGTTTTGGCTTTGGGAATGACACCCTCATGGGCCACCGCATCGACAGCGGCATGGCCCACACAAACCGTTCGCTTGGTGGTGGGCTTCCCGGCCGGCTCCAGCCCCGACTTGACGGCACGCGCTTTGGCCGAGCCTTTGTCCAAGGCCTTGGGCCAAAACGTGATCGTCGAAAACAAAGTGGGTGCCGGCGGCAACATCGCGGCCGACTTCGTGGCGAAATCCACCGATGGCCACACGCTGGGTCTGATGATCAACGGCAACATGACCATTGCCCGCATTCTGAATCCCAAGGTGCCTTATGACCCACTCAAAGACCTCGCGCCCATCAGCCTGATTGGCAAAGCACCTTTGGTCCTGACCGTGCCCGCCAATGCGCCCGGTCAGAGTGCTGCCGAATGGTTGAGCCAGGCCCAAAAGGCGGGCGACAAACTCAGCTATGCATCGCCCGGCGTTGGCACCGTGGCGCACCTGGGCATGGAACTGCTCAAAACCAAAGCCGGCATTGCCCCTGTGCATGTGCCCTACCCCGGCAACCCGCAGATCATCACGGCCATGCTGGGTGGCCAAGTGCAATTGGCCTTGCTGCCCCCTGCGATGTCGGCAGCCCAAGTCAGTGCGGGCAAACTGCGCGCCATTGGGGCTTCCAGCAGCGGCCGCAGCCCCGTGGCGGCCGAAGTGCCCAGCCTCTCAGAGATCGGTATCAAGGACTACCAGTTGGAAATTTGGAATGCAGTGGCTGCCCCAGCCTCCATGCCCGCAGCGGTCGCCAGCCGCTTGTCGGCCTTGGTCAGCGACATCGTGCGTTCCCCCGACATGCGGTCACGTTTGTTTCAACAAGGTTGGCAGGTGGTGGGCTCCTCGCCAGAGGGCTTGCGCAACCGCATCGAGTCTGATACCCAAGCCTTGGGCGCCATCATCCGCAGTCAGAAGATCGAGCTGAACTGAGGCCCAGTGTGCCTTATTTGCCGCTGAGCAAAATTTTCACGTCAGAGGCCAAGGTTTCTGCACCGCTGGCGTGGCGGTTGTAAAGCCGAATGCGGCCTTGCGGATCAAAGGTGAAACTGCCTGCCGAGTGGTCCAGGGTATAACTGGTGGGGGTTTTACCGTCGACCTTTTTGTAATAGATCTTGAAGTCTTTGGTCACTTTGGGCAGCTGCTCCGGGCTGGGACGCAGGGCCACAAAATCAGCACCGAAGTTGGCGACATAGGCTTTGAGCAACTCGGGCGTGTCACGCTCGGGGTCAACCGTGATGAAGATGCCTTGCAATTTGGCGCCATCCGCACCCAACAGCTTTTTGGCTTGGGCGATTTCTTGCAAGGCCGTGGGGCACACGTCAGGGCATTGGGTGAAACCAAAAAATACCACCACGGTCTTGCCGGCAAAGTCTTTCAGGGTGCGCACCTGACCGTCTTGATCACTCAGCGAAAAGCCCTGCGCGTAATCAGCGCCAGTGATGTCCACGCCTTTGAAAGCAGGTTTGTCTTGGCCACAACCGGACAAAACCGCGAAGGCGCTGACCCAGCCTAAAGCCCAAAAGGCTCTCGAAATAACTCTTCGCTGCAGCATGACTTTAGCCTTAAAAAATATAGTGGTCGAGCAGCAAAGCGGCAAACAAGGCACTCAGGTGGACCAATGAAAAGCGAAAGGTCTTGCGGGCCAGTTCATCCGAATACTCACGGTACAAAGCCACCGCGTAGCCGATGAAACCGATGCTGAGCACCACCGCCGCCGCCAAATAGAGCCAAGAACTCATGCCATAGACAAACGGCATCAGGCAAGAGGCCATCAACACCACGGTGTACAACAGAATTTGCAGCCGTGTGAATTCGTTGCCATGGGTGACCGGCAACATGGGCAAGCCGGACTTGCGGTAATCCTCAACGCGGTAAAGCGCCAGCGCCCAAAAATGCGGCGGCGTCCACAAGAAAATGATCAAAAACAGGATCAAGGCTTCCGGTCCAACCTGACCGGTCATGGCCGCCCAGCCCAGCACCGGTGGCATCGCGCCACTGGCACCGCCGATCACAATGTTCTGAGGCGTCAGAGGTTTCAGGATCACGGTGTAAATGATGGCGTAGCCCACAAAGGTGGCAAAGGTGAGCCACATGGTGAGTGGGTTGACCAGCACATACAGCACGGCCGAACCCACGGCGCACAAAACCCCTGAGAACAACAAGGCCTGACGGTCGCTCAGCTCGCCTTTAGCGGTCGGTCGCCAGGCAGTACGCCTCATCTTGGCGTCGATGGTTTTTTCAACCAAACAGTTGAAAGCCGCAGCGGCGCCGGCTACCAACCAAATGCCGATACAAGCCCAAAGACCCAGCTTCAACTCGGCCCAACTGGGCACACCGGGCACGGCCAGCACCATGCCAATCAGGGCGCAAAAAACAATCAGTTGAACCACGCGCGGCTTGGTCAACGCGTAATACTGCTGCCATGCAGACATGGGAATTGGAGCAATCGCGGCGGTCATGGGGCAGGCCTTGGGGAGAACGTCATACGCTGAGGATTATCGGTCCGACTGATGCTGAGCGCCCAGGTCAGCGTCACCACCAAGGCCGCAGCCCCACCGGTGTGCAAAACGGCAGCCAACAAGGGCCAACCCAAAACCACATTGCTCAAGCCGGTGATCAACTGCAAAGCCGACAGACCCAGCAAGCAACGTCCCGCCACCGACAAGCCCTCTTGTTGTCGCAACTGCCAACCCACCCACACCATGACACCCAATACCAACCAAGCGGCCGAGCGGTGAACAAAGTGGATGGTGGACAAAGCCAAGAAGGGCAGCAACTCTCCTTGGGGGGTATAACCCAGTTCGCGCCAGAGGCTAAAGCCCTGCCAATTCATTTCAGGCACCCACTGACCATTGCAAGTGGGGAAGTCTGGACACGCCAAAACGGCATAGTTGGTGCTGACCCAGCCGCCCAAAGCAATTTGGGCCCAGAGCAGTAGAAATCCGATCCACAAGCCCCGACGCAAAAACGCTGGCAATGGCCGCAGTCCAGCACCGTCGTAGCGCACGGCTTGGGCCATGAGCAAAGCCAACAAACCCATGCCGCCCATCAGGTGCAAGGTGACGATGGCAGGGAACAGCTTCATGGTGACGGTGAGGGCACCGAAAGCCCCTTGCATGCAGACCCACAGCAAGGTCAAAGTCGGCAACCAAGGGCTGACTTGTTGGCTTTGGCGACGCAACCACCAAGTCGCGCTCGCCAAGGTGAGGATCAAAACCCCCACCCCTGTGGCCAAATAACGGTGGACCATCTCGATCCAGGCTTTGCTGTGAGTGACCGGGCCTGTGGGCATGGCGGTTTGAGCCGCTGTGATTTCAACTTTGGCGCCAATGGGTGTTGCGCTGCCATAACAACCTGGCCAATCGGGACAACCCAGTCCCGAGTCGGTCAAGCGGGTGAAGGCACCGAACAACACCAGGTCAAATGTGAGAAACAAGGTGATCAGCGTCAGCGCCTTCAATCGGCTGGACGCAGCGGCATGGCGCTGACGCCAAAGCCACCAAGCCAGCGGCAAAGCAGCCACCGCCAAACCCACCGCCATCAGCTCCAGCAAGGGCTCGAGGTTGTACAACGCAACTTCAGTCATGGTTCATCGTCCCGCTTGATCCCAAGACGATGACGCCTTGAGCAAGCGGTTCAAGTCTCTTTTGGCTTTGGAGGCTCCCGGGACATCCATGTTGGCCGGAAATCGCATCATGAAGTTGCCCATGGGGTCCACCACATAGAGATGGTCTTGCAGCTGCTGCCCTGCTCCCGGGGTGATCCAGCGCGCCACCGTTTCGGCGTCCATCCGAAGCACATGGGCCCCCTGGAGTGCGGCTTGTAACTCAGGTGGAACGGGCGCAGCATCGGTCACCAACCAGACACGGTCCAATCGGTCTTTCTCACGACCCAGAATTTCCCTCAACTGTCTTTGAAAATAAATATTTTGCTGGCAGCGCTCATTGCACGAACCAGAAGCCACGGTCACCAACAACCACTGGCCTTTGAGCGACTGCAAAGCAACATCTTGCGCCTGCTCATTTTTAACCGTGATGCTGGGCATGTCCTTTTGCGGCTGAATCAGTTCACCATACACGCTGCGGCCCTCGGGTCGAAGTACGTAATAGGTGAAATAAGAAGCCAAAACGGGCGAGGCGCAGACCAACATCATGGCGATCATCTTCCAGCGACCGATGCGCGTGCGCTGGGCATCCGCCTGCACCACGTCGCCCGGACTTGGCAAATCATGAATGGTCATGGCCAAGGGGCTTTCAGTGGATTTTTGGGGATCGGCGGGGTTGGACAATTTGGAACCAGACATAAAGTAAAGCGATCAAGGCGCTGAGGCCAAACCATTGAAAAGCGTATCCATGGTGCTTTTCGACACCACTGGCCACCACAGGCCATTCACGCAGCAGTCCTTCCGACGCTGCACCGGACTGCAGCAGTGTGAACTTGGGCAAGTCCAAACCCGTTTCTTGTTTGAATTTTTGCCAATCGAGATTTTGCCGTATCGGCCCTTTCTCCTCGCCACCGAAATCGTAGAGCCTTGACGGCCATGGGGCCAAATTTCCAGCCACCTCCACGCGCTCAGTGGTCTGATCGATGGTCGGCAGGACCGTACGATCCGTGAACGACCGTTGAGCCCAACCACGTTGGACCACGACAGTCAGGCCAGAGTCTTCCAATTTGAGCGGCGTCAAAACAAAAAAACCCGGCTTCGCATTCATTTGCCTGTTTTCCAAGAAGACCGTGTGCTGGTGCTGCCAATGGCCCACCAAGACCATGCGTCGGTGCATCAAATTGTTGGGCACATCAGACGGGTCGACGTCCACTTTCAGGCTTTGACCATTGAGCACCGGCTTTTCGGCCTGCTGGGTTCGGGCCAGTTGCAAAGCCGTTTTTTCAGCCGCACGGCCCAGCTGCCATAAACCCAGCGAACAGGTCAGGCCCACGCTCAGCACAGCCAGTGCCAGCAAGAGCCATCTTTGTCGCCCCGGGGTTTTTTCAGTCATCGGATAATGCCACCATGAAAATATTGGTTGTTGTTGCTTTTGCGGCCATTTTGGCCAGTCTGGTTTGGGCTCTGCTTCACATGATGAGAGGCAGTGTGCCCCCGGAAGACGGTGCTGCGCCACCCAAAAACAAAATGGCCACTGCGCTCGCCCTTCGGGTGGGTTTGTCGATCGTTTTGTTTCTTTGTGTATTGATTTCTTGGAAGATGGGTTGGATTCAACCCACAGGCATTCCACCTGGGCTTTGATTCAATCACCCTGTCTTCAAAACATCTCAATAAAAAAGCGCCCAAGGGCGCTTTTTTAACGATTAAGGCGAGTCTTACATCCAATAAACCAAGATGTACAGGCCCAGCCAAACCACGTCAACAAAGTGCCAATACCAAGCAGCGCCTTCAAAACCGAAATGTCGGTCTTTGGTGAAATGGCCTTTTTGCAAACGCAATGTGATGAACAACAACATCAACATGCCCACAAACACGTGGAAACCATGGAAACCCGTCAGCATGTAAAAGGTTGAACCATAAATACCGGACGATAGTTTGAGGTTCAATTCGCCCCATGCATAAGCGTATTCATAACCCTGAACAAACAAAAACACGAGGCCCAAAACGACCGTCATCCACATGAATTTGATGGTTTTGAGTCGATCTCCGACTTGCAAGGCATGGTGCGCGATGGTCAATGTGACACCGGACGTCAAGAGCAATGCCGTGTTGATCGTGGGCAACCAGAAAGGTCCCATGGTCTTGAACGGCTCCACAATGCCCGCAGGCGAAGTGGTGGCACCCGCTACAACGCTAGGCCAAGCCGCTTTGAAGTCAGGCCAGAGCAAGGCATTTTCCAAGCTGCCCAGTGCTGGGATGGAATGGGACCTGGCCCACCACAAGGCGGTGAAGAAGGCACCAAAGAACATGACCTCTGAAAAAATGAACCAAGTCATACTCCAGCGGAAGGACAAATCGATCTTTCGGCTGTACATGCCGGTTTCGCTTTCGTGCACAGCTTCTGAGAACCACTGGTACAAGACGATCAGCCACCAAGCCATGCCAAAGAACAAGCAATACATGCCCCATTCGGAGCCATTGATCCATTGACCTGCGCCCAAAATGACGAAGAACAAACCGATGGCCGACATCACGGGGTGACGTGATTCGTGTGGGACGTAGTAGTAAGGCGTGCTGCCGTGTGCTGCTGAACTCATGAATACTCCTGCTCTCTCTTCATTCGAAATCTGATAAGGGGGTTACAGCACATGAGGCTGTGCCACCACCCAATTGACCAAGGCGATGAGCCCCAATACAAACAACAAAGCCGCACCGATTCCGACACCGATGATGTGGAAAGGATTGAGCTTCTCTAGATCCTGTTGGTAATCAGAACCTTTTCGTAAACCCACAAAAGACCAAAGCACGGCCTGAACCGTCCTCAACCAGTTTGAGCGCTTCACCGATTTGGCCTCTAGCTCGCTCATGAACCTGACCCTGTTAGGGTGGTCACTGCCTTGGAGGCCAAAGGCGCAGTGGGTGCCACGGGTGTCTTGCCACCCACTTCAAAGAAGGTGTAGGACAACGTGATCGTCGTGACATCCTTGGAAAGTTTCGGATCGATCACGAAAGCCACAGGCCATGCTTTTTTCTCGCCTGCTTCCAAGGTGTACTCGTTGAAGCAAAAACACTCCAGCTTGTTGAAATGGCTAGCGGCTTGCTTGGGGGCGTAACTGGGAATGGCTTGCGCGGCCATCCGGCGGTTTTGGATGTTTTGAAACTCGTACATGACCGTGGTGAGTTCACCCGGATGCACTTGCATCGACCTTTTTTCTGGCTTGAAATCCCAAGGCCCGCGCACATTGGCATCGAACTCAACGGTGATGGTGCGGCTGGTGTCCACTTGGCTGTTGCGCAGGACCTGCGCCGCTTGCGCGGCTTTGGCGTTACCAGGCACCTGCGTCTCAGAGATGGACAAAACGTTGATCCCCGTGATGTCGCATATGGCCTTGTAAATTGGCACCAATGCGTACCCGAAGCAGAACATGCCCGCAGTGACCACCGCCAGCTTGCCGACCATCTTCAGGTTTGCACCACGCAGGTTCATCAAATGTCCTTCAGGTATTGAGCAACAAGATTTTGGCCACGAACCCGGCCAAAACAACGCAGGCCACGGATAACAAGATCAAGCCCAGACGAACATTGCTTTTTCTTTGTTCGGGTGTCATGGCCATGTTGCTCAACCAATCACGCGGGTCGCAGTGGCGTCCAGCTTGGGTGGGTTCTCAAAGGTGTGGAAAGGTGCGGGAGATGGGACTTCCCACTCCAGGCCTTCTGCGGCTTCCCAAGGCTTCTGAGGCGCTTTTTCGCCCTTACCCAGCATGCAAGGCAAGACCACGAACAGGAAGAAATACACCTGAGCGAAACCAAAGAAGAAGGCACCCACCGAAGCAATCATGTTGAAGTCGGTGAACTGCATGGGGTAGTCAGCGTAGCGACGGGGCATGCCGGCCAAACCCAGGAAGTGCATCGGGAAGAAGGTGATGTTGAAGGAGATCAGCGACCACCAGAAGTGGATCTTGCCGCGTGTTTCGTTGTACATCACACCGGTCCACTTGGAAATCCAGTAATAGACACCGGCAAACAGGGCAAACAAAGAACCCGCCACCAAAACATAGTGGAAGTGCGCCACCACGTAATAAGTGTCTTGCAACTGGATGTCGATCGGGGCCATGGCCAAAATCAAACCTGTGAAGCCACCCATGGTGAACACAAAGATGAAGCCCACAGCAAACAACATGGGAGTTTCAAAGGTCATGGAGCCGCGCCACATGGTCGCGATCCAGTTGAAAATCTTCACGGCAGTGGGTACAGCGATCAGCATGGTCGCGTACATGAAGAACAACTGACCTGTGACAGGCATGCCCGTCGTGAACATGTGGTGGGCCCACACGATGAACGACAAGATGGCAATGGAGGAAGTGGCATACACCATGGAGGCATAACCAAACAACTTCTTGCGAGAAAATGCAGGGACGATCTGGCTGATGATGCCGAAAGCCGGCAAGATCATGATGTACACCTCAGGGTGACCAAAGAACCAGAAAATGTGCTGATACATCACTGGATCACCACCGCCTGCGGGGTTGAAGAAGCTGGTACCGAAGTGACGGTCAGTCAAGGTCATGGTGATCGCGCCAGCCAACACAGGCATCACAGCGATCAGCAAATAGGCAGTGATCAACCATGTCCAAGCGAACATGGGCATTTTCATCAAAGTCATGCCAGGCGCACGCATGTTCAAGATGGTGACGATGATGTTGATCGAACCCATGATGGACGAAGCACCCAAGATGTGCATCGCAAAAATCGCTGCATCCATCGAAGGCCCCATTTGCAGGGTCAAGGGCGCATACAAGGTCCATCCGGCGGCAGGTGCACCACCGGGCATGAAGAACGAACCCACCAACATCAATGACGCGGGAATCATCAGCCAGAAGCTGAAGTTGTTCATCCGGGCAAAAGCCATATCGGATGCGCCGATTTGCAGAGGCAGCATCCAGTTTGCAAAGCCCACAAAGGCCGGCATGATCGCGCCGAACACCATGATGATCCCGTGCATGGTGGTGAACTGGTTGAACAACTCAGGGTTCACAATTTGCAGACCAGGCTGGAACAACTCGGCACGGATGCCCAGGGCCAACACGCCGCCGACCATGAGCATGGCAAAGCTGAACAGCAGGTACAAGGTACCAATGTCTTTGTGGTTGGTGGCATACACCCAACGACGCCAGCCAGCTGGCGCGTGACCGTGGTCGTCATGGGCGTGATCGTGATGGTCTAGAACGGCACTCATCTTGATTTCCTTTGATTTGAATACGCTTGGGCTTATTTGCGAGCGGCCAGGACGTCGGCTGGCTGCACGATTTGCCCCGTCTTGTTGGACCAGTTGTTTTTGGTGTAAGAGATCACAGCAGCGATATCGGTATCAGACAACTGCTTCCAAGCTGGCATCGCACCATTGCCTGCACCATTGAGCAAAACAGCAATCTGTTTGGACTTGTCGGCATCCAGAACAATGGCTGAACCGTCAAGCGCCTTGATCGAACCAGCCACTTTTCCGGAGGCTTGGTGGCAAGCGATACAGTTGGATGCATAGACTTTCTCACCGCGCTTGGTCAAATCTTCGAGAGCCCAAACTTTGCTAGGGTCATCTGCTTTGGCGAGTTGTTTCTTTTTCTCAGTGGCCACCCAAGCTGTGTAATCTTCCGCAGACAAAACCTTGACATGGATGGGCATGTAGGCATGCTCTTTTCCACACAGTTCTTGGCATTGGCCGTAAAAATCACCTGTTTTTTCAGCACGGAACCATGTGTCGCGCACAAAACCCGGGATGGCATCTTGTTTGATGCCAAAGGCAGGCACCGCAAATGCGTGGATCACATCATTGGCCGTGGTGATCACGCGAACTTTTTGGCCCACAGGAACCACCAAGGGGTTATCTACTTTGAGCAGGTAATTATCACCTGCAGGCTTGCCAGCATCGGACATGGCACGGTGAGATGAATCAAGCGTAGAAATGTAGCTCAGACCTTCGCCTTGTCCATTGATGTAGTCGTAACCCCATTTCCACTGGTATCCAGTGACCTTGACGGTCAAATCGGCATTGGTGGTGTCTTTTTGAGCCACCAAAACCTTGGTGGCCGGCAAGGCCATCAAGATCACGATGACGAAGGGAACAGCGGTCCAAACCACCTCGACCGTGATGGATTCGGTGAAAGTGGCTGGTTTGTGACCCACCGACTTGCGGTGCTTCCATATGGAATAGAACATGACCGCAAAAACGGCGATGAAAATGACCGTGCAAAGGATCAGCATGAACCAATGCAGCCACTGCTGCTCTTCGGCAATTTTGGTTACTGCGGGATGCAAATTGAGCTGATTGACCGCGGGGCCACCCGGCAAGTCGTTGACAGCTTGGGCTGCGGTTGCAACCCATGCACCTGCAAAAATGCCCGCGCGTGATAGCAGCGAAGCCAATTGGTTGGAAATATTCTTCATGGTTCTCACTAACTTCCAAGACACTGTTGAATTCAAACTCTAGAAAAACTGTTACAGATTCAAATGGCCACAAGGCATCACGCTGAACGCAATGCCTTTCTGATTTCTCGCGCCAGCACTTGCCGCAGTTCGGGGCGCACAAAACGCCCCACCTCAATCGAACGACCTTGACCCGACAACTCGATCAAGCTCAAGTCTCCGGATTTAGGCTCAACCCTCACCCATTGACGCTCAAACTCTGCCCTTTCGAGGCGACCTGCTGTTTCCAGCTCCACCACCAAATTGGCACCTTGAAGCGAAATCATTTCACCGTCCGCCGCATGGCGGGCATAAGCCAAAAAAGCCAAGCCCACGACAGCTACTTCCAAGCCAGCAAAAGCCAACACAAGGGTGGCACCTTGCAACCAAAAAAACACCCCAATACCCAAAGAAACAGCGCACAAGAGCATGTACACCCAGCCCAATTGGACTGGCGTAAAGGAACAATTGCGTTTGAGCCGCCAATGGATAGAGGGACCAGAGACTTGAGCAAACTGGTAAGCCTGATTTGACATCTGTCAACTTTCAATAAACTAACACGCAATCAAGCAATCACTGCGATCAATTCCGGCCGGATTTTACCTGAGATCAATGCCGCTTTTGACAAAACTCAAAGTTTGTCCGGCATACCCCCAGACGAACGCAGCATATGTCGCATTTGGTCCAGTCCGATTTCTGTTTTCGGTCCCAATTTGAGCCTGGGCTGGGGTTTAAGAGCATGGCCATACACGATTTCAAAGCTCAAAGAAAGACGGCCATCATGTTCTGGATGGGCCAGAGCCATCAAGGCACTCAGCAAGGCTGTCTTCCAGGTGCGCCCTCGCAAACCTGCAAAACGATTGACATGCAAATTGCGCCCGAGTTCGCGCAAATCGGTCAAAAGGCCCTCTGGCGAGGCATAGGTCAAGGTGATCCGCTCCATGTCCATGACCGGTTCGGCAAATCCAGCCTGCACCAACATGTCACCCCAATCGTGCATGTCGGTGAACTCATGCGCCGGTTGGGGCCAACCGGCACGTTCATAGACTTGGCGCAGCTCGCGCACTGTATCGGGACCGAAGCACGAAAACATCAAAAATCCATTCACAGACAAAGCTTGATGCCACGCTCGCAGCAAGGCTTCTGGTTCGGGGTGTCCGTGAAGTTGCATGTTGGCCCACAGCATGTCGGCCGATGACTCTGAGGGCAAGCCAAGCTGCTGCTTTTGCTCACGCCAAGCCAGCACCTGCCACCAATGACGCGCCATCAAGGAACGTGCTGCCAGGGCATTTTCAACTTGTTCACAGACCAACCATGCCCGCGCATTGGGGTAACGCTGCACCAAGGCCCTGTGCGCAGCCACGCCTCCGTTCAAAGGCTCCCAATGAACCCATTGTTTGGGCTGAAGGGTGATGAAATCCAAACGCTCTTGCATGCGGGAGGCCACTTCCTCATGCAACCAAGGCGAGGTCAAGGAGGGCGCAGGCCTGCCCAGCCACTTGGCTGCTGCGACTGGGTCCATGGACGGGGGTCTGGAAACTGGAGACATCGAAGATTGAAATGAATGACGCGCGTTTACTGGCTTTTTTGCACACCCAGCCGAATCGGATGAGACTGCCTTGCTCATGGACTTTGGCTTGAGTATATTGACACGATGTGGCCTCTCTTACCCAAGCTGATGTCTTTTGCGCCCAGTGCCAGCGGTCCAGCGGGGTTTTGGCGCTGGTTACCCAGCCGCTGCGCCATTTGTCAAGACTGGCCTCATGCGCCTTTGTGTGAAGCTTGCATCAGCCGCTTTGCCCAACCCCAAAACCGTTGTCATGGATGCGCATTGCCATGGGCGAATGCTGGACGGCGCTGTCCAGACTGCCTGGCAGAACCACCCCCACTCGATATGTGCCTGGCCGCTGTGACCTACGATTGGCCCTGGGTTGACTTGATTGCAAGATTCAAGTTTCAACAACAGGCCGGTTGGTCCAATGCCTTGGCCACCTTGATGATGAGCACCCCATTGGCAGATGATGTGCTGGACAACGCGGATCTGGTGCTGCCGATTCCACTTTCACCACAAAGACTGGCCTTCCGGGGCTATAACCAATCATGGGAGCTGGCCCAGCAACTGAGCCCTGGCAAAGCAGATGTTCAATTGCTGCTGCGCACCCGCGACACCCCCTCACAGCGGCTGTTGCCCCGCCATCAGCGACTCGCCAATTTGGTGGGCGCATTCGCTGTGGAGCCATTGAGGGCTGCGCAACTCAGAGGAAAACGGGTGGTGCTGGTGGACGATGTGATGACCAGTGGTGCCTCTTTGCATTCAGCAGCTCGCGTGCTGCGCCAAGCGGGAGCGGCCCACATCAGCGCTTTGGTCTTGGCCAGAACCGAATCCTTGGCTTCCGAATGACATTTCGCAAGCCGAACAAGACAGCAAGGCACAATGTGCGCCATGTTTCATATTGTCTTGGTTGAACCTGAAATCCCGCCGAACACCGGCAACGTCATCCGACTGGCCGCCAACACCGGGTGTACTTTGCACTTGGTGGAACCCTTGGGGTTTTCGATGGATGACAAACACATGCGGCGCGCTGGACTCGATTACCACGAGTATGCCGACTTGCGTCGCCACGCAGATTGGGATGCTTTTATGGCCCAAGAGCGCCCCACACCAGAGCGCATGTTTGCCCTGACCACCAAAGGCAGTCGAGCCGCTTTCGGCGTGCACTTCGAACCCGGTGATTGGCTGATTTTTGGCTCAGAGACGCGTGGTTTGTCACCCGAATTACGAGAGAAGTTTGCACCCAGTCAGCGCATCAAACTGCCCATGCTTGAAGGCCAGCGCAGTCTGAACCTGTCCAACGCGGTGGCTGTGACTGTGTTCGAAGCTTGGCGGCAAAACGGCTTCGGTGCGGTGCCCACCTCGCAAGGACAGCCTGCTCAGGCGTAAATGCGCACCAAAGACTCGGCTGCACAAACAGGTTTGTCGCTGCCTTCGCGCTCCACCGTGACGTTCCACTGCAACTGAAGGCCACCGCCTTCAATGGGCGTGGCCGAATGCAGATGCAAATGCGCACGCAATCGACTGCCCACGGGCACCGGTGCCATAAAGCGCACTTTGTTCAAGCCGTAATTCACGCCCATTTTCTTGCTGCTGACATGGATGGTCTTGTCAAAAAACTGGGACAACAAGGACAGCGTCAAAAAACCATGCGCAATAGGCGCCCCAAAAGGCCCCTGTTTGGCCCGCTCCACGTCAACGTGGATCCACTGGGGATCCCCCGTGGCCTCGGCAAACTGGTTGATCTGATGCTGGGTGATTTCCACCCACTCGGTCGCAGCCACGTCTTGACCTACACAAGCGGCCAACTCGGCCAAATTTGCAAATGTTCTCATGTCGATCACTTTATGGGGCTTTCAGCCGCAAGGGTGTCGATGACGTGACAGGCCAAATTTGTCCCATTTCACAAGCTGTCCTCGGCCTTCACGCGCTGCTTTTGCATTGCTTTCAATTCAGTCCTCAAACGAGACAGCTCAGAACGGTAGTTTTCCGCATCGCCGTAATCGACAAAGCCTTGGTAATGCGGATGGGCCTGCAGGATCCGGTTCGCATGCTTGATGGGACACCAATATTGCTCGGTCAAACCGAAGACTTCTCGACAGTAGGCGATCAAACCATTGCCGTAAGCGCAATAAGCACAATTGATTTTTTCAAGCCCATTCAGATAAGCAAGGTGTGAGCGATCAAACGCCCAAAAGTCTGACCTTTGAACTCTGGGAATTCCGCACAGGGGAAAACACACCCACTGATAAACTGAAACGAATGCATCCAACAGAAGCATCGGCACCAGCACGGGATAAATGAAGGGCACGCACAAGACATGCCGCCACTCTGCCGTCAACACGTACGCCAATAAACCCGCCTTGAAGCGCCTTTGTTGGGCCAACACCTCTTTATCGAAGCGCAGCTTGTGCTCATCAAAATGGGCTTGCCATTGCTGGCTGCGAATCTTGGCTTCTTGCTCAATGCCCCGTTCAATCAGCTCAATACGGTCTAGAAACTCTTGTATCTGTGGTGTCATGGCGACTCCCTGAACGGCCAAAAAGCACCTTCAGCTTAACAGGCGCGTAAAATTAAATCTCAAAAAATTGCCCACCCTTGTCCATCCCTACACCACCTTCTTTGCCCCGGCACATTGCCATCATCATGGATGGCAACCGTCGCTGGGCAAAAAACCGTTTCATGCCAGCGGGGCTTGGCCATGCAGCAGGCGCTCAAAGGGTTCGCGATATCGTCAAGGCATGCGCCGAAATGGGCATCCCGCACTTGAGTCTTTTTGCTTTCAGCACAGAAAACTGGAAGCGCCCCCCCGAAGAGATCACTGGGCTGATGGGCTTGTTCAGGACTTATCTTCAAAGAGAGATTCGGGACATGAACGCCAATGGTGTTCGCCTCAAAGTACTGGGCGATAAGCAGCGATTCTCAGAATCTTTACAAAAATTGATCGCAGATGCAGAGCAGCAAACAGCCCACAACCTGGGCATCACGCTCTATATTTGTGCCAACTATGGCGGTCGCTGGGACATGCTGCAAGCTGTACAAGCTTGGCAAAAAAATAATTCCAATTTGAGTTTGGACTCATTGACTGAGGCCTCGTTGGCCCCTTATCTGTCCACTGCCGATGCACCCGAAGTCGATTTATTGATTCGAACGGGCGGCGAATCTCGGGTCAGTAATTTCCTGTTGTGGCAAGCTGCCTATGCTGAACTATTTTTTTGCGAAGAGCTGTGGCCTGACTTTACCGGCGAAACATTGAATCAGGCGCTGGTTTGGTTTGCAGGCAGAGACCGTCGTTTTGGCTCATCAGCGCCCATCTGATCCAAGCGAGAACATCTTTTGGGGTTTTCATGCATTCAAAGACCTCAAAAAGAAACCCCGTCATCACGGGGTTTCAATTCAGGTTTCAATAAGCAACTGGACAAACCAGTGGGTATATTAAAGTACCATTGTTTGAGTTTAGGCAATAACGAAAGGGGCGCGGTCACGGCCTTCGATCCACTTAGGCGCTTTGCCACGACCAGTCCAGGTTTGTCCGGTTGCGGGATCGCGGTATTTGGCAGCAACCTTGCTGACAGCTTTGCTTGCACCGCCTTTGCTGGCACGACCAGGGAAAATGTCTTGCACCGTGAGTCCAAATTCAGCCACCAATTCACGCACTTTGGCTACGGCCGCAGAAATTTCATTTTGGCGCGCCTGCGAAATAGCCAATTCGAGTGCTTCGCGCTGTTGCAAAAGTTCTTTGTAAGACTGTGTCATGCTGATTTCCCTAAGTAAATAAAAAAACATAATGTAACTCAAAATCGATGGTCATGCAGTACGCGATCATCGATTCATTGATTGCATGTATTTTTATATCCAAAAACAGTCCACTCGATTTCATCCGGAATCAAAACCTCTCCATACTTCTAATACAAGATACAAATGGCCTGTTATTGGATCGGTGATATTCAAGGCTGCGACCAGCCATTCGGACACTTGCTGGAGAAAATTGATTTTTCTCCCAGTCGAGATCAATTGGTCATCTTGGGCGATTTGATCAACCGCGGCCCAGATTCAGTGGCCGTTCTCAGACGTCTGATGGCTTTGGATGGCAGCGTGCACTGCGTGCTGGGCAACCATGATTTGCATGGTTTGGCTGTGGCCAATGGCTTGCGTCAGGCCGGACGTACGGACACCTTGAACGCCTTGCTGCAAGCCCCAGACAAATCCGAATTGATTCAATGGCTTCGGCAGCAAGCCCTGGCCCTGTGGTCTCACGGCGTGCTGTCGGTCCATGCTGGCGTATTGCCCACCTGGACAGTGACGCAAACCCTGTCCTTGGCTGCCGAACTCGAATCGGTTTTGCGAGGGCCGGATTGGCTTGATTTTTTGCGCCTGATGTACGGCAACACCCCTTCGGCCTGGCAAGACAACTTGCAAGGAATTGACCGATGGCGCGTGGTGGTGAACGCCTTGACCCGTTTGCGGTTTTGCACGCCCTCTGGCGAGATGGAGTTCGACACCAAAGAGTCTGCAGGACAGGCACCTGCCGGTCATGTGCCTTGGTTTGAGGTTCCTGGTCGCCGTACAGCGGGCACGACCGTGGCTTTCGGGCATTGGTCGACCCTCTCGCAGCCCCCACGCACCGATGTTTGGGCACTGGACTCAGGCTGTGTGTGGGGAGGCTGCCTCAGTGCCATGCGTCTGAACACCGATGGCAGCCATGAAAGACTGAAAGTACCTTGCCCGCAAGCACAAAAGCCCGGGTAAATCACTGGCGGCGCAAATCCACCACCCGCTTGGCTTTGCCCTGACTGCGCTCAATGCCACCTTCGGATTTGAGCTCTATCCCCACGCTGGTGCCAATGAAAACCTTGATGTCATGTTGCAGCTGCTTGGCGGCGGCTCGCGCCTCTGTGCTGTCGGGTGACACGCCGGGCTTGGTCTCCACCCGCACACTCAAATCGTCCATCGGACCTGAACGGGTGAGCACGCATTGGTAATGCGGGGCCAGTTCGGCGCGCTTCAAGATCAACTCTTCGATCTGGCTGGGGAACACATTCACGCCCCGAATGATCATCATATCGTCGCTGCGCCCTGTGATCTTTTCCATGCGGCGCATGCTCCGCGCCGTGCCCGGCAACAATCGGGTCAGATCGCGGGTGCGGTAGCGGATGATGGGCAAGGCTTCCTTGGTGAGGCTCGTGAACACCAGCTCGCCCATTTCGCCGTCAGCCACCGGCTCACCGGTGTCAGGGTGAATGATCTCAGGGTAGAAATGGTCTTCCCAGATGGTCGGGCCGTCTTTGGTTTCGATGCACTCGCTGGCCACGCCCGGGCCCATCACTTCAGACAGGCCGTAAATGTCGACCGCGTCGATGGCCATGCGTTTTTCGATGGCAGCGCGCATGTCGTTGGTCCAAGGCTCAGCGCCAAAGATGCCGATGCGCAGAGAGCTGCTTTGAGGGTCGATGCCTTGGCGCTCAAACTCATCGGCAATCGCCAGCATGTAGCTGGGCGTGACCATGATGATGTTGGATTGGAAATCCTGAATGAGCTGTACTTGGCGCTCGGTCTGGCCGCCGCCAAAAGGCACCACAGTCAGACCCAATTTTTCTGCCCCATAGTGCGCACCCATGCCGCCGGTGAAGAGGCCGTAACCATAGCTCACGTGCACCATGTCACCCGGTTTGGCACCACCTGCCCGGATGCTGCGGGCCACCACGGTAGACCAGGTATCGATGTCTTTGAGCGTGTAGCCGACCACCGTGGGCTTACCGGTGGTGCCACTCGATGCGTGAATGCGAGCGCATTGTTCACGCGGAACAGCGAACATGCCAAAGGGGTAGCTGTCACGCAGATCTGACTTGGTGGTGAAGGGAAATTTGGCGATGTCAGCCAGTGTTTTGCAATCGTCCGGGTGCACGCCTGCGGCATCGAACTTGGCGCGGTAGACCGGCGAGTTGGCATAAGCGTGCTGCAGCGTTTGCTGCAAGCGTTTGAGCTGCAGACTGCGCAGTTCGTCGATGCTGGCCTTTTCGATGGGTTCGAGGGAGAAGGCTTTTTGGCTCATGAAAACTCCATTGGATCGGCTGGGGGTCAAGGCTCAAATCTGCCCCGATGTTGTTGACTCTGGCACCACGGTGCCCGCAATTTGTGCGCTTTTGCCACGGAACATGGCAACCACTTCGCCATGTTGGTTGGTGACCTTCATGTCGTAGATGCCGTGGCGTCCGCTCAGGGTCTGCTCAATGCCTTCGCAGGTCAGCACATCGCCCAACTTGCCTGGTTTCAAAAATTCAATGCTGCAACCCGCTGCCACAGCATTCTTGTTGTAGCTGTTGCAGGCAAAGGCAAATGTCGAATCGGCCAAAGTGAAGATGAAGCCGCCATGGCAAATTTGATGACCATTCAGGTGCAAGGCTTTGACCGTCATGCGCATCAGGGCTCGGCCCGGCTCGCAAACCAGCAGTTCCATGCCCATGGTGTCTTTGGACGCCACATCGACTGCAAACATGGTGTCGCCCACTTGGCGTGCAATGGTTGTCGGATCGCTCATCATTCGCCTTTGAATTGCGGTACGCGCTTTTGCAGGAAGGCGTTCACCCCTTCCATGTAGTCGTGCGTTTTGCCCAGGGCCGATTGCGTGTCACGCTCCACATTCAGGTGCGCATCCAGCGAGCGGGTGCCCGCGTCGCGCAGCAGGTGGCGTGTAGCGACCAAGGCCTTGGTCGGCATCACAGCCAGCTTGTCGGCCAAAGCCAAGGCGGCGGCCACGCAGTCGTCGGCCACCTCCCAAATCAAGCCCCACTCCTTGGCCTTGTCTGCCATGAGTTTGTCGCCGGTCATGGCCAGTGCCATGGCGCGCGGCAGGCCCAGGCGCTCCACCAGCAGCCAGCTGCCACCCGCATCCGGGATCAAGCCGATTTTGCTGAAGGCCTGCACAAAGCTGGCGGTTGGCGTGGCAATCGCGATGTCGCAAGCCATGGCCACCGAAGCACCTGCGCCAGCAGCCACGCCATTGACCGCACAGATGACGGGCATGCGCAGCGTCTGCAAGCGGCGCGTGGTGGGATTGAAGGCATCCTGGATCACTGGACCGGGGTCTGCCCTCTCCGACAATCCGGGGCCGGGCGTGAAATCGAGTTCTGACAAATCGAGACCGGCACAAAAGCCTCGACCCGCACCGGTCAAAACCAAGGCACGAACAGCAGGGTTGGCCTCGGCCTGATCGAAGGCGCGCCACAAGGATTGATGCATTTCACGGGTAAAACTGTTGAGGGCCTGCGGGCGGTTGAGCGTGACGAGGGCTACAGCGCCTCGCACTTCATAAAGCACCGATGCGGTGATGTCGGTCATGTTGGGTCTCCTGAGTGGTGGAATGTACCATTAACCGACCGCACGGTTGGTGAATGTTTTCCCTATCAAATCATCCACCCAATATGCCACCTGACGGACGCCATGGGATCACCCACGCATGGGCAAGAAAGGCGACAGCCAAGCCTGAACGGGCATGGTTATAGTTGAACCATCACCCACACCCCTTGTTGGAGAATCCCTTGAGCTACGAAAACATCGAAGTCCGCGTCGAAGGCGGCCAAGTTGGCATCATCACCCTGAACCGCCCCAAGGCCCTGAATGCACTGAATGGCGCCTTGATGGACGAGCTGGGACTGGCCCTCAAAGCCTTCGACGCCGATGAGGCCATTGGCTGCATGGTCATCACCGGCAGCGAAAAAGCCTTTGCCGCAGGCGCTGACATCTCGGCCATGGCCAAGTTCAACTTCCATGAGGTCTACAAAAACGACTTCATCACCCGCAACTGGGAAACCATACGCAGCATCCGCAAGCCCGTGATCGCGGCCGTCAGCGGCTTTGCCTTGGGGGGCGGCTGTGAGTTGGCGATGATGTGCGACTTCATCATCGCTGCCGACAACGCCAAGTTCGGCCAACCCGAGATCAAAATCGGCATCATCCCTGGCGCTGGCGGCACGCAGCGGCTGCCGCGCGCCATGGGCAAGTCCAAAGCCATGGACTTGGTCCTCACAGGGCGCATGATGGACGCCGCCGAGGCCGAACGCGGTGGCTTGGTCAGCCGCGTGGTGCCACTGGACAAACTGATGGACGAAACCCTGGGCGCGGCCTTGATGATTTGCGGCTACGGCCAACTGGCGACCATGGCGGCCAAGGAGAGCGTGAACCGCGCCTTTGAAAGTGGCCTCACAGATGGCGTGATGTTCGAGCGCCGGATCTTCCACGGCTTGTTTGCCACCGCCGACCAAAAAGAAGGCATGGACGCGTTTTTGAACAAGCGCGCCCCCAAGTTCATCAACGGTTGATCGGCCCTGTGCTGACCGGCAAACAGCCGCTTGCGGTCAGCCGGGTGTTGTCAACAACTCGGGTTGCCAGACGAGACGCTCGGGCGCGCTGAAGCACAAGAAGCGCTTGTTGGTGGCGCGGCCGATGGCGCACAGGCCCAGGCGCTGGGCCACGTCCAGGCCCATTTGCGTGATGCCGCTGCGCGAGACAACCACGGGCACGCCCATCTGGGCCGACTTGATGACCATCTCGCTGGTCAAGCGACCGGTGGTGTAGAAGACCTTGTCCTGGGCATTCACGTCATGCATCCACATCCAGCCGGCAATGGTGTCCACCGCGTTGTGTCGACCCACGTCTTCGACGAACATGAGCATCTGCTCACCCTGAAACAAGGCGCAGCCATGCACCGAGCCGGATGATTTGTAGGTGGTTTCCTGCAAGCGGATGGCGTTGACCAAACCATAGAGCTGGCTTTGGGTGATTTGCGCGGGGGGCAATTCGATCTCGTCAATGTGGGTCATTAAATCGCCAAACACGCTGCCTTGGCCGCAGCCCGTGGTCACCACGCGCTCGGCACTGCGCTCGATCACCACCTGGGCATTGGCGCGGGTTTTGACAGCGGCCACGCCTGGCTCTCCCACTTCGCCTTCACCAATTGTCCAGTCCACGGTGATCGATTCGATCTGGTCCACCGAGTCGATCAGGCGCTGATTGCGCAAAAAACCCAGCACCAGCCACTCGGGCTCGGCCCCCAGGGTCATCAAAGTCACCAGCTCTTTTTTATCCAGGTAAATCGTCAGCGCTCGCTCAGCTGGGATTTGCGTCTCGGAGATTTCACCGAATTCGTTGGTCACGGGCACGCTGCGGGTCAGGGGTGCACGCGCGCGGGTGATGTGGGGCTTGAGCGGGGCCGATGCGGCCACGGGGGCGTTCAGAACAACAGACATGGCTTGAGCCTAACGTAAAAATCCCCCGCCGTTGCCGACGGGGGATTTTGCAGTGGGGTGCAAAAAGGATCAGCCTTTTTTGGCAGGTGCAGCCGCGGGCTTGGCAGCTGCTGGCGCGGCTGCGGGGGGTGCAGCGGCAGGGGCTGCAGCCGTGGTTTCTGCGGGCTTGTAGGCACCTGGGTCCACACAAGCGGGCGTGGCCGTTGGAGCAGCCTTGCCTTTGCCATTGGTTTTGTAATAGTGCGCTGCCACTTTTTCACGTGATTTGCACAACTGGAAGTCGGCCACTTTGTTGCCGTGTGCGGTCTTGGCCGCAGCTTCGGCCGCTTTGGCCTTGGCTTCATCACTCAGGGGAGGCAATTTGGCTGCAGCGCCGAAGCTGATGGCCAATGCAGACATGACAAGCAGGTATTTTTTCATGAGAGTTCTCCAGACTCAAGCCGAAGCTGTGGAAGTGTTCGAGGCAGCGGAGGTGTTCGAGGTCGCAGAGCGGTGGACAGGAATCTTGCCTGCCTTGACATCGTCGTACCACAACTCATGGTGCTCTTTGGCCCACGTTTCATCCACATAACCCGTGCGCATGGCTTTGTAAGCCCCGCGCATGCCCAATGTGCCCATGTAGATATGCCCAATGAACATCGCCATCATGAACAAGCTGGCCACACCGTGGATCATGTTGGCGATCTGCATGGTGGCCCGCTCATAGATCAGGCCTGGGATGAGCATGTTCAACACCAAGCCAGAGGCCACGACGATGGCACCCAAGAACAAAACACCGGCCCAGAACAGCACTTTTTCACCGGCATTGAACCGGTGTGAAGGCACCTCGGTGCCAGAAAACAAACCGCCGCCTTTGAGGATCCACGCCATGTCGTCTTTGCTGGGCATGTTGTCTTTGACGAAGGTGATGAACACAATCACCAAAGACACCGCGAACAAGGGTCCTGCAAAGTTGTGAACGTTTTTCAAGGCAAAGGAGAGCCAACCGAACAGGGTGTCGCCTATGATCGGCAGCAAGAAATATTTGCCGTAAGCGATGACGATGCCCGAAATGGCCAAAGCACAAAAGGCGATCGCGTTGGCCCAATGCGCGGATCGCTCAAAAGGGGTGAAGCGCTCGATTTTTCGGCCCGTTTCTTGGCCGTGCAATTCGATCGTGCCTTTGCTGAAATAAAACAAAGCCATCGCACCGACCGCGATCAACAACAAGGCAGCCCCATAAGGGATGATGATGTTGTTGCGCACCTGACGCCAGGACTCGCCGGCCGAAGACAAACGGGAACCTGGGTACTGCACGAAGGGCTGGATCAAATTGCCGGCCTCAGGCGCTTGGCTTTTGGGCAAGCTGGTGAAACCCGTCACGCCCTGACCCACTGCACGCCAAACAGGCGCGTTGTTGCCGGGCTGAACCTCCGCCCTTTGGGCATTGGTTTGGTCTTTGTACTTGGGATCGGCATCCGCGCTGGGAGCGATCTGAAAGATATTGGCACTCTTGACACCCAGGCTGTTGGGGGCCGGAGCGGCAGGGCTTGCAGGCGCAGCGGCAGGGACCGGCGTTTGGGCGGAAACACCCCACGCGGCCAAGGCCAGCCCGACAGTCAATAAGAAGCGACGCATGAACTTCTCCTTGTCACTCACTTGGAGGTACGGGAATGGTCGTTTTGGCCGTAATGTGCACGGGCTTTGAGGTGATTGGACCAACCAGCCTGGTCACCGGCTTTCCAACCCGGATCGGTGTAAACCGCCACCCCAGTGCCGGCCACCGCGGGTTTGTCAGAACCAACCCCAGCTTTGTCTTGGCGCGTTTCGCCACAAGCCGCCAGGAAAAACAAGCTGCTCAAAATGATGGCTGCTTTCATGCTCATGCTCCCTTGGCTTGGTTACCGTAAGCCGTTCCCCAGCCCCAGACTTCTGCGCCTTTGCCGCGTTGAACCACACGGCCACGCAAAATGTCGGCCACCACATCACCGTCACCCGCAAGCAGCGCCTTGGTGGAACACATTTCCGCGCAGGCCGGCAATTTGCCTTCAGCCAGACGGTTGCGACCGTATTTGTCGAACTCGGCTTGGCTGCCATGCGCTTCAGGACCACCCGCACAGAATGTGCACTTGTCCATCTTGCCGCGCAGACCAAAGGTGCCACTGGATGGGAACTGGGGCGCACCAAACGGACAAGCATAAGAGCAGTAGCCGCAGCCAATGCAAATGTCCTTGTCATGCAACACAACGCCTTCGTCGGTTTTGTAGAAGCAGTTGACAGGGCACACCGCCATGCAGGGCGCATCTGAGCAGTGCATGCACGCCACCGAGATGGATTTTTCGCCGGGTACACCGTCGTTCAAGGTCACCACACGTCGGCGGTTCACACCCCATGGGACTTCGTGTTCGTTTTTGCAAGCGGTCACGCAACCGTTGCACTCGATGCAACGCTCTGCGTCGCAAATAAATTTCATTCGTGCCATCGTGTTCTCCTGGAGCGCTTAGGCTTTTTCGATGTTGCAGATGGTGGTCTTGGACTCTTGCATCATGGTGACGCTGTCATAACCATAGGTCGTGGCCGTATTGACCGCCTCACCGCGCACAATCGGCGCTGCCCCTTTGGGGTAGTGCGGCAGCATGTCAACACCTTGCCAACGGCCAGAGAAGTGGAAGGGCAAAAACACGGTATCGGGCGCGACACGCTCGGTCACCATGGCTTGCACATTGATGCGCGCACCCGTGGGTGAGGTCACCCATGCACGCTCGCCGTTGCGGATGCCGCGGTCTGCGGCAGATTTGGGGTGGATCTCCACAAACATCTCTTGTTGCAATTCCGCCAACCAAGGGTTGGAGCGGGTTTCTTCGCCACCGCCCTCGTACTCGACCAATCGACCCGAAGTCATGATGAGTGGGAACTTCTCATGCAACTTGTCGGCGATGTTTTTGTCTTGCACCGTCTTGTACAAGGTGGGCAAACGCCAGAAAGCTTTGCGGTCGTCGTGCGTAGGGTACTTGGCCATCAGGTCTGGACGCGTGCCGTACAAAGGCTCGCGGTGCTGCGGAATCGGGTCTGGGAAATTCCAAACCACCGCACGCGCCTTGGCATTGCCGAAAGGATGGCAACCATGGCCTTTCATGAACACGCGGATCATGCCGCCCGATGAATCGGTCTTCCAGTTCTTGCCTTCGGCCTTGGCTTTTTCAGCCTCGGTCAGCTCATCCCACCAACCCAATTTCTTGAGCAAGATGTGGTCGAGTTCAGGGTAACCGGTGGTGATGTCGGCGCCCAAGGAATGGGAGCCGTCTTCGGCCAAAAGGCTCTTGCCGTCGCGCTCAACGCCGAAGTTGGCGCGGAAGTTACCGCCACCGTCCATGACGTGCTTGGAGGTGTCGTACAGATTAGGAGAGCCAGGGTGCTTGAGTTCAGGCGTGCCGTAGCAAGGCCAAGGCAAACCGAAATAGTCGCCGGTGAAGTCGTACCCGGTTTCTTTGTCTTTGCCGCCTTTGGCCTTGAGGGTCTTCACATCGAACACATTCATGTTCTTCATGTGGGCCTTCAAACGCTCGGGGCTTTGACCGGTGTAGCCAATGGTCCACACGCACTTGTTGATTTCGCGCAGGATGTCCTCAGGCACGGGCTCGTCCATGCCGCCGACTTTTTGCATCTTGTAGTTCTTGACCAACTCGGCACCAAAGCCCAGTTTTTGCGCCAATTGGTACATGATCATGTGGTCAGAACGGCTCTCCCACAAAGGCTCAATAACTTTTTCACGCCACTGGATGGAGCGGTTGGACGCGGTGCAAGAACCCGAGGTTTCAAACTGCGTGCAAGCAGGCAGCAGATACACCGCACGGTTGGGGTTCAGGTCTTCGGCCTTGCCGGGCATGGCCGCCATCGACGCAGTGGCCGAGGGGTAGGGGTCCACCACCACCAACAGATCGAGCTTGTCCATGGCACGCTTCATGTCCAAACCGCGGGTTTGCGAGTTGGGGGCATGGCCCCAATAGAACACACCGCGCAGGTTGCTGTCTTGGTCGATCAGCTCGTTGTTCTCCAGCACACCGTCGATCCAGCGCGACACCGTGATGCCGTTTTTGCCCATCATGCCAGGCGCATACTGCTTCTTGATCCACTCGAAATCCACGCCCCAGGCGTTGGCAAAGTGCTTCCAAGAGCCTTCTGACAAACCGTAGTAACCGGGCAAGGAATCGGGGTTGGGGCCCACGTCGGTCGCGCCTTGCACGTTGTCGTGGCCGCGGAAGATGTTGGTGCCGCCGCCGGTCTTGCCCACATTGCCCAAGGCCAGTTGCAAGAGGCAAGAGGCGCGGACGATGGCGTTGCCGATCGTGTGTTGGGTCTGGCCCATACACCAGACAATGGTGCCAGGGTTGTTCTCGTGCAGCATTTTGGCAATCTTGAAGACTTGGTCTTCTTTGACGCCACAAGCTTCTTCGACTTTGTCAGGTGTCCATTTGGCCATGACTTCGGTCTTGATCGCATCCATGCCAAAGACACGGTCGTTGATGTATTTTTTGTCTTCCCAGCCGTTCTTGAAGATGTGGTACATCAATCCGAACAGGAAAGGAATGTCGGTGCCCGAGCGGATGCGCACGTACTCATCGGCCTTGGCTGCTGTGCGTGTGAAACGGGGGTCGACCACAATCATCTTGCAGCCGTTTTCCTTGGCATGCAGCATGTGCAACATGGACACCGGGTGGGCTTCAGCAGCATTCGAGCCAATGTACATGGCGACCTTGCTGTTTTGCATGTCGTTGTACGAATTGGTCATCGCCCCGTAGCCCCAAGTATTGGCCACACCCGCCACCGTGGTCGAATGGCAAATACGCGCTTGGTGGTCACAGTTGTTGGTGCCCCAGAAGCTGACAAACTTGCGCAGCAAATAGGCTTGTTCGTTGTTGCTCTTGGACGAGCCGACCACATAAATGCTGTCCGGGCCACTGGCCTTGCGCAACTCCAGCATCTTGGCGCTGATCTCGGTCAGGGCTGTGTCCCAGCTGATGCGTTCGTACTTGCCCTTCACCAGTTTCATGGGGTAGCGCAAGCGGTACTCACCATGGCCATGCTCGCGCAAAGCGGCACCTTTGGCGCAATGGGCACCCAGATTGATGGGGGAATCAAACACCGGCTCTTGGCGAACCCAAACCCCGTTTTCAACCACTGCATCGACAGCGCAGCCTACGGAGCAGTGGGTGCAAATGGTGCGTTTGACTTCGACCTTGCCGGCACCCACGATGGATGTTCCCTTGCCGGCATGGGCCTTTTGCACCAGCGTGAGCTGCGATGCAGCCAAACCGACACCCACACCCAAGCCCGAGCGGCGCAGAAAACTGCGGCGATCCAGGGTAGGCAAGGCCTGCGACAAACCACGGCGCAGGCTGTGGATGAACGGAGAAGAAACAGCACCCGAGGTGCCAGATTGTTTTTTGGTCAGCAACATGGAGGGCTCCAGTTGGGGATGAACAGGAAAGAGAGACGAAGAATCAGACGCGGGTGGTCTTGTAGTACTGCTGAACGTGCTCGCTCAGGGTGTAACCACCGCCACGGGTGGGCTTGGGGGTGGCAGGCGCCGAAGGCGCCACATGGCTGACCACACCGGGCAAAACGGCGGTGGCTGCGGCCACAGCACCCACGGTGGCTGCGCCCGAGAACAGGGATCGACGTGAAAGGTTTGAAGTTTTGGAAGACATCGAGCACTCCGGAAAATGGAAAAGTCAGGGCAAGCTCAAAAAAGCAATCTCATGCAAATATTTGCATAGGTGAGAATGGTATGGCTCGATGTTCAGGTAATCAAGGTGAAAACCCTTGGGTGCCAGAAAGACATGTCAAGTTGGTGACGCGAATCTCCAGCAAAGCCAGAGTTGCTGTGTGCTGGCACACACAGGAAGCTCAGGCCCTGTAGCGCGATCACTCGGTTTTATCGTCTTTGCCCGAAGACAAATAATCAAACACAGCCAAACCCAAGCCTCCCAACAAGATGAGGGTGATGTCCAACTGGGGCAACTTGTAAATGTAGGGCAGCAGGAATGCTGCAACCAAAGCCAGACCTACGAGGCCGGTGAAGCGTTCAAGCGATTTCATGCCAGATTCCTTTTGACAAATTCAGACACCAGCCAACGCGCAGAGCGCATCAGACGTGCATCGTTTTGGTGAGCACCAACGGCCTGTACACCCAATGGCAAGCCATTGGACAGGTTCATCAGCGGCAAGTTGAGGGTGGGCAGACCGGCAAAACTCCAGGTGGTTTGCATGATCGGGTTGCCCGTCGATTCCAGCCCCACAGGGGCAGTACCCAGCGCGGCCGGGCACAAAATGGCGTCATAAGTGGCGAAGTACTCGTCGAAAGCACTCATGACATGGAACTGGCGGTCTTTGGCCACCAGGTAATCGGTGACCGGGATGGCCATGGCTTTGTCGATGCGCGCTTGCAGGGGCTCGCTCAACTGCGCGCGGCTGTGGAGCCATTCCTTTTGCAGACAAAACGCCAACTCGGACTCATTGATCGTAGCCAGCCAAGGCGCCACATTGCGCACGATGTCGGGCAAGGCCGCGTGTGTCACGCAGTCACCCAAGTGGTCCACAAAAGCTTCATAAGCTTCGCGGGCTTCGGGGTCGACCTGGTCCCACCAAGGTGTTTTGACAAAGCAAAACTTGGGCGGCAGCGGTGGCTCAGAGACCGCCATATCGTACAAACGGCGCGGGGCCTGTCGTGCGGTGGCGGCGTCATGGCCGTCGTCGCCCGTCAGGATCTCGGCCACACAGGCGATGTCGTCGAGGTTGCGGGCGAACACGCCCACTTCGTCGAGCGAGGGCGACTGGTCCAGCACCCCGGTGCGCGGCACCAGCCCGCGTGAGGGCTTGTACGCATAGACCCCGCAATACGAGGCAGGACGGATCACCGAGCCATTGGTTTGGGTACCCAGCGCCACGGGCACCATGCCCGCGGCCACGGCAGCGGCCGAACCACTGGACGAGCCGCCCGGCGTGTGCGCCGTGTTGTGCGGGTTGCAGGTAGGCCCCGCTTGGGTGGTGGCAAATTCCGTGGTCACGGTTTTGCCGAAGATCACGGCCCCCGCGGCGCGCAGGCGCGACACCACCGTGGCATCGCCCACCGAGTAACGGCCCTGGTGGATCGGGCTGCCGTATTCGGTGGGAAAGTCCATGGTGTCGATGATGTCCTTGACCGCCACCGGCACGCCATACAAAGGACCAGGCAAATGGCCGGCCGTGCGGTCGCGAAACAGGTTGTCTGCCTGCAGCGCCACCACCCGGTCATCGCGGTGCGCGAAGGCGTGGATATTGGCATCGGCGGCATCCACAAACTGACCCAATTTGACGGTGAATTCCTCCACCGTCTCCTGGCCGCTGAGCAAATGCTCGCGGATTTGCAGGGCCGTCAGTTCCGATATGTTAAGGGGACTGCCACTCATCACTGCTGCTTGAAGAAATCAGGGTTGACCACCGACTCGTCGTTGGGGTCACGCTCCATCTCCACCGACTGGTCGAAGAACACTTCAGGCAAATAGGTCACCATGGCTGGGAAGACATAGGTCATGGCCAGTGTGAACAAAATGATGTAAACAAAAGGCATGCACCCTTTGAAGATGGTGTTCAATTGCAGCGTCTTGGGTGCAACCCCTTTCAGGTAATAGGCCGACATCGCCATCGGCGGGGTCAAGAAAGCGGTCTGCAGGTTCACGGCGATCAAGATGCCGAACAAGATCGGGTCAATACCATACAAGGGCAGCAATGGCAGGAAGATGGGCACAAAGATGATGATGATCTCGCTCCACTCCAAAGGCCAGCCCAAGATGAAAATCAAAAACTGGGACAGCAGCAAGAACTGCAAAGGCGACAGGTTCAATGCCAGCATGAAGTCCTTGACCAGATTCTCACCGCCCAAGTAACCAAACACTGAGGCGAAAGTGGCCGAACCGACAAACAGGAAACAGACCATGGCCGAGGTGCGGGCCGTGAGGTAAACCGACTCGCGCAACCGCTGCCAAGTGAAGGCGCGGTAGACGATCGCCAAGATGATGCCGCCCAAAACACCCATGGCGGCCGCTTCGCTGGGTGTCGCCAAACCAAACAAAATAGAGCCCAACACCGACATGATCAAGACGGCCAAAGGCACAAAGGCCTTCAACACCATGACAATGCTTTCCCAGACGGAGTAATCGTACACATCTTTGGGCTTGGGACACAAAGAGGGATTCAGCGTGGCACGCACGATGATGTAGATCAGGTACAGAAAAGCCAAAGTGAAGCCAGGGATGATGGCCGCAGCGTACATCTTGACCACCGACACACTGGCTGTGGCCGCATACACAATGAGCAAGATGGAGGGTGGAATCAAGATTCCCAAAGTGCCACCTGCCGTGATCACACCACTGGCCAATTTTTCGTCATAACCGGCTTTGAGCATCGCCGGCAAGGCGATCAGGCCCATCAGGGCCACCACCGCGCCCACAATGCCGGTGGCTGTCGCAAACAGCGTACAAGTGACCAGTGCAGCCACGGCCATAGAGCCAGGAAGTGCACGCAAGCCGACCTGCAAACTCAAAAACAACTTGTCCAGGATGTTGGCGCGCTCAATGATATAACCCATGAACAAAAACAAGGGGATCGATATGAGCACATCATTGTTCATCACACTGAAAGTATTTTGTGTGAACAAGTACAAGATGCGGTTGTCCCAAATCAACTGGTCGGGCGTGAAATAGGCGTAAAAGCCAAAACCCATGCCCATGGCCATCATCGTGAAGGCGATAGGAAAACCGAAAAAGATAAAAACAATGAAGAGCCCCAGCATTAAAAGGGCGACAAACGGATCACTCATGATGATTCTTTCTCAGCGTGTTGTTGGATCAACACTTGTTCAAGTTCTTCGACATCGCTGCCGCGCGACAACCACTCGCCCGTGCGGATGCACACCAGGCAACGCATGACTTCTGCGGCACCCGCAATCAACAGCGTGACACCGGCTACAAAAATGATCGACTTCAGGGGCCAAACCGGCACGCCTGCTGGGCTGTTCACGCTGGACTCCAGGATGCGGGCGCTTTCGTAGGCGTATTGGCCACCCGTGAACACCATGGCAAAAATGCCGGGAAAGAAAAACACGAAATACAAAGCCAAATCCACTTTGGCTTGTGTGCGGTTGGGCCAGTTACGGTAAAAGAAGTCTCCGCGCACATGCGAGTTGCGCGAGAGGGCATAAGCACCTGACATCATGAACATGGCACCGTAGAGCATGTAGCTCATGTCAAACGCCCACACCGTGGGGCTGTTGAGCACATAACGCATGAACACCTCAAAACAGGTGGATGCGGTCAGGATCAGTACACACCAAGAAAAGGCGTGACCTATTGACTTGTTGAGGATGTCAATCCTTCGAATCCAAACTTCCATACGACTTACCTCTAGACAGACAAAAACAAAGGCTGCCGGAAACGATTCCGACAGCCTTCGGGGGGACTCTGTGATCAGACTGGCAGTTTGGTTTTCTGCACGTGTTCGTAAGCCATGCGGTAGTTGGCTTCGTTGGTGAAGTGGTAGAAGCCCACGCGGCGTGACCAGGCCTTGAACGAATCGTTCACTTCCTTGAACATGTCGACTTCTTTCTCCAACTTGGCCGTGACCACGTCCCAAGCCGCCAGCTGGCCCTTGTAGACATCGGCGCTGGTGCGAGAGACCTGAACCTTGTGCTTGACGATCAACTCCTGCAAGTCTTTGGAATAGTTATCGTGCGCCAAAGCGGTCGATGCGGTCGATGCGGCTTCGGCGGCGTACTTCAGCACAGCCTTCAAGTCAGCGGGCAAAGCGTTGTACTTGTCCTTGTTGAAGATGATCTCAAAGAATTCCTGAGCCTGGTGGAAGGAACCCATGGAATAGAACTTGGCCACGTCTTGCGCACCAAAGCGCATGTCGGCGGTGGGGTTGTTGAATTCGAAGGCATCGATCACGCCGCGCTGCATGGCGGGGACGATTTCACCGCCAGGCAACTGAGCCACAGCCATGCCCATTTCTTGAAGCATGTCGGCAGCCAAACCGATGGTACGGTACTTGAAACCTTTCAGGTCAGAAGCTTTCTTGGGTGGGGACTTCTTGAACCAACCCAGTGGCTGCGAAGGCATGGGGAAGGAGAAGAAGCCGACCACGTTCAGGTTCATCTTGGCAACCAGTTTGTCCCACAGCTGCTGACCACCACCGGCCTGAATCCAGCTCAAGCCAATATCGGGGGTGGCGCCGCTCACGGGGCCAGTGCCGAACAAAGAAGCCGATTTGTTTTTGCCGTACCAGTAGCCCGACACGTGGTGGCCACCGTCCAAAACACCTTTGCTCACGGCGTCGATGATTTCGAAAGGCTTGACCACAGCACCTGCGGGCAAATAATCGATTCTCAGGCGGCCGCCAGACATTTCGTTGACGCGGGTGACGTACTGCTGGGCCATCTCGCTGAAAATCTCATTGGTACCCCAAGAGCCTTGCATCTTGAAGACGATGGGGGCTTGGGCCACGGCGATCATGGGCGCGCCTGCCAGAGGCACAGCGGCAGCTGCGGTCGCTGCTTTGGCAAAGAAACGGCGACGGCTGGTTTCGGGCGCGTCGGCAGATTTTGTTGAAATATCTTGTTGAGCTGGGGTCATGGGTGTCTCCTGTTGAACGTGGAAGCGTAAAAAATTACTGCTCAGTAGCGAATTATGGAGGGTGGTCAAAAGTTAAAGCTAAGTGATAACCCTAACAGCCTTGTCATTTTTTTCAGCTGATTTAAGAAAAAAACTCAATCAGGCCACCAAATCAAAACCTTGGGCCTCAACACTCAAAAATCCCTCGGTGAAGTGAGCCAAGCGGGCATAAAACACCGCTTTGGGGTGCGCGATCACCGCTTGGCACATGAGCGATAACCAAGGCTTCACGTGTTGACTGAAGAACGCCATCTGATGGGTGAGATTGGACACCGCCACATCGTCCCCTGCGATCAGGTAGCGCATGACCTCAAAAACATAGGCCGCATGGTC
The DNA here is from genome assembly GCF_040400975.1 of Limnohabitans sp. Lineage (GTDB taxonomy): Bacteria > Pseudomonadota > Gammaproteobacteria > Burkholderiales > Burkholderiaceae_C > Limnohabitans_A. The sequence continues at coordinate 39,181 of NZ_JBBAPF010000004.1, read as the reverse complement.
TTCGGTTTCGGACATGTCCTGGCTTCGGCCCAAGCCCAGGGCGGCCAAATCGTCACGCAACCTGACCAGGGGTTTTTCGTTCAAAAAGCCACTCAAATAGTGCGACCCAAACAGGTAGATCTCGGGTTTGCCCACGCCGCCAAACAGTTGGCTGTACTCGGAGGTGATTTGATCCTGGGTCATTGCTCGCGCACTGGCCACCAATTCGCGCCAAGGCTCTTCCAGAAAAGCACCCGCATCGGGGGCTTCGGTCACGGCCACTTGCAGTTGACCCAGCAACTCCTCGCTGGGTGCGGCGTAAAAAAGCTGCGATAACAAGCCGTAGATTTCAGCACGGGCGGTTTCTTCGTCCAGCGCATGGCTGCTGGTAGACAGGTTCAGGTCTTGGCTCATGGCAACAACTTATCGGTTTTTGGGGGGCGATGAGCCATCGGTGATGCGCACCTGGTTCTCGTCGGTGAACATGTCGATGACGCGGCAATCACCGCACATCTTCAGGCGCTCCAGGGCTGGCCCTTGGAACATGCTGTGACCCGTCAGGCGACCCAACATGGTCTCAATCGCCTTGAGTGTGCCAAAAGGTTTGGCACAGCGGATGCAGGCGTAAGGCGGGCTGCTGTGCACCACCCGCGGCTGGGCGCGCTCAGGCATCAAGGACAAGCGCGGCTGCAGCGTGATGGCGGCTTCAGGGCAGGTCTTGGCACACAAGCCACACTGCACACAGTTTTTCTCCACAAAACGCAGCTCGGGCTGCATAGGGTTATCTTGCAAAGCCGAGGAGGGGCAAGCGCCCACGCAGCTCATGCACAGCGTGCACTTGCTGCCATCCACGGTGATGCTGCCCAGGGGCGAACCTGCAGCGGGCAAATCGAGCGCCTTGGGGCGGCTGTTATCGTCCATGGCCATCACAGGCGACTGCGCCATCAGGTGGTCAACGACCAGCTCCAGGTTGCTGCGCTTTTCAGCCTGCACCGCATGGCGAGCGGCCGTGGCCGGACCTGTGGGCAGGCTTGTGGCCTTGAGGCTGCGGGCGCACAGTCGCTGTAAATCGGCGTCCAAAGACGTGGCGGCTTTGGCTTCGATCAACTGGAAATGCACCCCGGTGTAACCCAGACCATGGAGCAGGCTTTGGGCCACGGCCATTTGTTCCATGAGCGCGGCGCGGTATTGCGGCGCTTCTTCGGCGGTGATCAGCACCATGACTTGGCGCGCACCATAGGCCACAGCCGAGAGCCACAGCTCCATGCCCACACTGGCGGTGTGCCACAGCGCCACAGGCATCACGCGGGCTGGCACGCCCTGCATGACGCCGAGCTGAGCACCCCGGCCCAGTTCGTCGATCAAGGCCTGGCCTTTTTCTTGGCTGTGCAGCAGCAGCGCCGCATCGCGCCCACCAGCAGCCTGGTAGGCCGTGAGCAATGCGCGGATCTTGGCACCCTGCTCCGCCGGACGCGGGTAGGCATAGGTGAGTGCCCCTGTGGGGCAAGCGGTGGTGCAGGCGCCGCAGCCCACGCACAGGTTGGGGTTGACCACGATTTGCTGGCGGCTTTTGTCGGAGCGCACGGCTTCGGCAGAGCAAATGTCAATACAGGCGCTGCAGCCGACTTGCTCGTTGCGGCTGTGGGCGCAGAGCTTTTGTTTGTAGGCAAAAAAGCGGGGCTTTTCAAACTCGCCCACCAGTTCGCGCACCTTGAGCAGGGTTTGCAGATCTTGACCGTCCCAGCGGAAGTAACCTTGCGGCAAGGCGTGCGAGGTGAAAGTGGGCGAAGCTTTGTCGCCGCGCAGGTCCAGCACCACATCAAAGCGCTCGGTTTGCGGACGGGCGTCGCGGCTGAAGTCGATGGCGCCAGCGGCCTCGCAGACCTTGACGCAGTCGCGGTGCGACGTGCAGCGCGACAGGTCCACCTGGTAATCGAGGCCAATGGCTTGCTCGGGGCAAGCGGCCACGCAGGCGTTGCAGCGGGTGCACAGGTCCAGGTCAATCGGGTTGCTGGCGTCCCACGACACCTCAAACGCGCCCAGCCAGCCCTTCAGTTCTTGCAAGCGACCAGCCACCACCGGAAAGCGCCGCTCTTGGCTGCCCCCGGCATGGCCCGGGCCGTGGGCAAAAATCGTGACCTGCATGGCATCGGCCAAAAAGCTGGCGGCGCGCTCAGCGGCATCGATCGCGCCGATGATGAGCACTCGGCCCTCGGATTTGTAGGTGACCGTGGGCACAGGCTCGGGTTCGGGCAGCCGGGCTGCGGCCAGCAGTGCGGCCATTTTGGGGGTGGCGTGTTCGGCCTCGCGTCCCCAGCCACCGGTTTCTCGGATGTTGACGAAACGGATCGGCGAAATAGCGCCTTCGGTTTGTTGGCCCAAGTCACTGAACAAACGTTTTTCTTGGGTGCAAGCCACCACCACGGTCTCGCCGGTTTTCACGGCTTTCTGGAATTGCCCAGCCTCGCGGCGGCACAAGCTGGTGTGCAGGCTTAATTCTTCACCCAGTGCTTTGCCCAGGGCTTGGGCTTGCAGGGGCATGGTTTGGTTGCAGTTGCAAATCAGGGTGGTCATGTTCTGGGACTGATCGTGGTGTTTGTGCTGCGCTATCCGGCAGCTCAGGCGAGTCGAAAGATTGCGGCGACTGTGCCACATTGGCTGAGCCTTCCGGCAAGGCGGGACTTTCATCAGGGTTTTCACGGATTGGGGCCGCATCACCCGTCACGCCCACAGCGTTGACAGGTCCCGAAGTGGCATCCTGGCTGGGCGGAAACAGATTCAAAAATTGCGCACCGACCATTTTTTGCAACATGCCTAGGGGCAAAGGGTCTGGCGTGTTGTAGTCACCGATGTAAATGTCCAGCCCGTCCATCACATTGAAATGGGGATCGGTGAAGAGTTTTTTAACCGCTGTGTTGCGCACATCGGCGGACACACCTGGCTGCATGAAGGGCTGAAAATCGGACGATGGAGTCAAAGCGCGCGCATCGTCCATGGACGGCAAAGGCGGACATTCCACTGCGGGATCGTTCGCCTTGGTGTTCGGATCGTTTGCAGCGGGGGGGACGTTGGAATGGGAAGGCAAATTGGCCTGACCGCCGACAACCGGCTCAGCCGGGCTGTTGACCGTCTTGGGCTGCACAGGTTCCGTGGTTTCAAGGCCCTGCTTGCGGCGCGACCAGCGGCTGAAGAAATGATCGCTCATGCTTTGCCCCCAGAACCTTTTCGTTGGCTGTCCGTGCTGACCGATGCCGGCTGACCAAACCGATCGGTCAAGCGCATGAAACTTTGGGGGCGCTGGCGCTTTTTCTCCTCGGGCACAAAGTGCTGGCTGGAAAAGTCTTGCAAGCACCTCACCACTTCGGGGGGTACAGGCACGGTCTCCACCGTCTCTTGGGCATCCATCCACCGACCCGCATCGTGGTAACTCAGGCTCACCGCTTGTGGCTCAGCCACAGGCTCTGAGCCATCTTCTTTGTCCACCATTCGCCACATCACAAAGTAACACGGTGTGGGCGAGGTCGCATTGAGCCAATAGCCCTCGGCATCGTCAGTGAACAATTCCAATCGCCAACCGGGGTAAAGCCACAAAGACTCTTCGTCGGTATGGCGCAAACGGCGGGGTTCTAGACCGAAACTTTCTTCATTGGGGACTACATCCGCCAACAACCAGCGGTGCGATTGCCAGCGTGACATGGCACCTCGCACAGCCTCGCGACGCATCAGCACTGCCATTTCAGACAAAACTTGAACTGACATATGTAAATTTTTACCCCACAAGAGATCGTCCTGTTCACCATGATGGTGAAAGGCAAGGTACCGACCTGGCCGTTCAGAAGGGTCTGATTATGCGGTGACCCCTGCCAGGGCTTCGACTCGGACCGCACAAAACTTGAACTCCGGTATTTTGCCGAACGGGTCCAAGGCAGCATTGGTCAACTCATTGGCCGCCGCTTCAACATAGGCAAAAGGAATGAATACCGCACCAGACGGTGTTCCGTCGTCTTGGCGCAGCAGCATTTCCACCGCACCACGGCGCGACGCTACGCGGATCCGCTGACCGGGTTTGAGGTCCAGGCGGACCATGTCTGCGGCGCACATCGAGGCCGTGGCCGCAGGCTCCAGCGCGTCGAGCACGCTAGCACGGCGCGTCATGCTGCCGGTGTGCCAGTGTTCCAGTTGCCGCCCAGTGATCAGCACCATCGGGTACTCGGCATCGGGCTGCTCGTTGGCCGGGATCAGGTTGGCCGTCATGAGCCGCACCCGACCATCGGCAGTGGGAAAGTGGTCATGAAAAACGATGGGCTGGCCCGGGTCCTCGGCGCTCACACAGGGGTAAGTGACCGAGCCTGCATTCAGGCGAGCCCAGTCGATGCCACCCAGGGTCGGGACCATGGCCTGGCGCATTTCTTCATAGACCTCGGCCACGCCTTCGTGCTCGCCTGCATAGTGCCAGTTCAGGCCCATGCGCTCGGCGATCTGCTGGATGATCCACAAATCGGGTTTCGCATCGCCCGGTGGCAGCACCGCCTGGCGGCCCATTTGTACCGTGCGGTCGGTGTTGCTGACGGTGCCGGTTTTTTCGGGCCAAGCACTGGCGGGCAGCACCACATCGGCCAACCAAGCGGTTTCGGTTAAGAAGATATCCTGCACCACCAGGTGCTGCAAACTGGTCAGCGCTTGCCGAGCGTGGTTCAGGTCCGGGTCGCTCATGGCCGGGTTCTCGCCCATGATGTACATGCCCCTGACCTTGTGCGGATCGCTGTCGTCGGCCAGCGCCTTGTGCATGATCTCGACCACGGTGTAACCAGGTTGGTCGTCCAGTTTCGTGCCCCAAAATTTCTCGAACCAGTCGTGCGCCGACTTGTCACTCACCCTCTGGTAATTGGGGTACATCATCGGGATCAGGCCCGCATCGCTCGCCCCTTGCACGTTGTTCTGGCCTCGCAGCGGGTGCAAGCCAGTGCCGGGGCGGCCAATCTGACCGGTGATGCTGGCCAGCGCGATCAGGCAGCGCACGTTGTCGGTGCCATGCACGTGCTGGCTCACGCCCATGCCCCACAAGATCATGGCGGCTTTGGCTGTGGCATAGGCACGCGCCACTTCGCGGAGGGTATCAGCCGGAATACCGCACACCGCGCTCATGGCTTCGGGTGTGAAGTCCTGCACATGGGCCTTGAGTTCGGCCACGTTGTCGGCACGCTCGCGCAAGAAGGTCTCGTCGCACAGGTTCTCAGTGACGATGACGTGCAGCATCGCATTGAGCAAGGCCACATCGGTGTCGGCTTTGAATTGCAGATTGCGCCAAGCATGGCGACCGATGTCGGTGATGCGCGGATCGGCCAACACGATGCGGGTGCCGCGCTGGGCGGCGTTCTTCATCCAGGTAGCCGCCACGGGGTGGTTGCTGGTGGGGTTGGAGCCGATCACGAGGATCAAGTCGGAATGCTCGACATCGCGCACCGGGTTGCTGACGGCGCCCGAGCCCACGCCTTCCAGCAAAGCCGCCACGCTGGACGCATGGCACAAGCGGGTGCAGTGGTCCACGTTGTTGCTGCCAAAGCCGGTGCGCACCAGCTTCTGGAACAAATACGCTTCTTCGTTGCTGCCTTTGGCCGAGCCAAAACCGGCGAGCGACTTGGGGCCGTGTTGTTGTCGCAACGCGTAGAGAGGCTTCGTCGCCAGATCGAGCGCCTCTTCCCAGGTCGCTTCGCGGAAAACTTCCTGCCAGTGGGTGTGGCCATCGATCAGGCTCAGGTCTTTGGCCACACCCGGCTTGCGGATCAGGGGCTTTGTGATGCGGTCCGGACTGTGGATGTAGTCCATACCGAAACGGCCCTTGACGCACAAGCGGCCTTCGTTGGCCGGACCTTCGCGGCCTTGGACGCTGACGATTTTTTCGTCTCGTACTTGATAAGTCACGAGACAACCCACGCCACAAAATGGACAAACGGAAGCGACTTCGCGGTCCACCTTCTGCGGTCCCATGTGGCTCTTGGGCATGAGCGCCCCCGTCGGGCAGGCCTGTACGCATTCGCCGCAGCCCACACAGCTGCTGCCGCCCATCGGGTCGGCCAGGTCAAACACCACTTGGGTGTGTGCACCGCGAAATGCGAGTCCAATCACGTCGTTGACCTGCAGATCGCGGCAAGCGCGTTGGCAGCGGTTGCACTGGATGCAGGCGTCCAAATTCACGGCCATGGCCGGGTGCGACAAATCGGCAGGCACGGCTTCGCGCTGGAGCGCGGCCAATGACGGGCGCACCTGCACACCGTGGTGCTCGGCCCATTGGCTCAACTCGCCGTGCGGGGCCTGTGCCCGATCGTCCAGCCATTTGTGACCCTGCTCGGGCAGGTCGGCCAGCAGCATCTCGAGCACCATCTTCTGGCTTTTGACGGCGCGCTCGCTGTTCGTCTGCACCTGCATGCCGGGCGTGGCGCTGCGGCAGCAACTCGGGGCCAGGGTGCGCTCGCCTTCCACCTCGACCACGCAGGCGCGGCAGTTGCCGTCGGGTGCCAAGCCTTCCTTGTGGCACAGGTGCGGGATGGCGATGCCCAAGTCTTTGGCGATGTTGAAAAGGCTTTGACCAGCAGGCGCTTCGACCGATTGGCCATTGAGGGTGAATTGAACCGTGCTCATGCTTTCACCTCTGCGCCCACTTCGTGTGGAAAGTAGTCCAACACACAACGGATCGGATTGGGCGCGGCCTGGCCCAGACCACAAATGGATGCGTCACCCATGACCTGCGCCAAATCTTGCAAGGTGTCGGCATCCCACACAGGACTGTCCATCAACAGCGCAGCCTTCTCAGTGCCCACTCGGCAAGGCGTGCACTGGCCGCAGCTTTCGTGCGCAAAAAAGCGCATCACATTCAGGGCCGCTTCGCGGGCGCTGTCGTGTTGGCTGAGCACCATCACGGCAGCCGAGCCGATGAAGCAGCCGTGCGGCTGCAGGGTATCAAAGTCCAAAGGCACATCGGCCAATCGCTCAGGCAAGATGCCGCCGCTGGCACCGCCGGGCAGGTAGGCATAGAGCGTGTGGCCTTCGGCCATGCCGCCGCAGTATTCATCGACCAACTCGCGCAAGGTGATCCCCGCAGGCGCGAGCTTGACGCCGGGGCGCTTGACACGCCCGCTGACACTGAAGCGGCGCAGGCCTTTGCGGCCGTGACGTCCTTGAGATGCGAAACTTTCTGCGCCTTGCTCGATCAGTTCGCGCACCCAAAACAGGGTTTCGAAGTTGTGCTCCAGCGTGGGGCGACCAAACAGGCCCACCTCGGCGATGTAGGGTGGGCGCATCCGCGGCTCGCCCCGTTTGCCTTCGATGCTTTCGATCATGGCCGACTCTTCGCCGCAGATGTAGGCCCCCGCGCCACGGCGCAGTTCGATGCGCGGCAGCGCGCAAGGCGGGTTCAATTTCAGCGCTGCCAATTCCTCCGTCAGCAAAACACGCGCCTCGTGGTATTCGTCTCGCAAATAAAGGTAAACCGCCTCGCAACCCACCACGCTGGCGGCGATCAGTACACCTTCCAGAAAACGATGCGGGTCGGCTTCCAGACAAGTGCGGTCTTTGAAGGTGCCGGGTTCGCCTTCGTCGATGTTCACCGCCATCAGGCGTGGGCCGGGCTGGCTGCGCACAATGCGCCATTTGCGGCCCGCCGGAAAACCCGCACCGCCCAAGCCACGCAGGCCAGAAGACTCCAAACACTGGATGACCGATTCGTGGTCTTTCAGACCGGCGGCCACTTGTAGGGCCAGCTGATAGCCCCCGGCATTCTTGTAATCATCGAAACGCAGTGCCTGGGGCAAGGCCAAGGGCTGCGTGCTGTTTTGTGCTACCAAACGGCTCACATCCTGGGCCGTGGCAAACGCCACAGCCTGCTGGCCCACTTGCGCCGCAGGGGCTTGCTCGCAGCGGCCCAAACAAGGCACAGGCACGACATTCACGTCCAGCAAATCGTTTTGCAATTGGCGCAGCAAACTGTCACTGCCGGCCAGGCTGCAGCTCAGGCTGTCGCAAACGCGCACAGTGATGCGCGGCGCAACTTCGTCGTCTTTCAGGATCTCGAAGTGGTGGTAAAAGGAAGCGACCTCGAACACCTCGACCACGGACAGCCGCATCTCGGCGGCCAGCGCCACGATGTGGCGCTCGAACAACCCGTGGAAATGGTCGTTCAGTTTGTGCAGGTGTTCGATCAGCAGATCACGGCGATGACCATTAGCGGGTGGCATGCCGATCAGGGCCTGCACCTCAGAACGGGCCTCTGGCAAGACCTGCCGGCCTTTGAGCTGGGTTCGGGGCTGGCGCAGTTGCTGGCGAACTTGGTCCAGGCCGATGTGGGTGGTATTCGCCATGCGTGGTCAGTAGGTTTCGAGGTGCAAACGGCCTTCTTTTTTCAGCGCCGCACCCACGGTATCCCAATCGAGTCCAGCGTTCTGTGCGATGTCGCGCAGGGCCATGACCACGCCCTCTTCCATGCTTTTCAAGCCGCACACATAAAAACAGGTGTTCGGGTCTTTGAGTTGGGCTGCGATGTCGGCAGCGCGGTCGCGCATGGCGTCTTGCACGTAACGCTTGGGCTTGCCCACTTCGCGCGAGAACGCGAACTCGGTGTCAATGAAATCTTTGGGCAGGTTGTTCAGCGGGCCAAAGTAAGGCAATTCGGCAGGCGTGCGGGCGCCAAAGAACAGCATGAGTTTTCCGCCCTCGAATTTGCCACTGGCCCGCAGGCGGCGGCGCCATTCGGTCATGGCCCGCATGGGGGCAGAGCCCGTACCCGTGCAGATCATGACGATGTTGCTCTTGGGGTGGTTGGGCATCAGGAAACTCGCGCCAAACGGCCCGATGACCTGCACCTTGTCACCCACATTCAGATCGCACATGAAGTTGGAGCCCACACCGCGCACCGGCTTTCCATCGTGGTCTTCGAGCACGCGCTTGATGGTCAGCGACAGGTTGTTGTGTCCGGGCCGCTCCCCGTTTCGGGGGCTGGCGATCGAGTATTGGCGCGCATGGTGCGGCTTGCCTTTGGCATCCACACCGGGCGGGATGATGCCAATCGACTGGCCTTCGAGCACCGGGAAGGGCAAGTGGCCAAAGTCGAGCACGATGTGGTGCGTGTCGTAGTCTTGTTGGCCGTCTTGCTTGCCGACCTCGGTCACACGCAGATTGCCTGTCACGGTGGCGGTGATGGTCTTGTCTGCCGCCTTGGGGCCATAAAGGTTGATGTAGGCGTGGGCTGCCGACCAAGGGGGAATGGTGGCGCCGAAATGGGCGGAGTTGAAACCCGAGGCGGTGGCAGTTGTGGCCGCCGATGCTGAAGAAGCGGCAGCTTGCACAGCCGCTTGCATTTCTTCTTGGGCTGCACCCGCATCACCGCCCGTACCACCTGTTGCTTCGGCGATTTCTTCTGCACTGAGTTCAGCAGGCAGTTCGTCCCATTTGAGTTGTTCTTCGATGCTGTAGGCCTTGGCCTTGGGCATCATGCGCCAGTTGTCGATCGAGCCGGTGGGGCATGGCGAGATGCAGTCCATGCAACCGTTGCAGATGTCGGCCTTGACCACGTAGTTGAGCGAGTCGTGCGTGATCGCTCCTACCGGGCAGATCGCTTCGCAGGTGTTGCAGCGGATGCAAATTTCCGGGTCAATCAGGTGTTGTTTGATCAGCGTCGCTTCGGTGCTCATGTCTTTGGCTCTCTTGTGTCTTCTTGGTCAGCAGTGTGTCTTTGTGGTCTGCGTGGTCCGCAACGGTATGGCTTGGGTATGCGTGATCCGCAACAGCATGGCTGTGGGCCGGGCGCCTCATACTGGGGTACCAGAAATCGGCGCCCGGCCCACAGCCATACCATCGCTCAGTGCCAGTCTGAACCGTGGCAGTCTACCGGTGTTCAATGCGGTTTGTGCGCACATGTCATTGAACGGGCAAGGGGCGGGTGACGATTTTCGGTACTCCGTCATGAGGAACCCGCCCCTTGCCCTTTCAATGACCGCCTCCACTCAAGGCAGAACATAGAAACAATCAGCCACACAGCCACCAACAGACGCTAAACAAACCCATGCAGTTGACAGGGAAAGGGGCGGGTGACGATTTCTGGTACCCCAGCATGAGAAACCCGCCCCTTTCCCTGTCAACTGCCGCCCCCATCATGAAACAGAGGCAGCAGTCAGATCAGAGATTCAATCAGTTGAACCGGACGTAATCAAAGTCCACCGGCTGACGGTTGATGCCCATGACGGGTGGCGCGATCCAGTTGGCGAACTTGCCTGGCTCGACACATCGACCCATCAGGCTGGCCACGTAAGCGCGGTCTTCGTTGGTCGGCAACCACTCGCCCACTTTGGCCATCCACTCAGCGTCGGTCACCACACGGCCATCGGGCGTGATTTTGGAGCCGGACAAAGAACCGATGTTGCGGTGGAACGCCTTGTGAGGCGCAGTCAAGGTGAAAGGAATACCGGCCTTGGTGATGACGCGGTTCCAACGGTCAATGCCGCCTTTGGAGTCGGTGATGTAGTCGTCGCGCAGCACTTCGTTCAAAGCGTTGAGCATCGGCACTTCTTTTTCAATGAGCTTGCCGTTTTCAACCGACAAGATCTTGTAGCTGTTGCCCTTCAAGACGTGGTCATCACCACGCTTGCCTTCTTCGTAACGGCCCTTGAGGCCAGAGCTGTAGAAGGTGGCGGCGTTGGACGACTCATCGGCACCGAACAGGTCGATGGTCACCGAGAAATGGAAGTTGATGTAGCGCTGGATGGTCGGCAGGTCAATCACACCGGCAGCACGGAGTTTGCCCACGTCGTCGGTTTTGAGCTGGTTCATCACGTCCACCGTGCGCTGGATGGTGCGGCTCACGCCGGACTCGCCCACGAACATGTGGTGCGCTTCTTCGGTCAGCATGAACTTGGTGGTGCGGGCCAGCGGGTCGAACGCCGACTCGGCCAAAGCGCACAACTGGAACTTGCCGTCACGGTCGGTGAAGTAAGTGAACATGAAGAAAGACAGCCAATCAGGGGTCTTCTCGTTGAAGGCTTGCAAGATGCGGGGGTTGTCTTCGTTGCCGCTGTTGCGCTGCAACAAGGCATCGGCTTCTTCGCGGCCGTCTTTGCCGAAGTATTTGTGCAGCAAATACACCATGGCCCACAGGTGGCGACCTTCTTCGACGTTGATTTGGAACAGGTTGCGCAGATCGTACATGCTGGGCGCGGTCAGGCCCAGGTGGCGCTGTTGCTCCACCGATGCAGGCTCGGTGTCCCCTTGTGTCACGATGATGCGGCGCAGGTTGGCGCGGTGTTCGCCAGGCACGTCTTGCCAGGCTTTTTCGCCGATGTGATCGCCGAAGTGGATCTTGCGGTCTTGCTCTCCGGGGTTCATGAAAACGCCCCAACGGTAGTCACGCATCTTGACGTGACCAAACTGGGCCCAGCCTTGTGGGTCCACGCTCACGGCCGTGCGCAAGTACACGTCCATGTCGGTCGAGCCTTCGGGACCCATGTCGTCCCACCAGTTGATGAAGTTGGGCTGCCACTGCTCGAGTGCGCGTTGCAGCGTGCGGTCTTCCGACAAGTTGACGTTGTTGGGAATTTTTTCGCTGTAGTTGATACCGGACATGAGAGTCTCCAGAAATGAAAAAGCAACGGTGGGGTCAAATTTCGGTTGCAGAGCGGACCACCGGGCACCGCACTGCACAACGCAAAAACATCAAACGCGGTTCAGGTCGAAGCTGACTTTTTCGCCTTTGCCGTAAACCTTCAGGGCACCCTTTTCGCCGACGGCGTTGGGACGTTGGAAGATCCAGTTCTGCCAGGCGGTCAGTCGGCCAAAAATGCGGGTGGCCATGTTTTCTTTCTGGGCAAAGCGCAGGTTGGCTTCCAGACCGGTCAGCGCATCAGGCGACATGGACGAGCGCTCTTCCAAGGCAAGGCGAATTTCGTCAGCCCAGTCGATATCGTCAGGTGCAGCCGTGACCAAGCCCAGTGCCAGAGCCGCGTCGGCGTCGAGCGCTTGGCCGATGGCGCCGCGTGCGGCTTCCATGGCGGGCACTTCTTCGTAAAAGCGGCGCTGCAGGCGGGTCTGGTCGTTGACCATGGGGAAGAAGCCGAAGTTCATTTCGCTCAGTTGCAGCTTGGGGGCTTTGTCTGCGTCGTCAGGCAAAGCCAGCATGTAAGCGCGGTCAGCGCAGAACGCCAGTTCGGCCAAGGTGCCTGCAAAGCAGGTGCCTTCTTCGATCAAGGCAAACAGGCTGCGCGAAGACACGTCCAGGCGGGCCAGCGTGCGGCGCAGGTGGCCGATGGTTTCGCGCACCAGCCAGTGGTCTTTTTGGGCCAACAAGGTCGCGTCAGACGCCAGCACGGCAGCTGCGTCGCCCGCTGTTTTGAGCACCCAAGTGCCGATGTCGAGTTCGTTGGTGCGCATGTGCAGGATGGCATCGTCCAGTTCGCGCACCATTTGCAATGGCCACCAGTTCACACCTGCGGCTTCGATGCCGGCGATGTCGGTGGGCTGTGCCGTGGCAGGGGCCTTGACGGTGAAAGTGGCGATGCGCTTGGCGCGGTCGATGTCCACGGTGATGTTGGTGTAAGTCAGGGCATCGGCTGCGATGGTGCGGTTCAAGGGTGTCAGGGTCACGCCTTTGGCACCCACGGGGCGGATGCTGCCAGCGGCCAGTTGTTGGGCACGGGTTTGCACGGCTTGCTTGAACACCGCAGGCTTGGCGATGGCATCGACCAGACGCCAGTCCACAGCTTTTTGACCGCGCACACCTTCGACGCTGGTGCAGAAGATGTCGGCCAGGTCGTGGCGCACATGGCGTTTGTCGGTCACGCGGGTCAGGCCACCGGTGCCGGGCAACACGCCGAGCAAGGGCACTTCGGGCAGCGACACGGCGCTGGAGCGGTCGTCCACCAGCACGATGTCGTCGCAAGCCAAGGCCAGCTCGTAGCCGCCGCCAGCGCAAGCGCCGTTCAGGGCAGCCACAAATTTCAGGCCATCGTGCTTGCTGGAGTCTTCGATGCCATTGCGGGTTTCGTTGGTGAACTTGCAAAAGTTCACTTTCCAGCCGTGGGTCGACACGCCCAGCATGAAGATGTTGGCGCCGGAGCAAAACACACGGTCCTTCAAGCTGGTCACCACCACCGAACGCACTTCGGGGTGCTCAAAACGGATGCGCTGCAGGGCGTCGTGCAATTCGATGTCCACGCCCAGGTCGTAACTGTTGAGCTTGAGCTTGTAGCCGGGGCGGATGCCGGCGTCTTCATTGATGTTGATCGACAAGGTCGCAATCTCGCCATCAAAAGCCAGGTGGATGTGTTTGTATTGCGAGGGGTTGGTTTGGTAGTCAACCTGGAAAGCTTGTGTCATGTGGTGTCTCCGTTGAAAAAGGTGGAACTTGATTTCGGTCAAAAATGCATTTCACTGCATGTTACACGAATTTTATTGCCACTTTATCCTAGGCGCAATATGCATTTTAATGCATTCACCAAGTGTTTACCCTATGAATCATGACGTGCTCGACAAATGCTGGCGAACAGAAGACCTCAAGGCCGCAAAGGCCTGGTCTTCACTGCGCCCACTGGTGTTGATGGCCATGTCCGCCTTGGAATAGAAGGCCGACCGGCCTTCCAGAATGCGCTTGAGGTCTTCCATGGCTTCGCGGCTGCCCGCCATGGGGCGCATGTCACCTTGCGCGGCCACGCGGCCCATGTGGTCAGCGGCATCGGCCTGCAACCACACGGTGGTGCAGTGCGAGAGCAGCACATTGAAGTTGGCCGAATCCGACACCAGTCCGCCCGGCGTGGCAATCACCACTTCGGGGTAAATTTGGATCGCTTCTTCGAGCGCCCGACGCTCGTATCGGCGGTAAGCATTGGCGCCATACAGGTTATGGATCTCGCTGATCTGGCAACCTGCAAACTGCTCGATCTCACGGCTCAGCTCGATGAACGGGTAGCCCAGATCGTCGGCCAGGCGCTGTCCCAGCGCGGTTTTGCCAGCGCCGCGCAATCCGATCAGGGCAATGCGGCCCTTGCGTTCTTGCGCATTTCCGCCTTCGCCAAACATCTCGCTCAGCTGAACGCGGGCACGGCGCAAATCGGCTTCGCTGCGCTTGCCCAGCAACTCGCGGATCAGCAGCCACTCGGGCGAGGTGGTGGTGACGTCGCCCAGCAACTCGGCCAGCGAACACTGCAGCGCCTGCGCCACCTGCAAGAGCACCAGCACCGACACATTGCCCGTGCCGTATTCCAAGTTGGCCAGATGCCGCTCGGACACGTCTGCGGCCAGCGCCACAGCGCGGCGTGTCATGCCCTTGCGTGAGCGCAGCGTGCGCACCCGCTCGCCCAGCGATTCCAAAAACGGGCTGCGCTTGCTGTCTGCCTCTGACTCGTTTGTCTCCACCTGCATGGATTCTTGTTCTGATGTCATGCTCAACTTTCATCCAAAACCTAGGGAAAACCCTTTATTTTCAACAAACCCAAAACATGCATTTTATTGCATACTCACCAACACGCAAAATAATGCATCAACCCGTGTTTATACCGCCAACTGAACCCTTGGAACAGTTTTTTGTTGCCTATCAGGGCATGTCACTGCCTACACAACGTCTCAATGCGCACCCAGAAAGAACTTTCACATGAGCACCTCCCTACTCCCCAACTTCTTCGCAGGCCGCTGGCAAACCGGCACCGGCGCAGGCACTCCCCTGTTTGACCCGGTCTTGGGCAACGAGCTGGCACGCGTGTCGAGCAGCGGCATCGACCTGGCCGAAGGCTTTGACTTTGCCCGCGAGCAAGGCGGCGCGGCCCTGCGCGCGCTGAGCTATGCCAAACGCGCAGCCCTTTTGACAAAAATCACCGAAGTGCTGCAAGCCAACCGCGATGCCTACTATGAGATCGCCACCGCCAACAGCGGCACCGTGGCCAAGGACTCGGGCGTGGACATTGATGGCGCCATCTTCACGCTGGGCTACTACGCCAAGCAGGGCGCGGCCTTGGGCGATGCCCAACTGCTGCTGGACGGCCAACGCATTCGCATGGCCAAGGACCCGGCCTTTCAGACCCAGCACATCCAGGTGCCCACTCGCGGCCTGGCGCTGTTCATCAATGCCTTCAACTTCCCAAGCTGGGGCCTGTGGGAAAAAGCCGCCCCAGCCTTGCTGTCGGGTGTGCCGGTCATCATCAAGCCAGCGACAGCCACCGCCTGGCTGACCCAGTGCATGGTCAAAGACGTGGTCGACGCGGGCGTGCTGCCTGTGGGAGCTTTGTCAGTCATCTGCGGCTCGTCCGCAGGCCTGATGGACCAGCTGCAGGCCTTTGACGTGGTCAGCTTCACCGGCTCGGCCGAAACGGGCCAAATCATCCGCAGCCACCACGCCGTGACCGAGCTGTCGGTGCGCTGCAACATCGAAGCCGACAGCCTCAATTCCGCCCTGCTCTCGCCCGCTGCCACCGCGGACAGCGAAGCCTTCAAGCTGCTGGTGGCCGAAGTCGCCCGCGAGATGACCGTCAAATCGGGTCAAAAGTGCACCGCCATTCGCCGCGTTTTTGTGCCGCGCGCGCTTTACCAAGCTGCGGCCGAAGCCATTGGCGCGCGGCTGGCCAAAACCACCGTGGGCAACCCGAGAAGCGAATCCGTGCGCATGGGCGCGCTGGTGAGCCAAGAGCAAAAGGCCAGTGTGCTGGCGGGCCTAGCCCAGCTCAAAACCGAAGCCACTGTGCTGTTTGACGGCAGCGCCGCTGGTCTGGTGGACGCCGATGCATCGAGCGCTTGCGTAGCCCCGGTATTGCTGGGCACAGAGACCCCCATGACGGCCCAAGTGCTGCATGCGGTCGAGGTGTTCGGCCCCGTGTCCACCCTGATGCCTTACGACAGCATCGACGAGGCCTACGCCATGATCCGCCGAGGCGAAGGCTCACTGGTGTGCTCGGTTTACAGCGAAGACCCCGTCTTCACGGCACAAGCCTCGGTCGAGCTGGCCAGCAGCCATGGCCGGGTGCACGCCATTTCGCCCGACGTGGCCGCCCTGCACAGCGGCCACGGCAACGTGATGCCCATGAGCCTGCACGGCGGGCCGGGCCGCGCCGGTGGCGGCGAAGAACTGGGCGGCCTGCGGGCGCTCAACTTCTACCACCGCCGCACTGCAGTGCAAGGCAGCTCGCTGGCACTGGACCAGCTGGCCGCGCAAGGCACCGCCTTGTCCTTGTAAACCCCCTTCCCAAGCCACCCACATTCCAACAACATCAGAGACATCCGAGGAGACCCACATGACACGCCCCGTGACCGCCCCCAGCACCGATTTCAACTTTGCCCAACACCTGATTGCGACCAATGCTGGGCGCGCCGCCAAAACCGCGTTGATCGACGATGTGGGCACTCTGAGCTACGGCGAGCTGACCGAGCAGATCCGACGCTTTGCAGGCGGTCTGCAGGCCATGGGCCTCAAACGCGAAGAGCGTGTGCTCTTGCTCATGCAAGACAGCAGCGACTGGGTGGTGGCCTTTTTGGGCGCGCTGTATGCGGGCGTGGTGCCGGTGGCTGTGAACACCTTGCTCACGGCCGAAGACTATGCCTTCATGCTGCACAACAGCCGCGCCCAAGCGGCACTGGTATCGGGTACTTTGTTGCCCACCTTGCAAGCGGCCATGGGCTTGGTCAAAACCGAAGTGCATCAGGTGGTGGTCTCTCGCCCTCACGCAGTCCTCGCCCAAGGCCAGTTCAACATGGCAGATTTGCTGACTCACAACCAGCCGGTTCTGCCTGCGCAGACGCTGGCCGATGAACCAGCTTTTTGGCTTTATTCATCCGGCTCCACCGGCAAACCCAAGGGCACCGTGCACAGTCAAGGTAACCTTTACTGGACGGCTGAGCTGTACGGCAAGGGTGTGCTGAACCTGCAAGAAAGCGACACCGTGTTTTCAGCCGCCAAACTCTTCTTTGCCTACGGACTGGGCAACGCGCTCACCTTCCCATTGAGCGTGGGTGCCAGCGTCGTGCTGATGGCCGAGCGCCCCACGCCACAAGCCACCTTCAAACGGCTGGTTCAACATCAGCCCACTGTGTTTTACGGCGCACCCACCGGCTATGGCGGCATGCTGGCCAACCCCGATCTGCCCGCCAAAAGCCAAGTCGCACTGCGCCTGTGCTCTTCGGCGGGTGAGGCCTTGCCGCGAGACATCGCCGAACGCTGGTCAGCGCACTTTGGCTGCGACATCATTGACGGCATTGGCTCCACCGAAATGTTGCACGTGTTTTTGTCCAACCGCCCTGGCGACGTGCGCTATGGCACAACCGGCAAAGCCGTGCCCGGCTACGAAGTGCAGTTGCGCCATGAAGACGGCAGCGTGGTCACCGGCCACGACGAAATTGGAGACCTGTACATCCAAGGGCCCAGCAGCGCCCTCATGTACTGGAACAACCGCGAGAAAACCCGTGACACCTTCCAGGGCATGTGGACCAAGAGCGGCGACAAGTACACACGCGACCCCGATGGCTACTACACCTATGCGGGCCGCAACGACGACATGCTCAAGGTCAGCGGCATCTATGTCTCGCCTTTTGAGGTCGAGTCCACCCTGGTGCAACACCCCGCTATTCTTGAAGCGGCCGTGATCGGCAAAGAAGACACCGACGGTCTGACCAAGACCAAGGCCTTCATCGTCCTCAAACCGGGGCTAAGCCTGACGCAGGATGAAGTCAAAGCCTTCGTGAAGGAACGCCTGGCACCTTACAAGTACCCACGATTCATCGACTTTGTGAGCGAGCTGCCTAAAACTGCCACCGGCAAAATTCAACGGTTTCGGCTGCGAGACCTGGAAAACACCTTGAGCTCAAACAAGACTTGAGCCCTCCCTTTGCGGCCGCATCAAAAGTCTTCGGCCTGTCGCCGCATCACGCGCTCAATTTCTTTTTGCAAAGCCTGCTGCGACATCGGTTTGGACACATAGCCGTCTGCGCCTTCAGCCATGAACCGTTCTTTGTCACCGGTCATGGCATGCGCGGTCACCATGAGCACTGGGGTGCGCGCTCGACCAGAAGCTTCAAGCGCTCTCAAGCGGCGCAAAGCGGTGATGCCATCCATCACGGGCATCATCACATCCATCAGGACGACGTCAAAACGCTCTTCTGCCAGCCGGTCCAAGGCCTGTTGACCGTCATTGGCCAGAACATAGGTACAACCCATCCGCTGCAGCATGATTTCCGCCAGCTTGCGGTTGATTTCATGGTCTTCGACCAGCAAAACAGACCATGCTTGTGGTCCTGAATCACCCACCACGCCATGGCCTGACCGTTGGGGCGCTGCCGACATCCCGGCTGTGGTCACCGACAACGGTGCTTTGCGCACAGGCAAGGTCACGACAAAGCTGGCACCCACACCAGGTCGTCCCTCGGCCGTGACAGTGCCTCCCATCAGCTGGACCAAGCTGCGTGTGATGGCCAAGCCCAAGCCGGTGCCACCAAAGGAGCGTGTGACCGAACCATCGGCTTGGGTGAAGGGGCTGAATAGGGCCTCTTGGCGGGCAGGATCAAAGCCTATGCCCGTGTCCACAATGCCGATGCGCAAAAGTCCTTGCTGGCTGTCCTGGCCTGGCAACCATTGGGTGGTGACCGTGACAGAGCCTTTGGAGGTGAATTTGATGGCGTTGCCGATCAAATTCGTCAAAACCTGTCTCATGCGCACGGGATCCAACCACAACACGTCGGGCAAATCGGCCGCAGACTGAACGATCAAGTCCAGCCCTTTGCCCCGTGCCAATTGCTCCAATGACCGGGCCGTATGGCGAACCAACTGCCCGGGGCAGACCTCCAACAACTCCAGCTCCAAGGCTTTCGCTTCTATCTTTGAAAAATCCAAAATCTCATTGATGATTTGCAACAAGTGATTGGCCGAATCACGGGCAAGTACCAAGTACTCCTTTTGCCGATCCGGGTCCGTGGTGTCCAGCGCCAGCTCGGTCATACCGACAATGCCGTTCATGGGTGTCCTAATTTCATGGCTCATGTTGGCCAAAAACTCACCCCGCATGCGGTTGGCTTGCTCGGCCTTTTCCTTGGCCTCGACCAGCAAATCCTGTGCGCTTTGGATGGCGGTGAAATCCTGCATCACGCCAATGAAAAAATGTTCTTGGTCTAAACGGGTTTCACTGATCGTGACGCGAACAGGAAACAAGCTCCCATCACGCCTGCGCCCGTCCAGCACACGCGGCTGGTTCATCAGCTTTTTCTCGCCGGTCTCCAGGTAGTTCAGCATGGTGCGGTCGTGGTGTTGGCGGTCTGTGTCCGCCATCAGCAAGTTGACGCGCTGCCCCACCAACTCTTCCATCGGATAAGAAAAAATGAGCGCCATGGCCTCGTTGCACTGCACCATTTTTCCATCGGCATCGGTCACCACAATGCCCTCCGGCACCGATCGAAAAATACTCTGCAGTTTGCTCTCGCTCAAACGCAAGTTTTTTTCGACCAGTTCTCGCTCCAAGATTTCCTCGCTCAATTGACGAATGGCAGCTTGTCTCTCTTCGGAAAGCAATCGGGATGTCAGCAGCGCAGAGCGGATACGGCGCAAGGACAACCAAACAAGAGAAAAGCCCAGAAACAGCAAGACCAAAAGAACGGCAAAAGTGCGGTTCAACACCCCGGTGCTGGCCAGTTGCCATTCCGATACGGGCAGCACCACTTCCAAAGCACCCCGGACATCTCCTTCTCGCCATTGGGTACTGGGTGATCCGGGGTAACTGTTGTGGCAAGCCACACAACTGGCCAACATCCTGTCGGCCTGTGCATAGCGCAGCACCCGGGTGCCATGCATGATTTCTTCGCGAACAAAGGGCTGATCGGGGTGCGTTTTCAGGTGCTGCAAAGCTTGGGTCTGAAAATCATCCAATTCACGCTCGGCCACACGCCATGGAAAAGGCTGATCGCTGAACAAGTGCACCTGTGTTCCGCCATCCACTTTGGACAGGTAATGCCCCAGGTCGATGGTCAAACTGGCGGGCAATGGCAAAGCGTTGTCACGCAGTTTGTAGTCGTGGGTAATTTCGACCCCAGCCTTGACCGCCCTGGGCACCAATTCCTGGGTGTAAAAGTTGCGAAACTGTGTGACCGACACCGCATGCGTTTGAGCACTTTCAGCGGCATATTGTTTGACCATGGCCTCGCTGGACTGGTAGGTATAAAACACCACCCAGAGCCCCACGACGATCAACAAACCACCCAAGCACTCCATGGGCCAGCGCCACAATACCCGCCGGACTGCGATGACAAGCCAATGGAAAGCATTCACTTTGTACTCCGTTATACAAAGCAAATGATAACAATGAATACCTACTTTCTAGGCCAAAAGAATGTCTTTAAAAAGACATTCGCCCCGGAGCCAAGCGGTCAGCCTGTTGTTCAAGTGTCCTTGCTCACCTTGATGGTGGGGAACTTGCTCGAAAAGTCCTTGGCCTTGGCCGCGATCTTCACCGCAACCTGACGGGCCACGGCCTTGTAGATCTGGGCCACTTCGCCATCTGGGTCGTACACCACAGTGGGTTTGCCGCTGTCGGCTTGCAAACGAATCTGCATGTCCAATGGCAGCGCGCCCAGGTAGTCCATGCCGTACTCGGTGGCCATCTTCTTGCCGCCGTCGGCGCCAAAGATGTGCTCGACGTGACCACAGTTGGTGCACACGTGCACCGCCATGTTCTCGACCAGACCCAAAATCGGCACGCCGACTTTTTCGAACATCTTCACGCCTTTTTTGGCATCCAACAGGGCGATGTCCTGCGGCGTGGTCACAATCACCGCCCCCGTCATGGGCACGCGCTGGCTCAAAGTGAGCTGAATGTCGCCCGTGCCGGGTGGCATGTCGACGATCAAATAATCCAACTCTTTCCAGTTGGTCTGGCGCAGCAGTTGCTCCAGCGCTTGGGTGGCCATGGGGCCGCGCCAAATCATGGCCTCGTCAGGATTCACCAAGAAACCGATCGACATGACCTGCACGCCGTAGTTCTCCATGGGCTCCATGGTCTGGCCGTCTTCGCTCTCAGGGCGGCCTTCGATGCCCATCATCATGGGTTGGCTGGGGCCGTAAATATCGGCGTCCAGCAAGCCCACTTTGGCGCCTTCGGCGGCCAGGGCCAGCGCCAGGTTGACGGCGGTGGTGCTCTTGCCCACACCGCCCTTGCCCGAAGCCACTGCCACAATGTTTTTGACCTGCGGCAGCAAGGCCACACCGCGCTGGGCCGCGTGCGCCATGATTTTGCTGGTCACGTTGGCCGACACATTGGACACGCCCGCCACACCCTTGGCCGCAGCAATCAGCGCCTGGCGAATGCCAGGGATCTGGCTTTTGGCGGGGTAACCCAGTTCCACGTCAAAAGACACATCGGCGCCTTCGACTTGCAGGTTCTTCAGGGTTTTGGTGGAAACGAAATCTTTGCCCGTGTTCGGGTCAATGACGGTTTGCAGTGCTTGCAGAAGTTGTTCGGTGGTCGCCATGGTCACTTTCTAGAATGGGCCGGAGTTTACCGACAAGCTGAGCCATACACCCTAAAATCGCCGATTCCCCTACAAGTAGCCCCACCATGTCTGCCCCCACCGCGCCCCGTCAGCTTTTCGTCACCACGGCTCTGCCCTACGCCAACGGCAACTTCCACATCGGCCACATCATGGAGTACATCCAGGCCGACATCTGGGTGCGGTACCAAAGAATGCAGGGCCACCAGGTCAACTTTGTGGGTGCCGATGACACCCACGGCGCGCCCATCATGATCGCCGCCGAAAAAGCCGGCAAAACGCCCCAGCAGTTCGTGGCCGACATCGCGGCGGGCCGCAAGCCCTATTTGGACGGCTTTCATATTCAGTTTGACAACTGGCACAGCACCGACGCCCCCGAGAACCACGAGCTGGCCCGGCAGATTTACCGTGACCTGCGCGACATATCGGCTGCCGAAGGCGGCTCGCTGATCGAGGTGCGCTCGGTCGAGCAGTTCTTCGACCCGCAAAAGAACATGTTCTTGCCCGACCGCTTCATCAAAGGCGAGTGCCCCAAGTGCCACGCCAAAGACCAGTACGGCGACAACTGTGAAAGCTGCGGCGCGGTGTACGCCCCCACCGACCTGATCAACCCGTTCTCGGCCCTGTCGGGTGCCAAGCCCGAGCTCAAGACTTCGGAGCACTTCTTTTTCAAGCTGTCTGACCCGCGCTGCGTCGAGTTTTTGAGCCAGTGGACACAAGACGGCAAGCTGCAACCCGAGGTGGCCAACAAGGTCAAAGAGTGGTTCAGCGTGCGCACCAACCCCGACGGCACGACCAGCGAAGGCCTGGGCGACTGGGACATCTCGCGCGACGCACCCTACTTCGGCATCGAAATTCCGGATGCACCAGGCAAGTACTTTTATGTGTGGCTGGACGCGCCCGTGGGCTACCTGGCGTCGCTCAAAAACCTGCTGGACAAGCGCGGTGAGGATTACAACGCCTACATGGCCAACCCGGCGCTGGAGCAGTACCACTTCATCGGCAAGGACATCGTCACCTTCCACACCCTGTTTTGGCCTGCCATGTTGCATTTTTCGGGTCACAACACACCCAACAGTGTGTTCGTTCACGGCTTCCTCACCGTGAACAACGGTGAAAAGATGAGCAAAAGCCGCGGCACGGGTCTGGACCCGCTCAAGTACCTGAGCCTGGGCATGAACCCCGAGTGGCTGCGCTACTACCTGGCAGCCAAACTCTCGGCCCGCAACGAAGACATCGACTTCAATGCCGAGGATTTCATGGCGCGGGTCAACTCCGACCTGATCGGCAAATTTGTGAACATCGCCTCACGCTCGGCAGGCTTCATCGCCAAGCGGTTTGGCGGCCAACTCGGCCCCGTGAGCGCCGACGGCCAAGCCTTGCTCTCGGCCTTGCAAGCCGCTGCACCCTTGGTAGCGAGCTGCTATGAGCAGCGCGAATACGCCAAAGCCCTGCGCGAAGTCATGCTGCTGACCGACAAGGTCAACAGCTATGTGGACCAAAACAAGCCCTGGGACTTGGCCAAACAAGAAGGCCAAGACACCCGCTTGCACGACGTCTGCACCACCTGCATCGAAGCCTTCCGCTTGCTCAGCCTGCAGCTCAAACCCGTGTTGCCTGCCTTGGCCGCTCAGGTTGAGGCCTTTTTGAACGTCGTGCCCTTCACCTTTACCCAAGCGCAACAGCTGCTGGGCGCGGGCCACAGCATCAACGCCTACCAACACCTGATGCAGCGCGTCACGCCCGAGCAGCTCGATGCCTTGTTCGAGCCACCGCCTGTGGTGGAAGAAAAAGTCATCCCCGGCGGCGAAGAAATCGCCCCCACCATCTCCATCGACGACTTCGCCAAAGTGGACTTGCGTATCGCGGAAATCGTGAACTGCGAAGCGGTCGAAGGCTCGGTCAAGCTGCTGCGCCTGACGCTGGATGTGGGCGAGGGCCCGGACTCACAAGGACGTCCCATCCTGCGCAACGTATTCAGTGGCATTGCCAGCATGTACAAGCCCGAAGACCTGATCGGCAAATTGACCGTCATGGTCGCCAACCTGGCTCCGCGCAAGATGAAATTTGGCATCAGTGAAGGCATGGTGCTGGCCGCCAGCCACGCCGACGACAAGACAGACGCGGGCATTTACGTGCTACACCCCTGGCCCGGTGCCAAGCCCGGCATGCGCATCCACTGAGACACAAGCACGACAAAAACCTGAACAGCCGGGGAGTAACATCTCCGACATGTTTCCCGGTTTACCGCCACTGGCGCCCTTTCGCCCCCGCCTCCTGCAAGACCTGCGGGGCTACACCCGGCAAAAGTTTGCCCTCGACGCGGGGGCAGGCGTCACGGTGGGCATTGTGGCCTTGCCCTTGGCCATGGCCTTTGCGATCGCCAGCGGGCTCAAGCCCGAGGCCGGTTTGTGGACGGCCATCATCGCGGGCTTTTTGATCTCAGCCTTGGGCGGCACCTCGGTGCAAATCGGTGGCCCGGCAGGTGCCTTCATCGTCATCGTTTACGGCATCGTCGAGCGCTACGGCTTGGCCAACCTGTTGATCTCGACCGTGAGCGCGGGTGTGCTGCTCTTTCTGCTCGGCTGGTTGCGCTTGGGCAGTTGGGTGCGCTTTGTCCCGGTGAGCGTGGTGATTGGTTTTACCAACGGCATTGCGGTGCTCATTGGTTTATCGCAACTGCGCGATGCCATGGGCCTGCAGGTGGAGAAAATGCCAGCCGACTTCTTCAGCCAAATCGGCACCTTATCCGGCGCCATCGGCAGCTTCAACCCCTACGCTTTTGGCTTGGCCATGCTGAGTGTGCTGGGCTTATTTTTTTGGCCGCGCTTGTGGGCCGTTGACTCGCAGTTTCGCCGCCAGATCGACGGCATCCAAGGCATCAGTGCACTCCAAGCCACCTCGCGGGTGCCCGCGCCCGTCATCGCTTTGGTGAGTTTGACACTTTTGGCTTGGGCATTGAGCCTTCCGGTCGACACCATCGGCTCCCGTTTTGGCGGGATCCCCCAAGGCTTGCCGGTGTTGGTGTGGCCCGCCTTTTCTTGGGAAACCGCCAAGCTCTTGGTGGTCCCTACCTTGACCATTGCGCTGCTGGGTGCGATCGAATCGCTTTTATGCGCGCGCGTGGCCGATCAGTTGAGTGACACACCCAAACACGACCCCAACCAAGAGCTCATGGCCCAAGGCATTGCCAACACCGTGGTGCCGTTTTTTGGTGGCATGCCCGCTACCGGCACCATCGCCCGCACGGTGACCAACATCCGATCTGGCGCGGTATCGCCCATCGCGGGCATCGTCCACGCCGCAACCCTGGCCGCCGTGGTCTTGCTGGCCGCGCCCTTGGCCATGCACATCCCATTGGCGGTGTTGGCGGGTGTTTTGCTGTTCGTGGCTTGGAACATGGGGGAATGGCGAGAGTTTGCCCGCCTCAAGCAGTTCAGCAACCACTACCGCCTGATGATGGTTTCGACCTTTGTCATGACCATTGTGTTTGACCTGACGGTGGCCCTGGAGTTGGGTTTGGCGATGGCTTTTGTGCTGTTTGTGCGCCGCCAAAGCCAATTGTTCAGCGCGGACATCGACTCGCACACCGAAACAAGCGTGGAGGCGCGTCTGTTCGGCGCCCTGTTTTTTGGCGCGGTGGCCAAACTCGACCCGTTGCAACGCTTGGCCGACACCGCTGCAACGGGCTTGGTGATGCGCTTGGATGTGCGCCAGATGATTTCATTGGACACCACGGGCTTGGATGCGCTCGAACAACTCCAGCGCAGCCTGAGCAAACGCCAAGGTCGCTTGGTGCTGCTCGGACTCAACGCCCAGCCACGCTCTTTGCTCGAGCGCTCAGGCTTTTCCCAGCACATCAACTTGGAAGATCCGAGACCTGACTGAGCTCGTAAAATAGGCGTTTTCTCCAACAGGCCAGACATGTTTCCCTTTGCCCGCCCCCACTACACCTCTGACACCACCCAGTTTCTGGCCCAACTCAAAGTCGAGCACCCAGAACTGGAAGCCCAGCAACGCCAAGGCCGCGCTTTGTTGTGGGACACCGGCATGGACGCTCAGTTCCAAGCACAAGCCCAAGCGGCACGCGTCGCCCAACAGCCTTACGTTTACCAAACCAAGGCTTGATCCAGCCCCACTCCGGCATGAGCACGGCATTACCCGATCTCGAATCAGCCCCTGAGGGCGTGGACTCGGCCTTGCCCTTGGTGGTAGACAACGTGGCGGTGGCCCGTCTGTATGGAGAGCCCTTGTTCTCCATGCCGCGGGATTTGTACATCCCGCCGGACGCATTGGAAGTTTTTCTAGAGGCCTTTGAAGGGCCACTGGATTTATTGCTCTATTTGATTCGCAAGCAAAACTTCAACATCCTGGACATTCCCATGGCGGGTGTGACGCGCCAGTACCTGAGTTATGTGGACGAGATCCGCCAACGCAACCTCGAGCTGGCTGCCGAGTACCTGTTGATGGCGGCGATGCTGATCGAGATCAAATCCCGCATGCTCTTGCCGCCCAAGCGTGCAGCAGAGGGCGAAGAAGCCGAAGACCCCCGCGCAGAATTGGTCCGTCGCCTGCTCGAATACGAGCAAATGAAACTGGCTTCCATGCAGCTGAATGCGATCCCGCAATATGGCCGTGATTTTTTAAACACCCAGGTTCACATCGAACAAAGCCTGCAACCTCGCTTTCCCGATGTGAGCATGGACGAGCTGCAATCGGCTTGGCGCGACATTCTGAAACGTGCCAACCTGGTGCAACACCACAAAATCAGCCGCGAAGAACTCAGCGTCCGCGAACACATGAGCATCGTGCTCAGGCACCTGCAGGGCCGCAAGTTTGTCGAATTTGAAAATCTGTTTGACCCCAGCTTGGGAACCCCTGTTTTGGTGGTCACCTTCATTGCCCTGTTGGAATTGGCCAAAGAGACCTTGATCGAGATCACCCAAGCCGAAGCTTTTGCCCCCATTTACGTCCGCCTGGCCTACACGCCCCAGTGAACGTGTCACACCCGTGGCTCCGAAAGCACCCTTCATGACTTCCTCCACCGCCACCCCCTACGGCACACTCCCCCCCGCCTCGCCTGTGGCCACGCGCAAACCTGTCAGTCTGCCGCGCCTGAACGAGATGCGCGAACGCGTTGAAAAAATCACCATGCTCACCGCCTACGACGCCACCTTTGCAGCGGTCGCTGACGCTGCAGGTGTGGACTGTATTTTGGTGGGAGACTCCTTGGGCATGGCTGCTTATGTGCGCGCCGTCAAAGACGGCAGCTTTCCTGACAACGCATTGCACGCCTGGTAAGGTCTATTTCTCTCATGCTCATCGCCCGATCGATTGCCGAACTGCGCCAACACCTGGTCACCAGCCAATGCCCCGCCTTTGTGCCCACCATGGGCAACTTGCATGCCGGCCACATCAAGCTCATCGAGCGGGCACGTCCGCAAGGCGACCTGACTGTCGCCAGCATCTTTGTCAACCGTCTACAATTTTTGCCGCACGAAGACTTTGACAGTTACCCCCGCACCTGGGAGGCCGACTGCGCCAAGCTCGAAGCGGCGGGCTGCGACCTGGTGTTCGCGCCGCGAGAAACGGACTTGTACCCGCAACCACAGACGGTCAAGGTGCAGGCCGATCCAGCCTTGGGTGACATCTTGGAAGGCGAATTCAGACCCGGATTTTTCACCGGTGTGTCCACCGTCGTCATGAAACTGTTCTCCAGCGTGTTTGCGGGCAAAGCCCAAGGCGTGGCAGTTTTTGGCAAGAAGGATTACCAACAACTCATGGTGATCCGCCAAATGGTGGCCCAATTCGCCCTGCCCATCGAGGTGATCGGGGTGGACACTTGCCGTGCCGAGGACGGTTTGGCCTTGAGTTCACGCAATGGCTACTTGAGTGAGAGCGAACGCGCCGAAGCGCTGCAACTGTCACTGGCCCTGCGCGCACTGGGCCGCGACGCCCTGGCCGCTGCCGATGCACTGGTCCAGCATTTGCCCGCGCTGGAGGACAGGGCCATGCAAGGTCTGCGTCAACGCGGCTGGCAACCTGACTACCTGACGGTGCGCCGCCGACACGACCTGCAAGCGCCGCAAGCAGGTGATCCCTTGGTGGTCTTAGGTGCTGCCAAATTGGGCAACACCCGGCTGATCGACAACTTCGAGATCTGATCCCTCTCGCCAATGGCTTCAGTGGCTGCGGCCGCTTCTGAACATGCCGTGGGTTTTGCGGCTGAGCACGCCCTGCGCAGCCAACTTGTTCATGGACGGGCTGGCGTGGGCATGGGTGATGGCCATGCCCAAGGCATCTGCCGCGTCTTGCCGTGGCACCACGGGCAACTGCAACAAGCGCTTCACCATCTCCTGGATTTGTGATTTGGCAGCACGGCCGTGACCGGTGACGGACTGCTTCATTTGCAAGGCGGTGTACTCGGCCACAGGCAGGCCACAGGACACCAGTGCCGTGACACAACAACCACGGGCCTGCCCCAGCAGCAAAGTCGCTTGCGGGTTGATGTTGACGAACACGATCTCGACCGAGGCTACATCGGGTTGGTAGCGTTCGCTGATTTCTCGGATGCCGTCATAAATGACCTTGAGTCGCGCGGGCAGGTTCCCCATTTCCTCGCGGGTGGTCTCTATCACGCCACTGGCCACATAGCTCAAGCGCGAGCCGGTGATGTCGATCACGCCAAAGCCCGTGGTTTGCAAGCCAGGATCGATGCCCAAAATGCGCAGGGTTGGGGGCGCTGTGGTGGTCAAACTCATGGCAAGACCACGCTGTTCATGCGGGCCACAATGGTCTCGGCGCGTTGCGCCAAATAAGGCGACTGCGGCAACTTTTCAAAGTAGCGCGGACGCGGCAACATGACCGCCAAACGCGCGGACTCCCAAGCGCTCAATTGAGCCGCGCTTTTGCGAAAGTAATGTTGGGCGGCGGCTTCGATGCCAAAGACGCCCTCGCCCCATTCCACTTGGTTCAAGTAAATTTCCAGAATGCGGCTTTTGCTTAAAAAGGCCTCAAGTGTCAGCGTAATGAGGGCCTCCTGTGCCTTGCGTACCAAGGTGCGCTCGCCAGATAAAAAAAGGTTTTTGGCCAATTGTTGGGTGATGGTCGATCCGCCAACGATCTTCACGGTGACGGGCTTTTCGGGTTGCCGCTGGGCGCGTTTTTCGGCTTGGGCTTTGGCCTTGGCATTTTTCTCCCACGCGCTTTCCAGAGATTGCCACCAAATGCCTTGGTGTTGGGTGAATGCGGCATCTTCTGAGGCCAGCACAGCCCGCTGCATTTTGGTGCTCACAGCACTCAGACTCACCAGCTCTTGACGCCAGGGAAGTTGACCGTCTCGCATGAAGATTTGCCACGCTTGGGAACGTTGAAAAGCCGTGGATTCGGGCATGACCCATGGCATGCTCAACACGCGCAGCACAAAAAAGAGCTGAAGGCCCACAAAGGCCAAGAGCAAGAGCAACAACCACCGTCCGAATGCGCGCATGGCTCAGGCTCTTTCGCTGGGCTTAGGCAGGCAAATCCTGCGGACTGTCGCTCAAATCCACCGCGATGGTCACAGGGCCTGCGGGCAAATTATCTTCGTCGTCTGCTTCATCGCTCTCGGCTGCAAGCCCGTCCAGGGCAACATCTGCGTCCAAATGAGCCAACACCGTGCCTCGCACATCCAAGGCCATGAGATCGACCTCGGCCAGCTTGACCCGCACCCGCGCGCCTCTGGGCAAAGATTGAGCGCCCATGACGCTGAACATCAACGGCAAGGTGTCGGCGCGCACCAGCCAAGAGCCGCCACCCATTTCCTTGACCAGGCTGGCGTCCAGCTCTTCGATGCCGTGCTGCTGCACATGGCGCAGCGTCCAGTAACGCTCCATGCTGGACTGCACGCTGTTGTAGGCGCTGTAGGCGGCATCGAAGCCGCTGATGATGGAAAACAACTCGGCATCTTTGGGCTTGAAGGGCGCGGCCAGTGCAGCGGTGGCGCCATGCTTGGCGCAAGCGATGATTTGCCACTGGTTGACCAAGTCGGTGTAGCGGCGCAGCGGTGAGGTGCTCCAGGCGTAGCTGGGCACGCCAATGCCGGCGTGCGGCAGCGCCTTGGTGCCCATGCGCACCTTGACGCCTGGCGCCAGACTGGCCTGGCTGCGGTAAATGCCGGGCACACCCAGCTGGGCCATCCACTGACCCCAGGTGCTGTTGGCCAAAATCATGGCCTCTGCCACCATCAAGTCGAGCGGCGCACCGCGTTTGCGGGTGCCGATCAGGACCGTCTCGTTGCCCGTCGGCGGCAAGTCATTGCTCTCACGCTCGAGCTTGAAGCTGTAGTCCGGGCGGTTGAAGTTTTCAGGCTTGCCGCGCACCACTTCGCGCCGCGCTTTCAGGGTTTGCGCCAGACGCCAGTAAAACGCCAGGGTGTCGCGGCTCACCGGCACATCGGCGTGGTCGCTCTGGTCTTCGCCCTCCAGCCATTCGCGGGTGATGCGGTCATCCAGCTGGTCATGGCGCAGGTTGACCAAGATCGGCACGCGCTCTAGACGTGTCTGGGCGCTTTGCACCTCCAGCGTGTCTTCGCTGAAGGTGACGTACAGCGACACCGCTGGGCAGTCGCGCCCCTCGATCAGGGTGTAGGCCTGCACCACGCTGTCGGGGAGCATGGTGATTTTGTAGCCGGGCATGTAGACGGTGGACAGGCGGGCGCGGCCCAGCTGATCGATGGCGCTGCCGGGGCTCAAGGCCAGGCCGGGTGCGGCGATATGGATGCCCACGGTGACCGTGCCCGTGCCCAGACCTTGCAGCGACAGGGCATCGTCGATCTCGGTGGTGTGCGAGTCGTCAATCGAAAACGCCTGCACAGGGGCCAGCGGCAAATCGTCGGTGATGGCCGGTGCTTGCAAGGGGGGAAAGCCCGTGCCCTTGGGGAACAGGTCAAACAAGAAACGCTGCCAATGGAAATCCCAAGGCGAGGCGATGGCCCCCGCGTTTTGCAGCAAGTCCAAAGGCGCGGTCTGGCTGCCTTTGCTGGCCTCGACCACGGCCTTGTATTCGGGCGTGTTCTTGTCGGGGCGAAACAGAATTTTGTAAAGCTGCTCGCGGATGGGCTGAGGGCAAGTGCCGGCCACCAGATCGGCCGACCAGGCCTCGATCTGGGCTTGGACCTGCTTTTTCTTTTCGATGGCCAGCAAGGCCTGCTGCACGATTTCGGCCGGGGCTTTGCGAAAGCGCCCCTTGGCACCGCCCCGGCGGAAGTAATGCGGGGCTTCGTGCAAGCGCAGCAAGGCCGCCACCTGCTCGGTGGTGCTGGCGTTGGCGCTGAAATAGTCTTTGGCCAAGTCGCCAAAGCCGAACTCTTCGTCCGGAGCACACTCGTAGGCCAGCTCCAACTCGATGGTTTGGCCCAAGGCGGCGGCATCACTCAGCAAAGCGGCGGGGGCCGGTTTGTCGAACTTCAGCATCATGTGGGCCGTTTTGACCTTGACCCGTTTGCCGGAGTCGAGTTCGACCTGCGCAGAGGCCTCGGCTTCGGACATGATCCGACCGGCCATGAATTTGCCGGCATCTTCAAATAATACGTACATGGCGGGATTTTCCCATGCCACCTGTCCAATCCTGGGCAAGGACTCAGGCCAAGCGCAAAAATTCAAGGATTTGCGGCAAGTGGTCTTCAAAATCACTCAGGGCGTGATCGCCGCCCTCGATCAGGCGCACCTGCCCGGCCTGGTGGCGGGCCAGCATTTCGCGCCAGTCCAGCACCTCGTCGCCCTTGGCGATCAAGGCCAACGTAGCGGGCCGGGTTGGTGAGGGCTGACTTTCGAGTACTTTGAGCTCTTGCACATAAGCCGGCTCGAAGAAGATGGTTTGCGAAGGGTCTTGCCAGACCGGGTGCTCGCCAATGTAACGCGCCAGATCGCGAGAGGGGTGCACGGCCGGATTGATCAGCACCGCGGGGATAGCCAGGTGCACCGAGAGCCAAGCCGCGTAAAAGCCGCCGAGCGAAGATCCCATGACCGCCATCTGCCCACGCGGCCAGGTGGCAATGCCCTCCAGCAACAGGTCCATGGCTTGGGCGGGCGAAGCGGGCAACTGCGGGCACCACCAGGTCACACCGGGGTGCAGGGTCTGCACCCGCTTGGCCATGATTTGGGCCTTGGCCGACTGCGGCGAAGACCTGAAGCCGTGCAAGTAGAGCAAATGGGTGGTGCGCAAGGGGCTTCAGATTTCGATTTTGGAGCCCAGCTCGACCACCGCATTGGTGGGCAGGTTCAAAAACGCGGCCGCGCCGCTGGCGTTGTGGTGCATTTGGGCAAACAGCTTTTCACGCCAAGTGGACATACCGCCACCGATGGTCGGAATCACAATGTCGCGCGACAAGAAATAACTGGTCATCATCGGGTCCAAGCGGTCACCGCTGTCACCGATGTTGGCCAATGCCGACGGCAGATCCGGGTTGTCCTTGAAGCCATAGTTGACGATGACTTGCCAACAGTCACTGCCAAGGTCGGTGACTTCCAGACGTTGAGCCACGGGCATACGGGGAATTTCAAGGTTTTGCACCGTCACAAACAGGTTGCGCTGGTGCAAGACTTTGTTGTGCTTGAGGTTGTGGAGCAAGGCATTGGGCACCGTGCCCACTTCTGCGGTCAAGAACACAGCAGTGCCCGTTACACGGGTTGGAGGTGCCACGAAAACAGCCTCCAGAAAGTCTGTCAACTTCAGGGCATCGGAGCGCAAAGAGGCGTTGAGCAATCGGCGTCCATCGTGCCAAGTCAACATGAAAGTGAAAATCACGGCCCCCAGCATCAAGGGGAACCAGCCGCCATCCAACAACTTGAACATGTTCGAGGCCCAAAAGGCCAGATCAACCAGCAAGAAAAAACCGGTGGCTCCAATGCACAGGACCAAGGGCAGCTTCCAGGCGTGGCGAATCACAAAGAAAGTGAGCACAGTGGTGATCAGCATGTCGGTGCACACGGCAATGCCGTAGGCCGCGGCCAGGTTGCTCGACGACTTGAACATCAAGACCGCCAACACAATCGCCGCAAACAAGCTCCAGTTGACAAAGGGCATGTAAATTTGGCCCGTGTCGGTCTCGCTGGTGTGCAAGACCTGCAGGCGTGGCAAGTAACCCAGCTGAATCACCTGCTTGGTGACGCTGAAAGCCCCCGAGATCAAGGCCTGAGAAGCGATCACTGTCGCCATCGTCGCCAAGCCCACCATGGGCAACAAGGCCCAGTCAGGGGTCATCATGTAAAAGGGGTTTTTGACCGCTTCAGGTTCTGCCAACAGCAGCGCACCTTGGCCGAAATAATTGAGCGTCAAACAGGGCATGACCACCGAAAACCAGGCCAAGCGGATCGGTTTTTTGCCAAAGTGGCCCATGTCGGCATACAGGGCTTCCGCGCCGGTCACGCACAAAACCACCGCACCCAAGATGATGAAGGTGGTGCCCGGGTTGTGCCAGATGAAGCTCAGCGCGTAGTGCGGGCTGATCGCCAACAAAATTTCGGGGCGTTGAACAATGTGCAGCAGGCCCAAAGCGGCAATGGCCAAAAACCACACCAAGGTGATCGGCCCAAAAAAACGACCAATGCCCGCCGTACCGCGTTTTTGAACCCAAAACAGCACGAACAAAATGATCAGGGTCAGGGGAATGACCGATTTTTTGAAGGTCGGCGAGATGATCTCCAAACCTTCAACCGCGGACAACACCGAAATGGCCGGTGTGATCACGCCATCGCCATAAAACAGACAAGTGCCAAAGATGCCCACCATCAAGAGCACTTTGCGCAACTGCGGCTGGTCTTTGACCGACTGCGAGGCCAAAGCCAACATGGCCACCAAGCCGCCTTCACCGTGGTTGTCGGCTCGGAGCACCAGAACCACATACTTCAAGGACACGATGGTGGTCAGTGTCCAGAAAAAAATGGAGAGGATGCCGTAGACGTTGTCTGGCGTGAAGGGCACATGGCCAGAACCGAAAACCTCTTTCATGGCGTACAGCACGCTGGTGCCGATGTCGCCATAAACCACACCAATGGCCCCCAGTGTCAGGGCGGTGAGGGAGGACTTTGTAGAAGACATAAATAAGCCCGATAAATCGGGCTGAGACTCAGGTGGGCGCTATTTTGCTCTCAATCACTGGGGGCTGTCTCGGGCAGAATAAAAAATGTTGCAGTGCAGCAACTCTTCAGCTTCAGCCGAGACGCTGACCACCCCAAACTTCAGTCGTAAACCTCGGCCTCGGGGTCTGTGGCTTCCAGCTCGTAGCTGGCCGCCAGCATGGCCAAACGGCCGATCACGCCATACATGTAAAAACGGTTGGGCACACTGGCCCCGGGTTTCACGCCCGGTTGGGGCAAGTGTGGGGTGTCTGCAAATGCCAAGGGCACGAAGCTCGCACCCGGGGCGTTGAGGTTCTCGTCCACACCGCGTTCGGCATGCACCCGGTAAAAACCGCCCACCACGTAGCGGTCCATCATGTAGACCACCGGCTCGGCCACGGCGTCATTGATGCGCTCATTGGTCAAAACGCCTTCTTGAATGATGACGTCGTTCACCGTCTGCCCGT
Organism: Limnohabitans sp.; assembly: GCF_040400975.1. GTDB lineage: Bacteria > Pseudomonadota > Gammaproteobacteria > Burkholderiales > Burkholderiaceae_C > Limnohabitans_A. The sequence goes on along the minus strand of NZ_JBBAPF010000004.1, from coordinate 5,151 downwards.
CCTTGATGACGTTCATCTTGTTGCGGGTCTTGCGGTTCAAGGCGTCCAAATCGGCCACATCGCGCACCGTCATGATGCCCATGCCATACGTGCCGTTGTCGGCCTTGACGACCACAAACGGCTTTTCGTTGATGCCGTATTCCTTGTATTTGCGTTTGATTTTGGTCAAGAGCGCATCGACATTGCTGCGCAGACAGTCCATGCCGGTGCCTTCGGCAAAGTTCACATCGCCGCACTGGCTGAACATCGGGTTGATGAGCCAAGGGTCAATGCCCAGCAGCTTGCCAAATCGCTTGGCCACTTCTTCGTAGCTTTGGAAGTGCTTGGTCTTGCGCCGTACGCTCCAGCCCGCGTGCAAAGGTGGCAGCAAGAACTGCTCGTGCAGCTCTTCCAAAATGCCCGGTGCACCCGCCGACAAGTCGTTGTTGAGCAAGATGGTGCAGGGGTCAAAGTCTTTCAGACCCAAGCGGTGTTGGCTGCGCACCACCGGCTCCAGGGTCACGCTCTCGCCGTTGGGCAGCTCGATGGTGGTGCTTTCCTTGATCTCGGGGTTGATCGAGCCCAGGCGCACATTCAGGCCTGCCATGTGGAAGATGCGCTGCAGCTGGACCACGTTGGCCAAGTAAAAGGTGTTGCGGGTGTGGTTTTCGGGAATGATCAAGAGGTTTTTGGCCTCGGGGCAGATCTTCTCGATGGCCGCTTGCGCCGCCTGCACCGCCAACGGGAGCATTTCGGGCGTCAGGTTGTTCCAGCCGCCGGGGTAGAGGTTGGTGTCCACCGGGGCCAGCTTGAAGCCCGCGTTGCGGATATCGACCGAGGTGTAAAACGGGGGCGTGTGCTCCATCCACTCCAGGCGAAACCAGCGCTCGATGGCAGGCATCGAGTCGAGGATGCGCTGTTCCAGCTCATTGATGGGGCCAGTCAAGGCGGTGACGAGGTGGGGGACCATGGGCGACCTTTAAGGGGCTTGGTTAACAAAAACAAAATTCATATGAGGCCAAAGCCTGGCTTTGCAAGCATCAGGCACGCACTTCACCTTCGCCCAGCACCACGTACTTGAGCGAGGTCAGGCCTTCGATGCCCACCGGGCCTCGGGCGTGGAACTTGTCAGTGCTGATGCCGATCTCAGCGCCCAGTCCATATTCGAAACCATCGGCAAAACGGGTGCTGGCATTGACCATGACGCTGGCGGAGTCGACCTCACGCAAAAAGCGCTGAGCGTGCATGTGGTCGCGGGTCAGGATGGCGTCGGTGTGGTGGCTGCTGTAGTGGTTGATGTGGGCAATGGCTTCGTCCAAGCCTGCGACCACCTTGACGCTGATGATGGGGGCGAGGTATTCCTCGAACCAATCTTGCTCGGTGGCATCTTTCAAATGGGCCCCGATCACCTGGCTCAAAATGGCCTTGGATTCAGGGCAGCAACGCATCTCCACGCCTTTGGCAGCGTACACCGCGCCGATTTTGGGCAAGAAATCGGCTGCCACACCCCGAGCCACCAACAAGCTCTCACTGGCGTTGCAGGGGCTGTACTTGTGGGTTTTGGCGTTGTCAGCCACCCTCACAGCCATGTCACTGTCGCACGGATCGTCCACATAGGTGTGGCAATTGCCATCCAGATGCTTGATGACGGGCACCTTGGCCTCGGCGCTGATGCGCTCGATCAGCCCCTTGCCACCGCGCGGAATGACCACATCCACAAATTGCGGCATGGTGATGAGCCGCCCTACAGCGGCGCGGTCGGTGGTTTGCACCAATTGAACCGCTTCGACAGGCAAGCCGCTGTCGGTCAGGGCTTGCTGCACCAGCTCGGCCAGGGCTTTGTTCGACTCAATGGCCTCGGAGCCGCCACGCAAAATACAGGCGTTACCGCTCTTGATGGACAGGCTGGCCGCTTCGATGGTCACGTTGGGGCGGCTTTCATAAATCATCCCAAATACGCCAATTGGCACCCGCATCTGGCCCACGCGGATGCCGCTGGGCACCTGCTTCATGCCGATGATCTCGCCAATCACGTCGGGCATGGCCGCCAATTGCTCGCAGCCTTGGGCACAGGTCTCCAAGACCTTGGGAGTGAGTTTCAGGCGGTCCACCATGGGCTCAGCCAGCCCGGCAGCGCGGGCGCGCTCCAGGTCTTTGGCGTTGTCCATTTGCAGGACATCGGTGTTCTCGCGCAACAAAGCAGCCAAACGGCGCAAAGCCGCATTCTTGGTGGCTGCGGAGGCCTTGGCCATCAGAGCCGACGCTTTTTTGGCTTGCTGGCCCAAGGCCTGCATGTGTGAAGCGGTGTTCAATTCGGTCATGGGCACATTTTCGCAGATGCAGATACGGATGGAGGTGGGTCTCAACGCACCATGCAAAAACGCGAAAAACGCAGGGCCAAGCGCTGCAATGCTTGCCAAGGATCGGTAGGCCAATCGGGCACTTTCAATCCTTTGACGATGCCATCGACCTGGTGGGCTGCCAATAGCAAGCCCGTCAAACGCGCCTCGGTCATGCGGGGCAACACGCGCTCGAACAGACGTTCCCGTCCCCCCCAAACACGCTGTTCGCGCAGCGCCATGGGCAGGGGCTTGCCCGCCACCATGGCGTCCTTCACACGTTTCAAAGCGCGAATGTCCTCGGCGATGGTGTAGTGCACCAACACGGCCGCCTCACCCTCTGCCTGCAAACCATCGAGCATGCGCTGCACCCGGGCGACTTGGCCGGACAGCACCGACTCGGACAACTTGAAGACATCGTAACGGGCCACATTGACCACCGCCGCCTCAACTTGAGATTGGCTGATGTCGCCCCGTGGGTAAAGCAGCCCCAATTTTTGAATTTCCTGAAAGGCGGCCAACAAATTGCCTTCGACCCGATCTGCAAAAAACTGCAGGGTCCGTTGCCCCTCTTCACCCGCTGCCACGTTTTGACCCTGCATTTGCAGGCGCTGTGCGATCCATTGGGGCAAGGCGCTGCGCTCAATCGGATCGATCTGAACAGAAACACCAAAATTCTCAAGGGCGCCAAACCAAGCCCCTTTGCGGGTAGCGGCATCGAGGCGAGGCAGGCTGATCAAGGTGAGCGTGCTGTCATTGCCTTGTGTGGATGCGGCCAACTGCTGCAAAGCGGCACTGCCATCCTTGCCCGGTTTGCCGGAAGGGATGCGCACTTCCACGATTTGTTTGTCGGCAAACAAGCTGAGCGACCCCCCTGCAGCCAAGACCTCACTCCAATCAAAATGCGCACCGGAGACGGTGTGCACGCTGCGCTCGGTATAGCCCTGAAGCCGGGCCGCCGCCCGGATGGTATCGGCGGCTTCTTGCTGCAGCAAAGGTTCATCGCCGTGCAGCACATACAGGCTGCGCAAAGCTTTTTGCACCTGTGCCGACAGCTGGGAGGATGCCAGTTGCATAAGGGTCAGGGCTTGTGCGCAGACTCAGCGACCGGCTTGGACGGCAGCTTGACCATCGCCAAACGCCGCATGATCTGCTGCACGATGTCGGTTTGCATGTCACGGTACATCAAGCCTTGCTCGATTTCTTTGGACAAAGCGGCCGTTTCCGTGAAGCTCAAATCTCGCTGCTGCGCCAATTCCACCACATCGATCAAATTCACACCATCGGGGGTGCGCAAGCCAAACCTGACACGCAAACGCAGTTGCAATTCACGCACCTGGCCCAGGGCATTGATGCCCACCACCACCTGCTGACGCTCTTCACCCAAGATGTCCAAAATGGCATCGGCTTTGAGCATTTGCGCGGGCTCGCTCCACACCTCGATGCGGCCAGTGCCCAGCAAATTGCGGCGCAACTCCACACCCAAAGGTGAACTGATGGAAAAATTGGCGAACAAGGTCTTGAACGGGTAATTCCCCACACTGCGCAGCTGAAAACCACATGCCGACAGTCCTGCGGTCAGAGGCACGGCCCATAAGCCTTGCAAAAAATAGCGGCGCGGGGTGATCATGGACAAACCGATTCAAACCACCATATTGACCAAGCGACCAGGCACCACGATGACCTTCTTGGGCGCTGCACCTGCAGCTTGTTTGACGAAAGCTTCATGGCCCAAGGCAGCGGCCTCGATCTGTGCTTTGTCTGCCGATGCAGGCACCAGAATGGACCCGCGCAGCTTGCCGTTGATCTGCAGCATCAGCTCGATCTGGTCTCGCTCCAAGGCCGACTCGTCCACGGTGGGCCAGGGTGCATCGAGCAACTCGCCGACAGCCTTGGCGTAGCCCAGTTGCTGCCAGATTTCGTCGGTGATGTGCGGGCAAGCGGGGTAGAGCATGCGCATCAAGAGGGAGACGCCTTCGCACAGGGCGGCGGTGTCGCCCTCTTTGAAAGGCCCACTGCCTTCGGGCTTGAAATCTTCCAGCGCGTTGAGCAGCTTCATGCAACCGGACACCACCGTGTTGTATTGCATGCGCTCATAGTCGTACCCCACTTGCTTGAGCACCAGGTGCATCTCGCGGCGCAAGGCCTTGGCCGAATCGCCCAAAGCGGCCCGGCTCAGGTCCTGGCCCGTGGCCAAGCGCAGCAGTGCGTGGTGCTTGAATGCGAAATTCCAGACCCGGCGCAAAAAGCGGTAGCTGCCTTCCACGGCCGAGTCGTTCCACTCCAGCGTCACTTCAGGTGGCGCAGTGAACATGGTGTACAGACGGGCCGTGTCAGCACCGTATTTTTCAATCAGGTCTTGCGGGTCCACGCCGTTGTTCTTGGACTTGGACATGGTGCCCACGCCTTCGTAATCGATGTGGGTGCCCACAGGCAGGCGACCATCACCGCTTTCGGCTTCGTTTTTCAGCTTGGCACCAATGACCTTGCCCGATTCGTCGAGCACGTGCTCAACATCGTGCGGCCAGAAATAGTCCTTGCCGCCCTTGGCGGTGCGGCGCGAATAAATCTGGTTGAGCACCATGCCTTGAGTGAGCAATTTGGTGAAAGGCTCATCGACCTTGACCAAACCCAGATCGCGCATGACCTTGGTCCAAAAGCGGGCGTACAAGAGGTGCAGGATGGCATGTTCGATGCCGCCGATGTATTGGTCCATGCCGCTGCCGCCCGTGGCTTTGTTCTGATCCCGCATCCAGTAATCGGTGCCATCCGCCACCATCTTCTCGGTGTTGGTCGGGTCGCAATAGCGCATGAAATACCAGGACGAATCCAC
>NZ_JBBAPF010000003.1:4543-212274 GCF_040400975.1 Limnohabitans sp. | reverse complement strand
CAGTGGCTCAATATTCGATGCAAACACTGGCTCAGTTTGTCTGGCTAATCAACAAGCAGGCCAATGTCCATGGCCCCTCACTGTTTTTCCAAAGATATGTTGTGTTGCTCTGGGTACTTCCACATAGCCCCTGTCATCAAATCCACAATGCCCAAATCTATGAAAACCGCTCCGGCTACCCCGGCCCCCGTTGCGGAACTCGCAATTTTCAAAGCGAATGTTTTATAGCCTTCTGCCCTACAGTTCACGACGATGTCGTCCTTATCCTTCGAGACTTGAAGAGTATTTTGTGACTGTGAAACTACGCCAAGCTGGCCATCTCCATCGCGCGTGACTACGCAACGCGCTTCCTTTGGCTCAATATTGAAGATCAAAGTCTGAGATGTGCCTTGTGTAATTGATGCACACCCGGTTAAGAAGGTGGCGCCAGTAAGGATTGTCAGGAACGTACGCACGATCACTCCAGTTAATGTTGAGTTAAAAGATCACCATAACTGCAAGAAATGTTTCCGTCAAGTTACGACTCGCCGTTTGAGCAGTTCAAGGTGCAAGGGCAGCGTGTGGGTCCCATCTGCTGGATTCGGGGGGTGGGGGTACGGTGGGGGTCCTGATCGGGAAAAGTCCTAAGGGGGTACGGGGGCCGCTACCGGCATGCCCATCGGCAAAGACCCACGATGCCGCACATCACGTGCACACTACCCTGATGTCCAGCGTTAGACAAAGACCCCCAGATTTTTTGATGATCTGTGCAAAACAGTGATTAGGCTGGTGGGCAGGCTATGCCCTGAAGTTGGCGGGTGGGGGTGCGGTGGGGTGGCCGGTCTAGCGCATTGCTGACCCAGCATCGACCTCGTGTGCGGCTTAGACAGAGTGAATTGAGTACCGTACACTGCCATCGGGCAAGAAATTCCTTGTCCAAATTTTGTCCAACTAAACATGCAGGATGAGGTCGATTGACGGCCTTCAATGCGCGCTAAATTGTTGATTTGTATCGGCCCCCCAATCGCCCTGCTCACCATCTACGACATGTGCAAGGCGGTGGACCGGGGCATGGTCATCACCGATGTGAAGCTGCTGGAAAAGCACGGTGGCAAAAGCGGCAGTTGGACTGCATCACATTGAAACTGCACACGCGCACCCTTGTGTCGCATCTGCCGCATCAGTCGACCTTGCCACCCAGGCTCTTGAGCACACCCTCCCACATCGCCTGTCGGAACTGGTAGGGCCTGGGGTCCTGACGGCCGCTGGGCGCGGTGTGCACCGCCGTCTGCACCATCACGATCTTGGTTTCAGGCTGCACATAAATCGTCTGGCCGTGGATGCCCTGCAAAGCAAAAGTGCGTGTTTTGTAGGGCAACAACCACGTCTGGTATCCATAGCCCATGAACGACGTAGCAACGCGTGGCCTGAAAGCCGGTGGCTGACGTTGCACATCGGTCGCGTCCAGCAGGTATTCGCGCGGAATGATGACATGACCGTCTCGCACCCCATCGTTGGCCAGCAACATGCCAAAGCGGCCATAGTCGCGCAGCGATGCATTGAAGCTCCCCGCAGTACCTTCGGCGCCATCGGTGGTGCTCAAAAGCCAGTGCGCGGGATCCTCTGCACCCATAGGTTGCCACAGCCACTCTTGCGTGAGCTGGGCGATCGACTGCCCGGTCGCGCGCCGCAGTACTCGACCCAGGATTTCAGTCTCAATGGAGGCGTAGTGAAAGCGCTGGCCCTGGTCAATTTCCCGTTGCGTACGAGTCAGCAGGTGTTGCTCAATGCGCCGGGGCTGCCTGGCATTGCTCGGGTGGTAAAGCACCATGCCCCAGACCCAGTTGTCATCGTCTTGTGTCCAGGTGTAGAGCTCGCGAAATGGCACGCCAGAGGACATGCGCAGCAGATTCCGGATGCTGGTCTGGCCATAGGCCGAGACCGCAATTTCGGGCCAGTAATCGGCTGCGCGGTCGTCCAAGGATCTGATCAAACCCTTTTCATGGGCAATCCCCACCAACATGGCGGTAAAGGTCTTGGCCATCGAAAACGAGCGCATGGGCATGCCGGGCTGGCGGCCATACTGGTAGCGCTCGGCCACGACCTGACCCTCCTTGATGATCAGTAATCCGGTGGTCTGGGTGGCGTCCATGTAGTCGTCGACCGACTGACCCCAACGCCATTGGATAGATGGTGGCTCGGGGTGGTCGGGCAGGGGCCAAGGGATATTGGCCGGCTTCACCGCATTGCGCGGCTGGGTGCTCAGCCCCCCGGACCAGGTACCGACACGGCAGCTGGCCTGCTGTAAGGCGGCGATGCAACTGGGATAGTCCTGACTCAGGCCGAGCGCCTGGGCGTTGGGGCCATCCGCACGCATTTTGCGCACGGGTGTATGCGCCTGTGCCAAGGCCATGCACAGACCGCAGGCCAGCGCCATGAGTGGCCATCGGCCCCACAACACCCTCGGCAGGGTCAGCGGAAATCGAAGGGCGCATCGCACAGGGGCTTACTCGGCTTTGATGTTGGCCGATTTGACGACTCCCGCGTAACGCGACAAATCACGCGCCATGTCGCGGCCAAACTTTTCAGGACCGCCGGGGCTGGCGGTGATGCCCAAGGTGTTCAGGCGCTCGCGCACGGCCGGGTCATTGAGCACGGCGTTCAACTCGGTGTTGAGCCTCTCAACGATGGCGCGCGGTGTTTTGGCAGGCGCCAGCAAGCCCACCCAGGAGTTGATGTCGAAATCGTTCAGGCCCGCCTCAATGAAGGTGGGCACATCTGGTAAAGAAGGCGCGCGTTGGGCACTCGAGACCGCCACCGCGTGCAGCTTGCCCGATTTGACGTGAGGGAAAGCACCCGCCACAGCGGTGTACACCAAGGGGATATTGCCGCCCAGCACATCGGTCAAAGCCTGACCACCGCCTTTGTAGGGAATGTGGGTGAGGTTGGCACCGGTGCGCTGCTTGAGCAGTTCACCCGCCAGGTGGGGCGTGCCACCCGTGCCCGAGGTGCCGTACGACAGACCACCCGACTGGGTTTTGGACAGGGCGATCACTTGCTGCAGTGTCTTGGCGGGCACGCCGGGGTGCGACACCAAAATCAGAATGGCGTCGCCGATCTTGCCAATCGGGGCGAAGTCCTTGACGGTGTCAAAACCGACTTTGGGAAACACATGCGGGTTGATCACCATGGTGCCGTCAAAGCCCAACAGCAGGGTGTAACCATCCGGCTCGGCCGTGGCCACCATTTGCGTGCCGATGTTGCCTGAGGCGCCGGGTTTGTTGTCCACGACCACCTGTTGTCCGAGGCGCCTGGACAGCTGCTCGGCGATCAATCGCCCGCTGGTGTCGGTCACGCCGCCAACCGCAAAGGGCACCACCAAACGAATCGGTTTGGCGGGGTAAGCGGCTTGCGCTGCGGCGGTGCTGGCGCTCAGGGTCAGGCCAGCGCCAGTAGCAGCCATCAGGCCGGTGCTCAGAGCCGTCTTGAGCCATTGGCGGCGGGGTGTTGTGCTTTTGTTTTGCATCGTTGTCTCCTGGTGGTTTCTATTGGTCATCAGTCGGTTTCGGCGTAGCGCTTTTCAAACGCCCAAACATCTTCAAAACCCATGAGGCGGGTCAGGTCGGCGAAGTCGTACAGCGGCGTTGGGCCATTGGCCGACGAGCCGGTGTCTTTGAACTGCTGGTACACCTGGGTCATGGCCTGCACACCGGCCAGCAAGGCGGTGACGGGGAAGATGGCGATCTTGTAACCCAGCGCTTCCAGCTCGGGGCGGGTCAACACGGGCGTGCGACCTTTCTCCACCATGTTGGCCACCAGTGGCACGTCAAAGCTCTGGCCGATGCGGCGCATTTCTTCTTCGGACTCGGGCGACTCGACAAACAAAATGTCGGCCCCCGCCTTGGCATAGGCCTCAGCCCGGCGCAGCGCCTCGTCCAGGCCCAGCGTGGTGCGGGCGTCGGTGCGGGCGATGATCAAGAAGTCTTTGGACTCCCGCGAATCCACCGCCACCTGGATCTTGCGCACCATGTCGGCCATGGGGATGACACGGCGGCCCGGCGTGTGGCCGCATTTCTTGGGGAACTCCTGGTCTTCGAGTTGGATGGCGCAAGCGCCTGCGGCTTCGTAGCCCCGGATGGTGTGGCGCATGTTGAGCAAACCGCCATAGCCGGTATCGGCATCGGCCATCAGCGGCGTGCGGGCCATGCCCGCCATGGCCGTGACGCGCCCCACCATGTCGCTGTAGGTGGCCAGACCCGCATCAGGCAAGCCCATGTGCGAAGCCACGGTGCCGTAGCCCGTCATGTACAGCGCATCAAAGCCAAAACTGTCAGCCAAGCGCAGCGACACCATGTCGAACACGCCAGGGGCGACGACCAGGCCGGGTTGGTTCAAACGCGCACGCAGCGCAGAGGTTTTGGAAGTCATGGCGCGAAGTTCTTACAAGAGTGATTAAATCGACAAGATCAGAGTTTTTCATTTCAGCAGAAGAGCGACCCATGGACCTTCACCTTCGCGACACGCACATCCTCATCACCGGCGGCAGCAAAGGCATTGGTCTGGCTTGTGCACAGGGTTTTTTGGCCGAAGGTGCCCGCGTGAGCTTGGTCTCGCGTGACAGAGCCAACCTGGCGCGGGCACAGCAGCAACTGTTGGCCGCCTGCCCCGGCGCACGCATCCACACCGTGGCCGCCAATTTGCGCGATGCATCGGCGGCGCTCGCGGCCCTGGACTCGGCCGAAGCAGCGTTCGGCCCGGTCGACGTGTTGGTCAACTCGGCAGGCGCGGCCAAGCGCACGCCCGCACCCGAACTCACGCCCGAAGCCTTTGCCGATGCGATGCAGGCCAAGTACTTCACCTATGTCCACATGATCACCCCTACCATCCACCGCATGGCTGCACGCGGTCAGGGCGCGGTGGTCAACGTGGTGGGCAATGGCGGCAAAGTCGCCAGCCCCATCCACCTGCCCGGTGGCGCGGCCAATGCGGCGCTGATGCTGGTGAGCGCCGGTCTGGCCGCAGCCTATGGCGCACAAGGCATCCGCGTCAACGCGGTCAACCCTGGCCTGACTTTGACCGACAGACTGCACGAAGGCTTTGCGGCCGATGCCCGCTTGAAGGGCCTGAGCCCCGACGAAGTCATGGCGCAATCGGTGGCCAAAATACCGCTGGGCCGCATGGCCGATCCCGAAGAAATCGCCAACGCGGTGCTGTTTTTGGCCTCGTCCAAAGCCAGCTATGTCACCGGCATTTGCATGAGCATGGACGGGGCTTTGAACCCGATGGTTGTATGAAAGTTTTGACCGCAAGCCGCAGCCTGGCTCTGGCATGGGCCTGTGTGCTCAGCATGCCGGCGCAAGCCGAGTTGGCCCCCCTGAAAACCGTGGCGGCGGTGGATGTGCCCCGCTACATGGGCACCTGGCATGAAATCGCCAAATACCCCAACTGGTTTCAAAAGAAATGCGCCAGCAGCACCCAGGCCACCTACACGCTGCAAACCGACGGCGGGGTGCAGGTGCTGAACCGCTGCAAAACGGCCAAGGGCGAGTGGACCGAAGCCTTGGGGGCCGCACGGCAAATAGGCGGGCCGACATCGGCCCAGCTGAAGGTGCGTTTTGCCCCCGCCTGGCTGTCCTTCATCCCCATAGTGTGGGGGGATTACTGGATCATCGATCTGGACAGCGATTACCAATGGGTGGTCGTGAGCGAACCCAAGCGCGAGTATTTGTGGATCTTGTCACGCACACCCCAAATGCCTGCAGTCACCTACCAAGCCTTGCTGGCCAAGCTGGACCAACTGGGCTTTGACCTGAAACGGATCGAAGCCAGCCAGCCTTGAGCTTCAGTGCGCCGCTTCGGCAACGCGCACCTGCTTGGCCTCGCTGACTTGCAGCCAGCCTTGGCTGGCAGCGTCTTGGGCCAGTTGAGCGATCAAGGCGCGGGCGTCCGCGTTGACCATGGCCACAGGTTGCAAGCGCAAAGCCGCATCCGAAAAGTGGTGCACCACTTCGGCCACGTCATCGGCATCCAGCGCCGTAGGCTTGTAGACCGGCGTGCAACGCACCTTTTGGCCCAGCGCCCGATAAAACACCGCTGCCAAATGGGCCGATGCACCGTACACGCTGCGCAGCTGGCCTGCTGCCGTCACACGCAGGGTGTAACCGTATTTGCCCTTAACGCATTCGGCCTCGGTGATGTCTTTCAAAGCAAAGTGATGCACCACGTTGCCCGTGTCGTTTTCTGAGACCAACAACTGCTGGTCGGTCAACAACCACAGGCCACGCCCTGCCAAGACCACACGGCCCAGCACATACGCCAAGACCCGCTCGGTGGGCTGGATGTGGTCGCGCATTTGGTCCACATCGGATTGCTTGAGCAATTGCGATCCATAAGGGTTTTGGCCCTCGATCAAGAGTTCGCTCAGTTCGTTGCCATTTTTCAAAAAATCCAGCCAAGCCATGGGGTGTCTCCAATTTGAGCTGCGCATGTTCGGGCATGACCCCACATCCAAGCCGGGATCGCCCTGAATGGTCCTGATGGACACATGGTTATTGGTCACCGCCAAGGGCCCAAACCCAGCCTGCGCCAACGGCCTTTCAGGGTGGCCGTGCAACCCATCGAGCGGTGTCACACACTGGCACCTCTTTGAATACCCACGGGCCCATGACACCCCCTTCTTTGATTCAGGCGCTCTTGACTGCCGTACAGCCCCCGCCCCAAAACGCCAGCCCCGCGCCAACGCTCTGCAGCTTGGGCGCACACATGGCCGAGCGGGTGCGCGCGCACCTGTCGTCGCAGCTCAAAGAGCAGCTGGGTCAGCGCGTGCGGGCCATGACCGGAGCCACAGGAGATGCACGGGACTTTTTAGAGCCCGCAGGCGACCCCGGCTTGTTCGGTCCGGACTCGGCCGCATGGCAGGTGCACGCGCACTTTGTGGCGATGATGACCGGGGGCTTGTCCTCGCTGATGCTGCAAGCGCTGCACCCTCAGGCTTTGGGGGCCGTGTGGGACCACTCGCGTTTTCGCACCCAACTGCAGGCGCGGCTGGGGCGCACCGCCTTGTTTGTGGCCACCACCACCTATGGCGGCACGGCTGCGGCTCTGCAAAGCATCGAGCGGGTCAACCGCATCCACGCCCAAATTCGTGGCCACTTGCCAGACGGCACGCCCTACGTGGCCAACGACCCCGAACTGATCCGCTGGGTGCACCTGGGCGAAACCACCAGTTTTTTGCGGGCCTACCAAGACCTGTCGCTGCAGCCCCTGAGCGCATCCCGGCAGGACCAATACTTTGCCGAAATGGCTCAGGTGGGCCACCGCTTGGGCGCACACGGGCTGCCCATGAGCCGGCACCAAGCCTTGACGCAGCTGCAAGCCTTTCGGCCGCAATTGCGGGTCGACGAACGCACACGCGAAACACTGCACCTGATTGAGAACTACCCCTGCGAGCCCCTGGATCGCCCTTTGGTCACAATGATCGTGCGCGCCGCCTTGCAGATGCTGCCCGATTGGGCTCTCGACATGCTGGAGCGCGAACGCCGCTGTGCGCTGGAACAAGCCGCTGTGCGCACAGCCCTGCAAGGCATGGGCGCCTCGCTGGCATGGGCCTTTGCCGACACCGGCGTGGCCGCGCGCGCTCACCAGCGCATGCAGGCACCACCAAAGACCATGGTTTGAGCCACTTGGACAGCCGCAGCCGACGCAGCCGTCACGGGCGCTGAATCGTCTCCAGGTATTTGAGCAAAGACACAATGCGGTTGCGCGCCGACCACTCGGCGATGGTGGCCGAATCGCCCGGCTGCGTCATGGCGCGGGCCTTGAACTCTTGGCCCCACACCGGCATTTCGCGCGATCCGTGGGGCCCGCCATCGCCGGACCAACGGCCGTCGATCACCTCCCACATCAGCTCTTGCGGGAACTTGCCACCATGCCTTTGGGTGATGGTCGTCAAATCGGAAGGCGGCTTCACCAAAAACGACTGCACCGGACCATCGCCTCGACCCGAAGGGCCATGGCAACTGGCACAGTTGTCGCGGTAGTCGGCACGCCCCAAACCCACCGATGTTTGAGCCCAAGCCGTGGCGGTAACACTCAGGACGCTGGCGATGACTGCGCGATGAATGGTGTTGTTTTTCATGAAGGCTCCTGACCTGATGCAAAAGCAACATCATCCGAAAAACAGCACCCAGAGTCTGTGCGTTGGCGCGCCAAACCAGCCGATTAGGTTGCGGTATTTGCAGGCGCTCGACTGCGTTATTGGTGGAGCCCACCCCGTTGGCGAAACGGTGGCGACTCAGTTCAGCGTGCCACCACCGATGGCCGCGTCTGCCAAGCTTAGTTGGCGCTGCGCCAACAGCAAAGCCAGAGCCTGCTGCACCCCGGCCACTTGCAAGTCCAGAGGCCAGCTGGGCAAACTGGGGCCAGGCCAGTGGGCGGCTTGCTCTGGCAACAGGGGCAGGTGCATGAAACCGCTGTGCACGTCCAGGCCCACCAAAGCGTGTTGCAAACCATAAAAGACCTGGTTGCAGACAAAAGTGCCCGCCGTTTGCGACACCGAAGCCGGAAAGCCACTCGCACGCAAACCGGCCACCAAAGACTTGATGGGCAAGGTGCTGAAGTACGCCGCAGGGCCACCCGCGATCACCGGCACGTCAATGGGCTGCGCCCCGGCGTTGTCGGGGATGCGCGCGTCCATCACATTGATGGCCACACGCTCCACCGACAAATCACACCGTCCCTCCGCCTGGCCCAGCGCCAGTACGATGTCAGGGGTGTGCTGCGTCAGCGCTTGCTGCAAAGCGGGCAGCGCCTGTGCAAACACGCAAGGCAGCTGCACCGCCACGACCTGGGCGCCAGGCAAAGGATGACCGTGCAAGGCACGCGCCACCTCCCAGGACGGGTTGAGGCTTTGACCGCCAAAGGGCTCGAAGCCGGTGAGCAGGATGCGCATCAAAGATGCGCCTGTCAGGCGTTGAAGATAGACACCGTCTTGGTGTTGAGGTAAGCCTCCAGCGCCTCGGGGCCACCTTCAGAGCCGTAGCCGGAATCTTTCACGCCGCCAAAGGGCAACTCAGGCCAGGGCGCAGCAGGCTGGTTGACCCAGAGCATGCCCACCTCCAGACGCTGGCTGAGCTGGTGCATGGTTTTCATGGAGTTGGTGAAGGCGTAAGCGGCCAAGCCAAAAGGCAGGCGGTTGGCTTCGGCAATGGCGTCTTCGATCTTCTCGAAGCTGCGGATCGCGGCGATCGGGCCGAAGGGCTCGTTGACCACCACATCCGCGTCGAGCGGCACATGCGACAGCACCGTGGGCGCAAAGAAGTTGCCTTGTGTGCCGATGCGCTCACCACCGGTGAGCACCTTGGCGCCTTTGGCGCGGGCATCTTGCACGATGGACTGCATGGCCGCCAAGCGCCGCTCGTTGGCCAAAGGCCCCATTTGCGTGCCTGCGGCCAGGCCATCGCCCACCTTCAGCGCTTGCGCCTGCGCGGCAAACGCTTCGGCAAAGGCGTCGGCAATGCTGTGGTGCACCAAAAAGCGGGTGGGCGAGATGCAGACCTGGCCCGCATTGCGGAACTTGGCCGCACCGGCGGTCTTCAGGGCCAAGGCGATGTCCGCGTCTTCGGCCAGGATGACCGGGGCGTGGCCGCCCAGCTCCATGGTCACGCGCTTCATGTGCTGGCCAGCCATGGCCGCCAGTTGCTTGCCCACAGGTGTGGAGCCGGTGAAGGTGATCTTGCGGATCAGCGGATGCGCGATCAGGTAATTCGAAATCTCAGCAGGTGTGCCATACACCAGACCAATCACCCCTGCGGGCACACCCGCGTCATGGAAAGCGCGAATCAACTCAGCCGGCGCGGCAGGCGTTTCTTCGGGCGCTTTGACGATGATGGAGCAGCCGGTGGCGAGCGCCGCCGACATTTTGCGCACCGCTTGGTTGACGGGAAAGTTCCAGGGCGTGAACGCAGCGACCGGGCCCAAGGGCTGCTTCAAGACTTGCTGCTGGACCTGAATGTTGCGTGGCGGCACGATGCGGCCATACACGCGGCGGCCTTCTTCGGCAAACCACTCGATGATGTCGGCCGCCGACATGGCTTCGACCTTGGCTTCGGCCAGTGGCTTGCCTTGTTCTTGCGTCAGCAGTTCGGCGATTTGCGGGGCACGCTCACGCATCAGGGCCGCGGCCTTGCGCAAAATGGCGCTGCGCTCGTTGGCCGGCGTATCGCGCCAAATCTCGAAACCCTTTTGAGCGGCTTGCGCAGCACGCTCCAGATCCGGAATGCCGGCATGGGCCAAGCGGCCGATTTCGGTGCCGTTGGCGGGGTTGAACACGGGCAGGGTGCGACCGCCCTCGGCGTCGCACCATTGGCCGTTGATGAAGAGTTGGGTGTTAGGGTAAGTCATGGCGGGTTCCAGAAGTCGCTAGGGTAAGGAAGAAAAAGTGAGGGCTATTGGCCGTAAGCAAATTGTGGACGCATTTCGCGACAATCTGGTCAAACCCGTGACACAAGGGGCTTTGTCCGACCTTTGCCCTACAGTCAAACCCTCTGAAGTCCTCATAAACCCATGCACGCCCACTCATCTGTCTTGTTTGTGCCCCACGGCTCGCCCATGTTTGCCCTGCACCCCGGTGCGGCTGGCGCTGCCATGAGCGCGCTGGTGCCTCAATTGGGCACACCCCGCGCCATCGTGGTGATCAGCCCGCACTGGGAAACGGCCCTACCCAACGTGGGCTTTGCCACCCAACCCGAAACCATCCACGACTTTGGCGGCTTTGACCCTCGCCTTTATGAGATGCAATACCCTGCGGCGGGCAGCCCCGAAGTAGCTGCCATGCACGGCGGCGCCACACCCAGCTATGTGCAGACCTTTGCCGACTGGGTTCACAAGCATTTGGTGGCGCGCGATGTGGCCGGTTTGCTGGACTACCGCCAGCAGCTTTCCGGTCAGCGCGCCCACCCCACAGACGAACACTTGTTGCCGCTGTTCACCGCCTGGGGCGCAGCAGGCGCTGATGCACAGCCTTGCGCTTTTTTCAGGGGCATCAGCGACCATGTGATCGCCATGGATGGCTACGTGTTTCACTGAGGCGCACTGTTGAGCGCCGCACATCGTCAGCCGACACAAACCCGGTCGGCCAAGCGCCGCATGAAGCGCTCGCACCAAGCCAATTGGTCCAACGTGACCCACTCGTTGGGCTGGTGCGCCTGCGCGATGTGGCCGGGGCCGCACACGATGGTGGGCACACCCGCTTGGTGAAACAGCGCTGCTTCGGTGCCAAACGACACCTTGCCTGCGCCACTGGCAGGGTCCAATTCGGCACAGTCAAAACACAACTGGGCAATTTCACTGTCGGCTGCCGTGGCAAAACCAGGAAGGACAGATTTGAGCTCGTGGGTGATGCCGGTGTCTGGGGCCACTGCCTGCATGGCAGGCACCAAGCTCTCGCCAAAAGCCTTGGCCCGTGCAAACAACTCTTCGGGCGTGTTCATGTGGTGATGGCGGATTTCCCAGCTCACCTCGCACTGGCGGGGGATGATGTTGAGCGCGGTGCCACCCGCGATCACGCCGGTGTGGATGGTGGTGTGGGGCACGTCGTAAATCGGGTCAAACGGCCCGTTTTGCACCAACTCGCGGTGCATGCTTTTGAGATTGGCGACAAATTCACAAGCGATCTCGACCGCGTTCACACCCAGCGGTGTGAGCGAAGAATGCGCCTCAAAACCGTGCACCGTGGTTTTGTAAGAATGCTTGCCCTTGTGCGCAATGACCACCTGCATGCCGGTGGGTTCGCCCACGATGCAGCCGGCAGGCTTGAAACCCTGCGCCTGAATGTCGGCAATCATGCGGCGCACACCGATGCAGCCCACTTCTTCGTCGTAACTGAAGGCCAGGTGAATCGGGCGCTTGAGTTTTCTTTTCAGCAACTCGGGCACCATCATCAAACAAATGGCGCCAAAACTCTTCATGTCGGTCACGCCCCGGCCGTACATCTTGTCGCCTTGGATCATGACCTTGAACGGGTCGGTGTCCCAGGGTTGGCCGTCCACAGGCACCACATCGGTGTGGCCGGACAGCACCAAGCCGCCCACTTTGGTTTCGCCGTCGTGTGCAGGCAGTGTGGCCCAGAGGTTGGCCTTCTGGCCGCTGTCGTCATAGGTACGGCTGCAGCTGATGCCCAAATCCTTCAAATAAGCTTCGGTCCAGTCCAGCAAGGCCAGGTTGCTGTCGCGCGAGACGGTGGCAAAGGCGATCCATTTTTCGATCAAGGGCAAAGCGGCAAGGTCTGCGGCTTGCACGTGCGACAAGGCAGCTTGAGAAAGAGGGGCGTTCATAAGATTCCGTCTAAAAAAGCCCCAACAGGGCGTTTTTGATCTTACAGGGGCCATGGCGCACCGGCGTCACCTTGCCGACAGCAAGGCCGATCTTAAGACTCTAAAGTGAATCGTCTTTTCTCAAACCTTTGGAGTTCTCATGGCCATCTATGAACTGCGCACCTACAACGCCATCGTCGGAAAAATGTCCGAGCTTGTCACCTTGTACAAAACCGAAGGCTGGCCCGTGCTGTCCAAGCACCCGCCCAAGCTGGTGGGCTATTTCACAGGGGATGTGGGAGCCTTGAACCAGCTGATCCACATCTGGAAGTTTGACGACGATGCCGACCGCCGTGCGTTTTGGGCCGGGGTTTACGGCGATGCGAACTTCATGGCCTTTGCCGCCAAAATCCGTCCGCTGATTGCCGAGCAGCAAAACAAGCTGATGCTGTCGGCACCCTGGGGACCGCAGCCCTGAAGACGGAAGGGCGTGTATCACCTGCGCATCGAGTGCCAAGCGCAGGTCAGTTGCCCAAGCGCTGGGCGCTGACTTTCACCACCTCGGGCTGTCCCTCCAGCATGCCGTAAGGCGCCACCCACTCGCCCGACATCGTGCCCCCTTGCACCCGGACTTGAACCGCTTGCAATTGCCCGTCTTCTTTGACGAAGCTGAAATGCAAGTCGGCACCGTCGATGCGGACGCCCAGCAAAGGCTGAGCCATATGGCCCAAGGCAGAGCCTCCAGCCAGCGTGCCGCCCACACGCTGGTATCGCTGGGTCAAGGCCAACCGCACCGGACCACGGCGGTCCAGTCCGTGCACCGACCACTGACCCGCCACTTGCGCGGGCACTTTCCAGAAATACCCGGTGTTGCTGCCCACCCGGATCACCTGATCGGGCTCCCAGTCGCCCATGCCAAAGGTGTTGGACACCACGCGCGTGCCTGGCCGCATGCCCAGCAAGGTGGGGCGCAGTTGTTCGTTCAACTCCTCTAATAAATAGAGCGTGACCACACTGGCTCTGGAAAAGTCTTCTTTGAAGATGTCACCCTGCACGATGCGGACCCGGCCTGCCACACCCGCCTTTTCGGCATTGCGCTGCGCCAAGGCGGCCAAGTCTTTGTTGTACTCAATGCCCCAAGCCCGCGCCCCAAATTGCCGTGCCGCCGCGATCGCGATCTTGCCGTCACCGGCGCCCAGGTCCACCACCTCGTCTTCGGGTGAGACCTGCGCCACCGTGAGCATTTGAGTCACCAACTCGTCGCGCGTGGGCAACCACATCACGTCTTTGCCCGATTGACCCAGCTTGGGGGCGTAAGTTGAAGTGGGGGCACTGCTGCAAGCCGACAACAGCAACAAGCCAAAAAGGCTGAACCAGCGGGCCAAAAACTGCATCACGAAGAACCATCCCTAAAAAAGGCGAGCATGCCACGATTTAGGACAGGCCCGTGGCTTGTGGGCAGTTGTGGCCCAAGCCCTGTCACTCACTTATTCAATGGTGATTTTGCGTTCTTTGACCACGCGACCCCAGAGGTTGATTTGTTGCTCAATGAATGCTCTGGCCTGTTCGGGAGAGCCTTTTTGCAACTCACCACCCAGTTGGGCAACGCGAGCTTTCACCTCAGGCGCATCTAAAGCCTGTTGAAACGCTGCTGCCAGCCTTTTCATCACGGGCTCAGGGGTATTGGCAGGGGCAAATACAGCATTCCACTCATAAACTTCTGTGCCTTTCAGGCCAGATTCACTCAGGGTGGGGACATCGGGCAGGATGGGAGAGCGCTTGTCGGACGTCACGGCCAAGGCTTTCAATTTGCCTGACTGAACGTGCTGCAAAGTGGACGCCAGATTGCCAAAGAAAAGGGGCACTTGACCGCCGATCACGTCATTGAGTGCTGGGCCGCCACCCTTGTAAGGGACATGAATCATGTCCACTTTGGCAGCAGATTCAAACAATGCGCCCGCCAAATGTTGCGCGGAACCATTGCCCGATGATGCATAGGACACAGCATCTTTGCTTTTACGGGCAGCTGCCGTGAGTTCGGCAATGTTCTTCGCGGGGAAATTGGCGTTGACCAAGACCACATTCGGGAACAAGGCCACCACGCCTACAGGCTGAAAAGCTTTCAGACTGTCATAGGGCAGCTTTGGATACAGCGAAGGGTTCACGGAAAAAGAGGAGGCATCCAGCATCAAGGTGTAGCCATCCGGGTTGGCTTTGGCAACCGCTGCTGCGCCAATTTGCCCGCTTGCACCAGCCCTGTTTTCGACGACGACCGTTTGGCCAAGTGCTTCACCCATTTTGGGGGCAATCAGTCTGGCCATGGCATCTGCGCCACCCCCTGGCGGGTAAGTCACCACCAAAGTGATCGGCTTGGTGGGGTACGCCGTTTGTGCAAAACCAGATGTCGCTGTCCCGCACAGAGCAGATGTGACAAGCGCAATCCAGCCGATGGATTGGAGTCGGGAAGAACCATTCATGAAATATCTCCTAGGAAGTTGTTATTGCACCTGTGCGGTGTACTTGAAAGAAAACGCGTCGCCACGTGTGGTGCGAAGTTCGACGCAGCGGCCCGCCATATCAAAAGCCTGACGCTCAACCAGAACGCAGGGGTGTGATGCAGCAAGTTTGAGACGCTTAGCTTGTCTGGCATTGAATTGCGAAAAGCTCAGACTGTCTTGTGTTTTTTGAATCACAACCCCGCAGCGTTGCTGGTACATGGGGTAAAGCAAGTCGTCCCACCCATCGGTGTCGGAGTCGGCCAAAGCGCCAAAGAGTGGCAGTGGCAAAACGATGGTTTCCAGCAAGCAGGGTTCAGACTCTAGGCTTCGCAGGCGTTCAATTTGA
The DNA here is from genome assembly GCF_040400975.1 of Limnohabitans sp. GTDB lineage: Bacteria > Pseudomonadota > Gammaproteobacteria > Burkholderiales > Burkholderiaceae_C > Limnohabitans_A. The sequence goes on along the minus strand of NZ_JBBAPF010000003.1, from coordinate 197,140 downwards.
ATAACTTGAGCACCCTTCACCAAACCGAAGGCCTGAATTTCTTGGATGCTGGCACTGCGCAAACGACTGCCCAAAATCTGGGAATGAGGCGTCATGCTGGCCGCATCGTCGGTGCCGCGAAATCTGAAAAATCGCATCATGGAGGCGCCATCAACACCTTTGGTCACAAAGGTGCCTTTGCCATGCCGGCGTTGCAACACGCCATCTTGAACCAGAAGTGACAAAGCTTGCCGAATGGTGCCCAATGCCACACCATAGCTTTGCGCCAAAGCCGATTCGGCAGGAATGACCTCGCCCGGAACCCATTCACCCTGCAGGATTCGATCGCGCAAAGCAGTCGCCAAATTGCCGTATCGACTTTGGCCAAGTGAATGAGTTTTAAAGAGTGTTGTCATGAATTGATTCTAGACATCTAGAGGACTAGAATGTACAGTATGGATTTCAGCATGTCAAAAAATTGGATCGATACCCATTTCCATGTTTTCAACGCAGGGGTTGCCGTTGAAGGCGCCCGTTACGCACCGCAATACAGCGCGAAGCTGTCCGATTGGATGCGCCAGGCCCAAAATGTGGGAGTGGCTCGCGGTGTTTGGGTGCAACCGAGCTTTTTGGGCACAGACAACAGTCTGATGATCGATGCCCTGAAGTCTCACCCTGACAAGCTGCGCGGTATTGCTGTGGTCAGCCCAAGTGTGGCCATTGAAACCTTGAAGACCATGCACCAATCTGGCGTACGGGGCATCCGCTTGAATTTATCGGGTGTCTCCCATGACATCCCAGAATGGACCCTGTCGGACAACATTTGGGAAGCCATCCATACACTGGGTTGGCATCTTGAGATCCACACCGATCAGGGGAAACTGCCCCAAGTGTTGCGCCAAATACCCTCTGACATACCCCTTGTGGTGGACCACATGGCCAAACCCTTGGACGCCCGCGCCTCAGACCCCACTTTGTTGGCATTGAAGAAGCACGCAAGCCTTGCCCCGATCTACGTGAAGTTGAGTGGCGCTTACCGATTGGGGGGCGTCCATCCAGAAACTTTGACTTCTCTTTTATTGAGCGATCTGGGCCCCGGTGCATTGCTGTGGGGAAGCGACTGGCCCTGCACCAACCATGAAGAGTTTGCGAATTTTGAAACACTCATCGCCCAAGCCCATGCGTGGACAGGTGCCGAGTCCTTTGAGCAGATCATGGCTCACAACCCAACCCGCCTTTATTGGGGTGGTGGCCAATCTCAGCATCAGCAGTCACCGCCGTGATCACCCTGATACCAAGCCCATTCAAAATTTGTATGATGACCTGATCAATTAAATCAGGACACAGATCCCATGCAACGTAGAACTTGGACCACGGCCGCTGCCGTTTGGCTGGCCGTCACACCCTTTTTGGCCTCCACCGCTGTGGCTCAGGCTTGGCCCACACGGCCCATCAAGCTGGTGGTGCCCTTTCCGCCAGGTGGCCTGATCGACAACATGGCCCGCTTGGTGGCGCCCAAGTTGGCGCTGGAGCTGGGCCAGCCCATCGTGATTGACAACAAACCGGGTGCCGGTGGCAACCTGGGCGCGGCCGAAGCGGCGCGTGCACCGGCCGACGGCTACACCTTGCTCATGGCCTCGCCCCCGCTGACGATCAGCCCCGCGCTGTACAGCAAGCTGCCTTACAAGCCTGAGCAAATTGCCCCTGTGGCACTGCTGGGCCGCGTGCCCAATGTGCTGGTGGTCAACCCGGCTGCAGGCATCAACACCTTGGCTGACCTCACGGCGCTGGCCAAATCCAAGCCGGGCCAGCTCAACTACGCATCCAACGGCCAAGGCACCTCTTTGCACCTGAGCGCAGAACTGTACAAAAGCCAGTCGGGCGCGTTCGTCACGCACATCCCTTACCGGGGTGCAGCAGCTGGCCTGACGGGCCTGATGGCGGGCGAGGTGAACATGATGTTTGACAACCTGCCCTCGGCGCTGGGCCTGATCAACGGTGGCAAGCTCAAGGCCCTGGCCGTGACCACGCCCCAGCGCAGCAGCGCTTTGCCGGGCGTGCCCACCATGGAAGAAGCGGGCATGAAGGGCTATCAGGTGTTCGCTTGGTTTGGTGTGGCCGCGCCTGCGGGCTTGCCTGCCCCCGTGCTGCAAAAACTGGAACAAGCGCTGGAACGCGTAGCCAGTCAGCCCGAGGTCAAGACCGCCATGCTCAAAGCTGGCGCCGAACCCGCTTGGGCCAATGCCCAAGGTCTGGGCAACTTCATGCAGGCCGACACCGCGCAGTGGAAAAAAGTGGCCGCTTTTGCCAAGATCACTTTGGATTGACCACCGCCTTTTGCAAAGATTTATTTTGAGAACTTGATTCTGGAGAGATGACATGACCACAGTGGGTTTGATCGGTTTGGGGGCCATGGGCTCGGGCATGGCCGCTTCGCTGCGCCGCGCCGGGCACAGCGTGCAGGTGTTTGATGTGCGCCGCGAAGTGGCCGAGGCATTCACCCATGCGGGTGGCACAGCGCACGACACACTGGCCTCTTTGGGTGCGGCGTGCGATGTGGTGGTGTCGGTGGTGGTCAATGCCGCGCAAACCGAAGCCGTGCTGTTTGGCGATGGCACCACCCCCGGTTGCGCCGCCAGCATGAAGCCCGGCAGCGTGTTTGTGATGTGCTCCACCGTGGACCCCAACTGGTCGGTGGCCTTGGAGGCACGCCTGGAGGCCATGGGCCTGCGCTATGTGGACGCGCCCATCTCGGGCGGCGCGGCCAAAGCGGCCAGTGGCCAAATGACCATGATGACCGCCGCCAAGCCCGAGGCCTATGCCCTGGCCGAACCGTTTTTGAACGCCATGGCCGCCAAGGTCTACAAGCTGGGCGACAGCGCGGGCGCAGGCAGCAAGGTCAAGATCATCAACCAATTGCTGGCGGGTGTGCACATCGCCGCAGCGGCCGAAGCCATGGCGCTGGGCCTGCGCGAGGGCGTGGACGCTGCGGCTTTGTACGAGGTGATCACGAACAGCGCGGGCAACAGCTGGATGTTTGAAAACCGCATGGCCCATGTGCTGGCGGCCGATTACACGCCCCTCTCGGCGGTGGACATTTTTGTGAAGGATTTGGGGCTGGTGCTGGACATGGCGCGTGCCAGCAAGTTCCCCTTGCCGCTGTCTTCCACCGCGCACCAGATGTTCATGCAGGCGAGCACAGCGGGCTTTGCCAAAGAAGACGACAGCGCGGTGATCAAGATTTTCCCGGGCATTGAACTGCCGAAAGGCAAGGCATGAGCGCGTTGAAACTGGGTTGCATTGCAGACGACTTCACCGGCGCGACCGATCTGGCCAACAACCTGGTGCGCTCGGGCATGCGGGTGGTGCAGACGATTGGCGTGCCTGCAGCACCGCTGGCGGCAGACGTGGACGCGGTGGTGGTCGCGCTCAAGTCGCGCACCATCCCAGCCGCCGAGGCGATCGCGCAATCGCTCGATGCATTGAAGTGGTTGCAGGCGCAGGGTGCAGAGCAGATCTATTTCAAATACTGCTCGACCTTTGACAGCACACCCGAAGGCAACATCGGCCCGGTGACCGAGGCGCTGATGGACGCACTGGGCACGGACTTCACCATCGCCACGCCCGCCTTTCCGGACAACGGCCGCACGGTGTTCAAGGGCTATCTGTTTGCGGGCAACGTGTTGCTGAACGAGTCGGGCATGCAAAACCACCCGCTCACGCCGATGACGGATGCGAATTTGGTGCGCGTGATGCAAGCGCAAACGAAACGCCCAGTGGGCTTGATCGATTACAAAACCGTGGCCCAAGGCGCGGCGGCCATCCGCGAACGCATCGCTGCGCTGCGCGCCGAGGGTGTGGGTGTGGCCGTGGTGGACGCGACCAGCAACGCCGACCTGCACCTGCTCGGCCCTGCCTTGAAAGGCATGCCGATGGTCACCGCCGGTTCGGGTGTGGCGATTGGCCTGCCCGCCAACTTTGGCCTCAAGCCTTCTGTGCAAGCCAGCCAGTTGCCTGTGGCTTCGGGCCTGCAGGCGGTGGTCTCGGGCAGTTGCTCGGTGGCCACCAACGCCCAGGTAGCGCACTTCAAATCCAGCGGGCGCCCCGCCATAGCCATCGCCCCAGCCAGCTTGATGCATGGCCAAAGCGACGCGGTGGTGCAGCAGGTGCTGGCCTGGGCCGCGCCACTTTTAAAAGACGGCCCGGTGCTGGTGTATTCCACCGCCGAGCCAGATGCCGTCAAAGCCGTACAGGCACAACTGGGCGTGGCTGAAGCAGGGGCTTTGGTCGAACACGCATTGGCCGCCGTAGCGCGTGGCCTGGTGGGCTTGGGCGTGCGGCAGTTGGTGGTCACGGGTGGCGAGACCTCGGGCGCTTGTGTGCAAGCTTTGGGCATCGCGCAGTTGCAAATTGGCCCGCAGATCGACCCGGGTGTGCCGTGGTGCCATGCCCCGTCATCCACTGGCGGTGTTCACATCACCCTCAAGTCGGGGAACTTCGGCACCGAAGACTTTTTCAGCAAAGCTTTCGCCGCGCTAGGCTGACACCTCAGGCACCAGCGGCCTGAGTAGGCTGAATAGGAGCCTTCAGGCCGCTTCTTTGTAGAAGAAACCGCCGTGCACACCACGCGGCGCCAGTGGGCCAACAGCCTTGCTGATCGCGCCGATGTGGTCAGGCGTGGTGCCGCAGCAACCGCCCACGATGTTGACCAGGCCTTCGGCCGCGAACTCGTGCAGCAAACGGCTGGTGACTTCGGGCGTTTCGTCAAAACCGGTATCACTCATGGGGTTGGGCAGGCCGGCGTTGGGGTAGCAGCTGATGAAAGTGTCGCCCGCCACCTTGTTCAATTCTTGAATGTAGGGGCGCATCAGCGTCGCGCCCAAAGCGCAGTTCAGGCCAATGGCCAGGGGCTGGGCGTGGCGCACGCTGTGCCAAAACGCGGTCACGGTCTGGCCGCTCAGGATGCGGCCCGAGGCGTCGGTCACGGTGCCGCTGATGATGAGGGGCAGGCGCTCGCCGCTGGCTTCAAAGAATTCCTCGATGGCAAACAGCGCGGCCTTGGCGTTCAGCGTGTCAAAAATCGTTTCGACCAGCAGCACGTCCGAGCCACCTTCGACCAGGGCTTCGACCTGTTCGTAATAAGCGGCGCGCAGTTCTTCAAAAGTGACATTGCGGGCACCGGCATCGTTCACGTCGGGGCTGATGCTGGCGGTCTTGGGCGTGGGGCCCAAAGCGCCCACCACATAGCGGGGCTTGTCGGGCGTAGAAAACTTGTCGCAAGCGGCGCGGGCCAATTTGGCGGACTGCAGGTTCATCTCGCGGGTCAGGTGCTGCATGTCGTAATCGGCCTGAGCGATGGTGGTCGCGCCAAAGGTGTTGGTCTCGATCATGTCGGCGCCCGCGGCCAAATAGCCTTCGTGGATGTCACGGATCACGTCAGGCCGGGTCAGGCTCAGCAGCTCGTTGTTGCCCTTGACGTCTTTGGGGAAGTCCTTGAAACGCTCACCGCGGTAGTCGGCCTCGGACAGTTTGAAGCGCTGGATCATGGTGCCCATGGCCCCGTCCAGAATGGCGATGCGGTTTTTCAGGATCTCGGGCAGCGCCTGGGCGCGGGTGTAGGTCAGGGATTTCATTCGGTGTCGGCAGAAAAAACAAGGGCTTGCGGTGTCTGACGTTTGGCTTGCCAGGCTTGCAGCGCCTGGGCGCGGGTGGCGTCCGGGTGCTGCGCAAAATAGTCGCGGATGTGCTGATTGAACTGGAATTGTCGCTGAATCGGGGCTGGGCCCTGCTCAAGGCTGCTTCGGTAAACGACCAAGGCCTGCGCCAGCGTCTGCCCTTGAGGTTTTTTGAACAGCTCGCGCAGAGCCTGATTGAAGCAAAACGCAGGGCTGGTGTGCGCCACAAAAAAACCGCGCAACGCCGCGTTGAGCCGCCAGCCGGGGCCGATCACAGTTTGCGGCGTGAGGCTGTCAGGCATGACACCCTTCGCTGCCTTTGAAGCCGCATCGGGCAGTGGCTGCCCCGACAAACCCGCCAGCACGCGTGCCGTCAGGTCTTGTTTGCTGCCACCCGTGGGCCAGTTTTGGGCGCTGCAAAAGTCTTGCAGTTCTTTTTTGAGCCAGTACCAGGCGCTGAACACTTCAGGGCGCAAGTCCGGTGTGAGCAAGGGACGGTTCATGGGCGAAATTTTAAGGACGAGCGACACAAGCCCTTCAACACCAAGCCCCCGAAACCAGGGGGTTCCGGGGGCTGAGAAGGTGGCGATTACACCAAGTCAAAACGGTCCAGGTTCATGACCTTGTTCCAAGCGGCCACGAAGTCCTTGACGAACTTGGCCTGGTTGTCGTCTTGGGCATACACCTCGGACAAGGCGCGCAGCTGCGAGTTAGAGCCGAACACCAGGTCGACGCGGGTGCCGGTCCATTGGATGGCACCGGTCTTGCGGCAACGGGCTTGGAACTCGGTCTCGGCTTCCAATGTGGGCATCCAGGCCACGCCCATGTCGGTCAGGTTGACAAAGAAGTCGTTAGTCAGCTGGCCCACGCGATGGGTGAACACGCCGTGCTTGGAACCCCCGGTGTTGGCGCCCAAAACACGCAAACCACCCACCAGCACGGTCATTTCTGGCGCGCTCAGGTTCAGCAACTGGGCTTTGTCAACCAGCATCTCTTCGGCCGACACGGTGAAGGCCTTCTTCTGGAAGTTGCGGAAGCCATCGGCTTGTGGCTCGAGCACAGCGAACGACTCGGCGTCGGTCTGCTCTGCGCTGGCGTCGGTGCGGCCAGGCGTGAAGGGCACTTGCACGTCAAAGCCTGCTGCCTTGGCTGCCGACTCGACAGCGGCGCAGCCACCCAGCACGATCAGGTCGGCCAGAGAGACTTGCTTGCCGCCTTTGGCGTTGAAAGCCGCTTGCACGCCTTCGAGGGCCGCCATGGCCTTGGCCAGTTGGGCAGGTTGGTTGGCTTCCCAGTCTTTCTGGGGGGCCAAACGCACGCGGGCACCGTTGGCACCGCCGCGCTTGTCCGAGCCGCGGAAGGTGCTGGCCGAGGCCCAGGCTGTGCCCACCAATTCGCTCACGCTCAAGCCGCTGGCCAAGATGCTGGCCTTGAGGGCAGCGATGTCGGCAGCGTCAATGGGCACGCCTTTGGCGGCGGGCACAGGGTCTTGCCAGATCAGGTCTTCGGCAGGCACCTCTGGTCCGAGGTAGTTGACCTTGGGGCCCATGTCGCGGTGGGTCAGCTTGAACCAAGCGCGGCCATAGGCGTCGGCAAATTCCTCGGGGTTGTTCAAGAAGTGACGCGAGACTTTTTCGTAGTCCGGGTCCATGCGCAGCGACAAGTCGGCGGTGGTCATCATGGGCGGGTGCTTCTTGCTCGGGTCGTGCGCGTCGACGACCATGTCCTCGGGCTCGCAGTCTTTGGCGTGCCACTGGATGGCACCGGCTGGGGTGGTCATTTGTACAAATTCATACTTGAACAGCACTTTCAGGTAGCCCATGTCCCAGGTGGTGGGGTTGGGTTTCCAGGCACCATCAAAGCCGCTGGTGGTGGTGTCGCCGCCTTTGCCTGTGCCGTGTTGGTTGATCCAGCCAAAGCCCATTTCGTGCATGGGCGCGCCTTCGGGCTCTGGGCCGACCAGGGCCGCATCGCCCGCGCCGTGCATCTTGCCAAAGGTGTGACCGCCAGCCACCAAGGCCACGGTTTCGTAGTCGTTCATGGCCATGCGAGCGAAGGTCTCGCGCACGTCGTGGGCCGACAGTTTAGGGTCGGGGTTGCCGTCCGGGCCTTGTGGGTTGACGTAAATCAAGCCCATCTGCACCGCAGCCAGAGGGTTGGCCAGCTCACGGTCGCCGCTGTAGCGGCTGTTTTCTTTGTCGCTGGTGGCCAGCCATTCTTTTTCTGCGCCCCAGAAAATGTCTTCTTCAGGTGCCCAGATGTCGGGGCGACCGCCGCCGAAGCCAAAGGTCTTGAAGCCCATGGTTTCCATGGCCACGTTGCCGCACAGGATGAACAGGTCAGCCCAGGAAATCTTGTTGCCGTACTTCTTTTTCAGGGGCCACAACAGGCGACGGGCTTTGTCCAGATTGCCGTTGTCGGGGAAGCTGTTGAGGGGGGCAAAACGCTGGTTGCCGGTGCTGGCACCGCCACGGCCGTCAGCGATGCGGTAGGTGCCCGCTGCGTGCCAAGCCAAACGGATGAACAAACCACCATAGTGACCCCAGTCGGCTGGCCACCAGTCTTGGCTGTCGGTCATCAGATCGGCCATGTCTTTTTTGAGCGCGGCGAAGTCGAGCTTGGCAAACTCTTTGCGGTAGTCGTAGTCGGCGTCCATGGGGTTGGACACGGGCTGGTGCTGGTGCAAGATGGCCAGGTTAAGCTGATTGGGCCACCAATCGGCATTGGAGCGGGTGCCTTGCTTGGCGCGCGCGCCGACGGCGGCGTGAAACGGGCATTGGGATGCGGCGGGTGCAGTCATGTTGTACTCCTGGTTAGAAAAATCCATTCCATCAGAAAAACCATCAGCGTGTTTTGCAAGGTCTTGGCACCCCCCGGGTGGCAACCCTATGCTTTTTCGCTGTGCAAGTGGTCATTCCGAAAAAAATGAACGTTCAGTCTAAAAACCGACGCACCATTTGGCCAATCAATTGAATCAATCCTATCGATAGGTATTTGCCTATGCTGCAAAGCGTTGGAGCCGCACCGCTCAGCCAAGCGTTGAGGGCCGACTCAGGCACCACCGCTCAAAGCCCGAAGCCCGCAGTTGGCACGCCGGGCACTGGCCGCAGCCATAGCCCCAGTCGTGGCGTTGCGTGCGCTCGCCCAGGTAGCAGGTGTGGCTGTGCTCCACGATCAAGTCCACCAAGGCCTGACCGCCTTGCGCCGGGTCGGCTTGCTGACCCAAATCGTGCGCCAATTGCCAAGTTTGGGCCTTGTCGATCCACATGAGCGGGGTTTCGATCAACAGTTTGCGGTCCATGCCCAGCGACAGGGCCACCTGCATGGCTTTCATGGTGTCGTCGCGGCAGTCGGGGTAGCCCGAAAAATCGGTCTCACACACGCCCGTGACGATGACTTGCAAACCCCGGCGGTAGGCCAAAGCTGCGGCCAGCGTGAGAAACAGCAGGTTGCGCCCGGGCACAAAGGTGTTGGGCAGGCCCGAACTTTCCATCTCGATGGTCGTGTCACGGGTCAATGATGTTTCGCTGATCTGGCCGAGGATGCCAGCGTCCAGCAAATGGTCTTCGCCCATCTTGGGGGCCCATTGGGGAAACCGAGCCTTGATCGCGGCCAACACGTTCAAGCGGGCATCCAGCTCGACTTTGTGGCGTTGACCGTAGTCAAAAGCCAGGGTTTCGACACGTTCATAACGGGCCAAAGCGTGGGCCAAACAGGTGGTGGAGTCTTGGCCACCAGAAAACAGGACGAGAGCAGATTTATGCATGGGGAAGGATGGTAACGCTGTCCATGCAGGGGGAGCTGTCAGAGTCTGGGCGCGGCGGAGCGCGTTTGGAAGGGGCCGACGGCGGGCTCCTCATGAGGCGGGGGTACGCCAAAATCGTCGCCCGCCACCGGCCCCTTCCAAACGCTGATGGTGGTCGTCAGTTTTGCTGGCCGTGAGATCTAACCTTAGGGGCAAAGAGCGGCTGTCTTGGGCGTGTTAGCCGCGCAGCCCATGGTCTTGCGTGGGTGGGTGAGGGCGGGCATGGGGTGACGATTTTGGCGTACCCCCGCCTCATGAGGAACCCTGTGCCCGCCCTCACCCACCCACACCACACCCGCAAAACCCAAGCCATCGATAGAGGACAATCAAGCCTTCAAAAAGCCCGTCAAACCCCAGTGTCCCCCCACCTCCCCATCCTGCGCGAAGTTTTTGGCTACGACGCCTTTCGCGGACCGCAGCAAGCCATCATTGACCATGTGGCGGCCGGGGGCGATGCGCTGGTGCTCATGCCCACGGGCGGGGGCAAATCGCTGTGCTACCAAATTCCGGCCATTGCACGCCAACGCGCAGGCCACGGCATCACGGTGGTGGTCTCGCCGCTGATCGCGTTGATGCACGACCAAGTGGGCGCGCTGCACGAAGCGGGCGTGAGCGCCGCCTTCCTCAACTCCACGCTGACCAGCGAAGAAGCGTCTGACATTGAACGCCGCCTGTTGCGCGGCGAAATCACACTGCTGTATGCAGCGCCCGAGCGCGTGACCAATGGGCGCTTTCTGGCACAGATGGACTCGCTGCAAGAGCGCGGGCTGCTCAGCCTGTTTGCCATTGACGAAGCGCATTGCGTGAGCCAGTGGGGCCACGATTTCAGGCCCGAATACCGGGGCCTGACGGTGCTGCACGAGCGCTACCCCAGCGTGCCGCGCGTGGCGCTCACGGCCACGGCCGATGCGCTGACGCGCGCCGACATCATCGAGCGGCTGCAGCTGGAAAACGCCGAACTGTTCATCAGCAGCTTTGACCGGCCCAACATCCGTTACACCATCGTCGAGAAAAAAGAAGCCAGCACTCAGCTGCTGCGCTTCATTGAGCGCGACCACCCCGAAGCCGCAGGTGTGGTTTATTGCCAGTCGCGCAAACGGGTGGAAGAGATTGCGGCGATGCTGTGTGAGGCGGGCGTCCATGCGCTGCCGTATCACGCGGGGCTGCCCGCCGAGATGCGCCAGCGACACCAGAACGAATTTTTGCGCGAAGAGGGCGTGGTGATGGTGGCCACCATCGCATTCGGCATGGGCATCGACAAGCCCGATGTGCGCTTTGTGGCGCACCTGGACATGCCCAAAAACATCGAAGGCTATTACCAAGAGACGGGCCGCGCCGGGCGTGATGGGCTGGCATCGGACGCGTGGATGGCCTATGGCCTGCAAGACGTGGTGAACCAGCGCCGCATGATCGACGAAAGCCCGGCGGGCGAAGAGTTCAAGCAGGTGATGCGCGGCAAGCTCGACGCGCTGCTGGCACTGGCCGAAGCCACCGACTGCCGACGCGTGCGCTTGCTGAGCTACTTTGACGAAACCTACAAAGGCCAAACCGAGAGCGGCCAGGGCGTGTACATGCCGTATTGCGGCAACTGCGACAACTGCCTGAACCCGCCCGAAGTGTGGGACGGCACCGATGCGGCGCGCAAACTGCTGTCCACCGTGTACCGCTGCCACCAGGCCAGCGGCCACAGCTTTGGCGCAGCGCACACCATGAACATCGTGCGCGGCAAAAAAACCGAGAAAGTGGCGCAACGCGGCCACGAGAGCATCAGCACCTTTGGTGTAGGGGCCGAGTACAGCGAGCAACAACTGCGCGCCGTGATGCGCCAGCTGATCGCCATTGGCGCGCTGCATGTGCACACCGAAGAAGGCTTCAGCACCCTGCACCTGACCGAAGCTTCGCGCGCCGTGCTCAAAGGCGATGTGCCGGTGCAGCTGCGCGAGAGCACCAGCCAACGCGCCGACAAACGCACACGCAGCCGCAGCGCCCCATCACCCGCCGCCGCCAACCTGGGGCAAGACGCGATGGTGCGCTACATCAACCTCAAGGCCTGGCGCGCCGAAGTGGCCAAAGAACACAACCTGCCCGCGTATGTGATCTTCCACGACGCCACGCTGGCCGCCATCGCCGAGGCCGCACCCCAAAGCCTGGCGCAACTGCAGGGCATCAGCGGCCTGGGCGTCAAAAAGCTCGAAGCCTACGGCCCGCAAGTGCTGCGGGTGTGCAATGGGGCAGCTTGATCACTTGCGCACAGCCGGGCAAAAAGGCATTGAATTGCATAAAAAAGAATCTAATTAAGTTGTAATTTATGTTTTACAGCATATAGTGCTTACCCAGAATCCAACCGCACAGTTGGGTCTACATCACTTTAGGCCACACAAACGGAAAACTTGTGCGCATCAACGGTTAAAAAGACAAATTTCATGCCTCTTGTCTCCGCATCTGCATCGCCCACCGAGGTTCTGGAAGTTGCACCTCTGTCAGTTCGCTCGGGTCAGGAGTCAGCTTTCGAAGCGGCGTTTGCCAAAGCCCAAGCAATCATCGCGTCAATGCCCGGCTACCTTGGGCATGAACTTGGTCGCTGTCTTGAGCGGCCCAATGAGTTCATTCTTCTTGTCCGCTGGTCAACTCTCGAAGCACATGAAGTCGGCTTTCGGGGTTCACTGCAGTACCTCGAGTGGAAGTCCATCCTTCACCACTTTTACGAGCCCTTCCCGAATGTCTCTCACTACAGTACTGTGCGCGGTGTGGCCTCACGTTAAATTGCACCTTGCGCCCAATTATTTTGTAGATACAATTTGCTATGCTCACATGGGACGAGCCAAAGCGCAAGCTGAACATCAAGAATCACGGGCTTGACTTCGTTGGATGCGATGCAATCTGGGACCACTTCACAGTGACCCGCGAGGACAAGCGGCAAGACTACGGCGAGGAGCGCTTGGTTTGTTTCGGTCTTCTTGAGGCAGATGTGGTTGTGATGGTTTACACCGAGCGCCCGAGAGGGGCTCACGTGATATCGCTGCGAAAGGCAGAAAAGCATGAAGCTCGCTACTACCGCCAAGTTGCCAAAGAAAACCTCGGCTAAGGTCAACGATCCTGACAATCCAGCATGGACTGAAGACATGCTGGGTGCGCCAGTTCTCAAGCGTGGACGCGGGCCTCAAGCTGCGCCCACGAAGGTGCTCACCTCTCTTCGTTTGGATGCTGATATTTTGGAGTTCTTCAAGTCGAAAGGGGCTGGTTATCAGTCGCGCATCAATGCGGCATTGCGCATGGAAGTGGAGCGAAATTTGACGGGTCGTCCAAGAACGACAACGCGCAAGCACGTCGCGGCTTGATCACTTGCGCACAGCCGGGCAAATATGAATTTAATTGAATAAAAAAGAATCGAATTAAGTTGAAATTTATAGTTTTCAACATATAGTGCTTAACCAGAATCCATTCGCGCAGTTGGTTGGGTCAGCGTGTGGAATAAAAAAGGGAGCACCGGGTTTCATGGGAAATTTATACCCGCATGAAATAACAACACACAAGCCCCAAAGCCTTGTTGCACGCCATTTGCCGTAATTTCTTTCACAGGATGTATCGGCTGGGACCGGATGTATCAACCGGGTTTTGCGGTCTACATCACGTTAGGCATCACACAAAATGCATCGCGGCGCACTCAGCTTCAACGCCTCCGTCCGCCCGCCTCCAGAGAACAACGAATAACCAGGAAGCACAGTGACAGTACTCGCTCAAACCTATCTGCATCTAATCGTTGCCCCTTCGGAACGCCAAATCTCTGAAACTCTGGAGTACGTGCAGTATCTCGGAGCAGTTTCAGCAAGAGAACACTTTCAACAAGACGTTGAGCTTGAACTTCGACTCGAACAAGGCTCCTTAAAGGGCTGGCTCACGGTCGTAGGCGGCTTGTATCTCGGACTGAGCAACTATGGTTCACTGCGGGAGGGTATCGACTATGCGGTCAAGGATTCGAGAGAGTTCTCAGCTTGGATCATCGAGAAGTTCAAGAGCGAAGTTCCAATGCCACCGAGTGCACTGTATCGGACAGAGCGCCGGCTGGGGCTGCCGGGAAAAATTCAGCGCCTGTACCCTCTACTCGAAGAGGCCTCGAATCTAATCGGCGGCCGGGACAAGGTCGAGGCGCAAAGACGCCTCAAACAGGTGCAGGATCAACTCACGTCAATTGCTGCCGAGCTATCGGACTCAGGTGAGACACAAGTGTTAGAACGAATCGAAGGGATGATTCCGGCACCGATACGAAATCGACTTCCGCCGCCACAACCGCCAACTCCAGAACATGGCCCACCCCCTATGGCCTTGGGGCCTGAAGGAAGAATTCGCCGTGCGAGTCCGAAGGAAATATTGCTGAATATCGACGAACCACCGAAACCTCCACGGTTCCGCTGAGTGATGCCTGACCCCTCGCTCAAGCGGAGCATCAACGGCAGGCACGCCAATCCACACAGTATCTGCGGCACGACTATGACAATCCTCCACTCTCTCTTTGCGCAGAAGTCCTGGGCGAACAACGAACTGTTCAACGTGCTTGCGACCGTTACGGCAGAAGAACATGCGGAAGTCGTCCACACTGCAGTACGCATGCTCAACCACATATACGTGGTCGATCGCATTTTTCAAGCACACCTGCTTGGTGAGCAGCACGGCTACTCGGCAACCAACACCGATACAACGCCGACACTAGATAACCTGCAGTTCTCGGTAGCTGAAACTGACGCTTGGTACGAAAACTATGCGCGCGATGCCTCAGAAAGTCATTTGGGTGAGAGCATCGCTTTCCGCTTCACTGATGGCGACTCGGGAAGAATGACCCGAGAGGAAATGCTCATGCACGTAATCACGCACGGGTCATACCATCGCGGCAACGTAGGTCAAATGCTCAAGTTTGTCTTTGTCGCTCCGCCACGCGACCTGTACACAAAGTTTTTACATGTCAGTGAGCCATCGCGCAGGCGGGCCTAACCACTCGCACAAGCTGAGCGCCTTCAGCTCGTTGAAGTGATTTGGGAAAGCATCGCTGCCTTTCCTTGCGCCGTTGAGGTCTCGCCCGAGTTAAAAATGAACACGAAGCACGATTGGCCGACTTTGAGAAAAATCCAGAAGCTGGTTATTCATGCAATCAAGTCAAAACACTTTTGAAAACTGGTTCGTGGCGTACCGCTTGAAGTTTTCCGGTCGGGCCGTTCGCGAAATTGACGAAGCTTTCGATTGGTAAGTGAAACAGTGCGAAAGGCTGGGCGTGAAAAAACTCGAGGCTTACGGCGAGCAAGTGCTGCGGGTGTGCAACGGCGCAGCTTTATCACTTGCGCACAGCCGGCACCTCAATGGGCAAGCCCTCACCGCGCCACATCAGGTACAGCGCCAGTTGCCGCATTTCCAAAGCACCCCAAGGCGGGGTTTCGGCGCGAATACCGGCGTAACAACTGCGCAAACGCCGCTCCAGCGAACCGGGTTTTTGCCATTCCAGACGGTACACCGGGTAGCCATTGGGCTGCCCTTGGCTGAGCGGGTCGGTGTACAGGCGTTGTCCAAAATTTTGGTCATGGCATTGGGCGCACGACAAATTCATTTGGCCTTGGCGTTGCGCATACAAGGTGGCCCCCGCTTGCCAGTGGCCGCGCGCCGCACCGCCAATGTCTACCCGCAAAGGCATGCCTTTGGAGGCCTGCGTCACCAGCAAGGTCAAGCCCAGCAAGGCATCGGATTCGGGGGGCATGGCCGCCGCTTGCTGATGGCGCGTGGTGCATTGGTTGATGCGGTCTTCGAGGTTGAACAGTCGCCCACTGGTGGTATCGATGGCGGGGTAACGCGTGGCGACGCCTTTCATGCTGGAAGCAACAGCGCCGTGGCAATTGACGCATGATTTGCCGTTGACGACACTGGGCTGGCCCCAAGCTTGCGCGCCTTGGCTCAGCCAGAGTTGGGCGGGGTTGGCAAATTCATCCGCTTGCAAGGCTTGCACATCCTTGCCCGAGTAATGCAGGCCCGATTTCAGCTGCGACAAAGGCAAGCTGCGCGCGGGTGACGCTGCCGTTTGCGCAGCGGCGTACCCACTGACGGACCATAACGCGAGCAGCATAAAAACCACCCAGCACAACTGGATCACGGTGCGCACACACCAAGCTGCAGGCATCGATGCGAACGCTCTGCTGCTCATGCGATCAGGGGCTGCTCTTGGGCAAAACCGGCAACATTTGCCGCAACTGGCCTTTGACACCCCGGTCATCGATCCACGCCACATGCATTTCGGCTGTTTGTTCTGCTCGCACAAAAAATTCGAACAAAGGGTTGGCCGAAATCCCCGACGAAGGTTCCACACGGAACACCTCTTGTTGGCCCAAAGTGCAAGTCAATGACCGAATCACATTGCGTGGCACCAATTTGCCCAACAGGTCTTGCAGATAACCGGTGTCCATGGGGTGTTGCACCAGCAGACGCACTTTGACCACGTCCCCCGCCAAGACGCGTTCAGGCCATTGGATGCGTGCAAATGCCATGGTCATGAGGCGTCGACGCAAGCCGACTCGGTGATGATGATTTCCATCTGACCATAACGAAACTCACCACTGGACAGGCGCGCCAGAGCGACCACTTGCTGGGTGCCCGCCAAGCGCAGGCGTGTGCTGATTTCGGCGCGTCCGTTCCACGGCCCCAAACGGAAAACCGCCATTTGGGTCACCGGATTGCGCTGAGACAACAGGTACAAATGGGTCACATGGTCTTGGGGCGTCATGGGGCTTTGTACCTGCACCGTGACTGGCACCAAAGTGCCGTTGTCGGCCAACACAGGGGCCACGATCTTCACGTCTTGCTGTAACAAGCGAGCGCCTTGGGTCAGGGGGCTCATCATTTGCGCCAAGCTCAACAACTGGCCCGATGCCATGTCTTGGGCGCGGCTGGGCCACAGCTGAACTGCCAGCCCATAAAGACCGGCCCGCAGTGTCTGGCGCAAGCCCTCGCGACGGGTCCATGTAGGCCAATTCATGGCGTGGCCTTGCTGGGCAAGAACAAGTAACTCAAGATGTCTTCAAGCCCCTGCGCCGTCAAAATGGTTTGCCCCTTGTAGGGGGTCGCCACTTTGTTCAAACCATCGGTACTCAAATAGGCGGGCATGATGGTTTGCGGGTTAAAGCGCCGGGCATCGGCGATGCGCTCGCGGGCTTGAGCCTTTGTGCTGCGCTCGGGCAAACCGACCAAGGACGGGCCGAGTGCGCCACCCACAGGCAAACCCTGCACTTGATGGCAGAGCACACAACCGCTGTCTTGTCTTTGCAAGAGCAAGGCCTTGCCCCGCTCTGGCGAGCCAGCTTGGGGGGCTTCAGGCGTTTGCGCAAGGGCCCAGCCCCAGCCAGCGCTGAACACCAAGGCCCACACCCGCACAAAGCCCAGCACCGTCATGCTCGTGCCAAAGTCAAACCATGGTTTTTCAAGGGCAAGCTGCGGATGCGTTTGCCCAAAGCGGCTGATATGGCGTTGGCCACAGCGGGTGCCAAAGGCGCCTGGGCCGGCTCGCCCACACCACCCCAGAAGCCACCTGTGGGGGCAATCACCACGTCCACCTTGGGCATTTCGTTCAAACGCATCATGCGGTAATCGTGAAAGTTGGATTGCTCCACACGCCCGTCCTTGATGGTGTTTTCACCCCAGAAGATGGCGGTCAAGCCGTGCACCACGCTGCCCTGGAACTGGGCCACAATGTTGTCGGGGTTGACGGCATAACCGGGGTCAATGCCGATCACGATGCGGTGAATCTTGACCTCGTTTTTGGCGTTGATGGAAACATCGCACACGCAAGCCGTCCAGCTGCCATAACCGTCGGTGGCGGCCACGCCCCGGAACACACCCGGCGCAGGCTTTTTGTCCCACCCGGCTGCTTTGGTCACGGCCAACAAAATGGCACGGTCGCGGTTGGCCTTTTCATTGTTGGGCAGCATGGCCAAGCGGTATTGAACCGGGTCTTGCGCTGCCGCCTGGGCCATCTCGTCAATGAAACACTCACGCCCAAACGGGTTTTGTGAATGCCCCACGGTGCGCCAAAAACCCACCGGCACATTGGTGTTGCGCTGGGCATAGTCCACCAAGGTGTTGGGAATGTCATAGGGGTGGTCGTTGAAGCTGGCCACAGCCTGACCGTCCACGCCTCTGGGCAAGGGCAGTTTCAGCAAGGTGGCCAAGATGGATGGCGCACTGACACGGATGTGCAGCGCCTCTGGCTTGCCCGTGGCACTCAAACCTGCTTTGAAACGCATCAAACTGGCTGGGCGGTACAAGCCATGCTGGATTTCTTCTTCACGGGACCACAGCATTTTGATGGGCTTGCCGGGCATGGCCTTGGCAATCGCGACGGCTTGGCGTGTGAAGTCTTGCGGGCTTTTGCGCCCGAGACCGCCACCCAATTGCATGGGGTGCACTTTCACGTTGGCCTGAGGCACGCCCGCAGTCGCAGCCGCCACGGCCAAAGTGGCCTCGGGGTTTTGCGTCGAGCACCACACATCGAGTTGTTCGCCCTGCAACCAAGCGGTGCAGACCATGGGCTCCATGGTGGCGTGCGCCAAATAGGGCGTGAAGTACTCGGCCTCCACCACCTTGGCCGCTTTGCTCAGCGCGTCTGCTGTGTTGCCGTCGTTGCGGGCCACCGCCAGTTCTGGCTGATCCATACCCGCTTTGAAGTGGGACATGATGGCGGCGCTGCTCAGGGTGCCGTGCTCGCCCACATCCCAGTCCACCGCCACATCGCGCAGCGCTTCTTTGGCGCGCCACCAGTTGTCGGCCACCACGGCCACAAAAGTGCCCATGTTCAACACCTTGACGATGCCTCTGCGGCTTTCCACCTTGGAAGCGTCCATGGTTTTGATGGTGCCGTTGAACACCGGACAGGCCGCAATGGCCGCGTGCAGCATGCCGGGCACTTGTGCGTCGATGCCGTACTTGACGCGGCCGGTCACGATATCGGGAATGTCCACACGGGGGATGGACTTGCCGATCAATGTCCAGGCTTTGGGGTCTTTGAGCTTGACGTCTTTGGGGGCCTCCAGTTTGGCAGCCGCAGCCGCCAGTTTGCCGTAGCTGAGCACCCGCTTGCTGGGCACATGGGTGACTTTGCTGAGCGCTGCTTTGCACTCGCTGGCTGGCACGCCCCACTGCTGGGCAGCAGCGGCAATCAGCATCTCGCGCCCGGTGGCACCCGCTTTGCGCAGGTATTCCTGCGAATTGCGGATGGTGCGGCTGCCCACCGAAGCCATGTCGCCATAAGCGCGTTTGGTGCGCAGGTTTTCATGCGCAGTGGCGTATTCGACGCGCACTTTTTTCCAGTCGGCCTCCAGCTCCTCAGCGATCATCATCGGCGCAGATGTCATGCTGCCCTGACCCATTTCTGCACGGGCGTAACGAATGACAATCGTGTCGTTGGGCTCGATTTCGACCCAGACATTGAGCTGTGGCGTTGCGGCCGCTTGTGCGCTTTGTGGCACGAAAAATCCCATCGACAAGCCCGCCGAAGCGGTGCTGGTGATTTTCAAGAAATGGCGGCGATCCATGCTGGAAGTCAGATCTGGGGTGCTCATGCGCGGGTCCCTTTCTTGGCAGCGGCGTGGATGGCGGTGCGGATGCGTGCATAAGTGCCACAACGGCAGATGTTGGTCATCGCGGCATCGATGTCTTCATCGGTGGGTTTTGGCTTTTTCTTGAGCAAGGCCACTGCTGCGAGCATCTGCCCGCCTTGGCAGTAACCGCACTGGGGCACTTGGTGGTCAATCCAGGCTTGCTGCACGGCGTGCAAGCGGCCTTTGTCGGCCAAGCCTTCGATGGTGATGACCTTTTGCCCCGCAGAGGCCGAGACCGGGTAAACACAAGAGCGCACCGGCTCGCCATTGAGCAGCACTGTGCACGACCCGCATTGAGCCACTCCACATCCGAATTTGGGGCCTTTGATGTTCAGTTCATCGCGCAAAGCCCACAACAAGGGCATTTCGGGTTCGACATCCAACGTGTGGGATTTGCCATTGACGTTCAGTTTCATGACGGGAGGCTCCTTGTGTGCTCAGCAACAGCTTTGCACTGTGGCGAGAAGACCCCTTTTGTGCAACCGGGAAACAACCCAAAGCTTGCGAAACAGCCCTTACCAAGTCACATCCGAGACTTTTGCTTCGCGCACGCCTGAACGCCGGGGCTTCGCACGTTTCTTGTCAGCCCACGTCTTGGTAGCCCTTGGCTATTCACGCTCCCGGTTGATGTTGCATGGCGCGACTCTCCAGCTCAACACGCGCAGTGCAAATAATCCCTGTACAAACCCTAGCCACAGGCCTGATCGCGCCTTGTGCGAAACAGTTCACAGACGCGCCGCACACCCGCCCATAAGCTGCCCATGCGCGGATGGTTCCGCAACAAGGAGCAGCTCATGGTTCAGTTTTCAACGGTCTTCAAGGTCTTGCCGCTGCTGTTGCTGGTCTCCGGCGCGCTGGCCGAGCCCCGCGCCGACCACCAGAAACCTGGCAAAGGCGCTTATTTCATGCCGGACCATCACGAGCGCGCACGCCAGTATTTCGAGACGCCCGAACACCGGGGTTTTGTGCCTCCGGGTTTGGCCAAAAAGGGCGGCCTGCCCCCTGGGCAAGCCAAAAAGTGGCAGATCGGTCAACCACTGCCAAGGGGCGTGGTGTTTTATGAACTGCCCAGACCCCTGGCCATCAGCCTAGGACCACCGCCCATCGGCCACAGGTACGTGCGAGTGGCCACGGACATCCTCTTGATCGCCATCGGCACCGGCATCGTGATCGACGCGCTGGAAAATCTAGCGCGGTAATGCTTGGACGGTCACGCCTCAAGCCATCGGTCCGTCCCCTACCACAATCGCCCCCCGCCGAATCTGGTCGCGCTCCAAGCTTTCAAACAGCGCCTTGAAGTTGCCCTCGCCAAAGCCTTCGTCGGCCTTGCGCTGGATGAATTCAAAGAACACCGGGCCCAGCAGGGTTTGGCTGAAGATTTGCAGCAGCAAGCGTTTCTCGCCGTTGGCCGTTGAGCCGTCCATCAAGATGCCACGCGCCTGCAACTCGGCCACCGGCTCGCCGTGGCCCGGCAGGCGCTCTTCGAGCATCTCGTAATAGATGTCGTTGGGTGCCGTCATGAGCGGAATGCCCGCCATCTGCAGCGCATCAACGCTTTTCAAGAGGTCGTCGGTGAGCAGCGCGATGTGCTGGATGCCCTCGCCGTTGAACTGCATCAAGAATTCTTCGATCTGGCCCCCGGTCTTGCCCGACTCTTCGTTCAGCGGAATGCGGATCAAACCGTCTGGGGCCATCATGGCCTGGCTGGTCAGGCCCGTGTATTCGCCCTTGATGTCGAAGTAGCGAATCTCTTGAAAGTTAAAGAGCTTTTCGTAAAAACCGCTCCAGTACGCCATGCGGCCTTTGTAGACGTTGTGCGTCATGTGGTCGATGAGCTTGAGGCCGTGGCCCGGCGGATGGCGGTCCACGCCGTCGATGAACTCAAAGTCGATGTCGTAGATGCTTTTGCCGTCTTCAAAACGGTCGATCAAATACAAAGGCGCGCCGCCAATGCCTTTGATGGCGGGCAGGCGCAACTCCATGGGGCCGGTGGGCACATCCACCGGTTGGGCTCCAAGTTCCAGCGCCCGTGCATAAGCCTTGTGCGAATCCTTCACCCGAAACGCCAGCGCGCAAGCACAAGGGCCGTGCTCTGCAGCAAAGTAGCCGGCCAGGCTTTTAGGCTCACGGTTGACGATGAAGTTGATGTCGCCCTGGCGGTAGAGCACCACGTCTTTGGATCGGTGTTTGGCCACGAGCGAGAAGCCCATTTGCTCAAACAGCGGCTCCAGGGTGTTGGGGGTGGGGGATGCAAACTCGACGAACTCGAAGCCACACAGGCCCATGGGGTTGTCAAACAAATCGGCCATGAAAATCTCCAGTGAAAAGCAGGGCCGCGCTGCAATGTGAGCACGGCCCGAATTGAAATCGGACAAACGAAACAGGGGGTGTTTAAAAACCCTGCGGCGGTGCGCAGGGCTTGCCCCGCGTGCTGCGCGCGAGGTGGATGCCGAAAATCAAAACCTGGATGGACATGCACCGATGGTCGTCGCCTGACCGCCAAATGTCAAGCGACGAGCGATGGGCGATGGGCCTTATTGCGGCTCGATGCCCGCCTTCTTGACCAGCGCAGCAAAGCGCTCCATTTCACTTCGGAAGACGCGCTGAGCTTGCTCGGGCGTGCTGATGGCGATCGTGTTGCCTTGCTTGGCCATGGTTTCCTTGACGGCCGGATCGTTGAAGGCCTGCACCAAGGCATCGTTGACCCTCTTTACATTGGCAGCGCTCATGCCCTTGGGGCCGAGCACACCAAACCAGGCGTCGATCACGTAAGTGGGCAAGCCCTGCTCCACAAAGGTAGGAATGTCTGGCGCAGCGGCGCTTCGCTTGTCGCCACACATGCCCACGGCCTTGAGCGCACCACTTCGGATGTGCTGCTGTACGCTGGGCAAAGCCAAAACTGCAAAGTCAATTTGACCCCCCAACAAATCAGTGACCATGGGGCCTACGCCTTTGTAAGGGATATGGCGCGCCTTGACACCGGCTTCGTCCACAAACATCTCAGCGGCCAGGTGCAAAATCGTTCCCGTGCCACCAGAGCCGAAGTTGTAGCCGTCCGGCTTGGCACGCAGGGCAGCAATGAATTCGCGGCTATTGTTGGAGGGCACTTTTTGGGGGTTCGCCACCAACACCAAGGGCGTGGATCCCAGCACTGCAATCGGTGTGAAATCGGCGGGCATTTCAAACGGCAGGTTTTTGATGACGCTGGGGAAAATCACCACGTTGTTGGACACCACCGACAAGGTGAAGCCATCGGGTGGGTTCTTGGCCATGGCCTGCAAACCGATCACGCCACTGGCACCGGCTTGGTTTTCGACCACCACGTTGGCACCCAAAGCCTTGCCAATCGCAGGCGCTGCTGCGCGTGTGATGGCGTCCACACCCGAACCGGTGGCGTTGGGCAGGATGAATTTGACGGGACGGTCCGCTTGCGCAAAGGACATGCCTGGCAAGGCCGATGCGGCAGCCGATGTCAATACGGCCAAAGTGGCGCGACGTGTGAGGTGTTTTTGCATGGTTTGTCTCTTTCTGTATGTCAAAGGTCGGTCAATAAAATGCTCAGGCCACGGCCTTGAGCGTGCGTAAACGATCAATTTCTGCGGGCTCCAAGCCCAAGCCCCGCAAAAGTTCATCGGTATTTTCACCTTGTTGAGGCGGCTGACGCCGCACACCCAGGCGCTGCCCGTCCATGGTGAATGGAAATAAGGCTGCACGGGCCGTCTGACCCGCTTTCGGGCCGTCGGTCAAGCGCACGTCGACCAGGCCACCGGTGGCGTTCAAGTGTGGGTCATCAAACAGCTCTTCGGGCTTGACGATGGGCGCAAAGGGCAGTCCGGCTTTTTCAAAAATGGCGGTCAGCTCGGCGGCGGTGAAGGCCTCCAGACGGCGACGCAACTCGGGCATCATGACATTGCGCTGAGATACGCGCGCGTTGTTGTCGCTGTATCGGGGGTCGGCCTTGAGGTCGGCAAAGCCCAACACGTCGCAGAAGGTGGCCCACTGCGCATCGCTCACCGCGGCCAAGAAGATTTGCTCGCCGTTTTTGACGGTGAACACGTCGTACACCGCCCAGGCCGAGATGCGGTTGGGCATGGGTTCGGCTGCCTTGCCGGTGATGGCGTACTGCAGCATGTGCTGGCCCACCAAAAACACATTGTTCTCAAACAAGGCCGACTGGATCTCTTGCCCACGCCCGGTGATGCCCCGCTGGATGAGCGCGCCCAGCACGCCAATCGCACCAAACATGCCGCCCATGATGTCGTTCACACTGGTGCCCGCACGCAGCGGATCACCCGGGCGCCCGGTCATGTAGGCCAGGCCCCCCATCATCTGCACCACCTCGTCGAGCGCGGTGCGATGGTCATACGGCCCGGGCAAAAAACCCTTGAGGCTGGCGTAAATGATCTTGGGGTTGCTGGCAGACAAGCTGGCGTAATCCAAGCCGTACTTGGCCATGGAGCCGGGCTTGAAGTTTTCGGCCACCACATCGGCCGTGGCGCACAGGCGCCGCGCCATCTCGGCTCCTTCTGGACTTTGCAGGTTGATCTGGATGCTCTTCTTGTTGCGGTTGAACATCGGAAAAAAGCCGGCGCCCGAACCCAACAAGTGCCTTGTGCGGTCGCCCTCCATGGGCTCAACCTTGATGACTTCAGCGCCCATATCGGCCAGCACCATGCCGCAAGTCGGCCCCATGACCATGTGGGTGAACTCAACGACGCGCAGGCCTTCGAGCGGGAGTTTCTTGTCGGAATTGTTCATGCCATCACTTCTGCATTGCGCAAGGTCTTGGGTAACCCCGCCTGCGCGATCGAACCATGCAGGCATTCGCCTGCGAGCCACTGCGCCACCAGGGCGCGCAAAGCCATGAGCTGACCGAAATCGATGCCGGTGTTGATGCCCATGCTGGCCATCAAATACGTCAGGTCTTCGGTGGCCACATTGCCACTCGCCCCCGGGGCATGTGGGCAGCCGCCGATGCCGGCCAAGCAGGCGTCAAAACGGGTCTCACCGGTTTGTAGCGCAGCCATGGCGTTAGCCAAGCCTAGGCCACGGGTGTCGTGAAAGTGTCCGCAGCCCAGCTTGTCACCCGCCACTTCGCGGGCCTTGGCAAACAAGTCGCCCACTTGGCGCGGATCGGCGTAGCCCACCGTGTCGGCCAAGCCCACGCGGTCCACCCCCAAGTCCAACACAGCTTGGAGCAAACGCAGCACTTCATCGACAGCAACTGGCCCCTGGATCGTGCAACCGAACGCTGTGCTCATCCCCACTTCAATGCGGATGTCGGAACCCTTTGCCCGACGAGCCTCCACGATGGCGCCGATTTCGGCCACCACGTCGTCAGGCGCTTTGCGCAAATTGGCCAGACTGTGCGCATGGCTGGCCGACAAGGGCAACAGCATCCAGTCAGCGCCGCTGTCCATGGCGCGCTCGGCCCCTTTCAGGTTGGGCACCAGCACCGACACGACGAGTCCCGGCAGGGTTTTGGCAAAGGCCACCAACTCGGCCGTATCGGCCAATTGCGGCAGCAGTTTGGGCGGAACGAAAGAGCCGACTTCGATCTCGCGAATGCCCGCGTCGTAGGCGCTTTCAATCCACTGCAGCTTTTGTGCGGTGGGCAATATCCGGGCGATGCTTTGTAAGCCGTCTCGCAAACCGACTTCTCGGATCGTCACGCGCTCGGGCCATTGAAATGCATTCATGCCGGTCGTCCTTGTCTGGTGAAGCTGGGAGTTTAATATTCCCAATGAATCATACAATTCAATTTTGGAAGCTTATTTGTTCCCATTTGGAATAGCTTGATGCGTGACCTCGACCTGACTTCACTGCGCCTGTTCGTGACCGTTTGCGACACCGGCAACATGAGCCGCGCCGCAGAAAAGGCCAACATGGTCGCCTCGGCCGTGAGCAAACGGCTGGCCCAGCTGGAAGCCACCGTGGGCGCCAGTCTGCTGACACGGCGCAAGCATGGTGTGGTGCCCACGCCTGCGGGCGAGACACTGCTGGAACACGCCCGCAGCATGTTGCTGAGCGCCAGCCGCATCGAGCGCGACATGGCCAGCCACGCGGCAGGGATTCAGGGGCGAGTGAACGTGCTGGCCACGGCCTCTGTCATGGCCGAGTCATTGACCGATGAGATCGCTGAGTTCTTGAAAAAACCGGAGCACCAGAACATTCAAATCGATCTGGAAGAACGCATCAGCCCCGAGGTGGTGCGCGGCATTCGTGAGGGCGTAGCCTCGATCGGCATCTGCTGGGATGCGGCCGAAACTGGCCTGCTGCACACCCGCACATACCGCCACGACCACCTGAGCGTGGCCGTCCCCCGGGGTCATCCGCTGTGCGAACTGCCCGCCGTGCGTTTCGCCGACACGCTGGCATTCGAGCATGTGATCATGCCGGTGAATTCAGCGGTAGAGGTGATGCTGCAACGCGAAGCCAGCTTGCTCGGCCAGCGTCTGCAACACCGCGTGATCGTGACCAATTTCGAAGCCGCGCTGCGCGTGGTGCGGGCTGGCCTGGCCATAGCGCTGGTGCCTCGCGAAGTGACCACCTTGTACGCCCAAGCCTATGGGCTTGAGGTATTGCCGCTGCAGGAAAGCTGGTCTCGAAGGCGATTCATTCTGTGCCACCGGGGCGAAGACCAGCTGAGCCCGGCTGCGCAACTTCTGCTGGACAACCTGTCCACCCATCCCACTGAGCACTGAAGACCCACCATGCAACTCACTTCGCCTGACGCCACGGTTTTGACGACCCCCTTGCGCGTGCTGTACCTGAGCCATAACCCGGCACTGATTCGGCAGCAGCTGTGCGGTGAGCGACTGAGTCACGAACAAGCCGTACCGCTGCGCGACGATGTTTCGACCGACGAAATCACGCCCGTGCACATCATGAGCCATTACGACGTCACGCTCGGCGACTTTGCCCACACCGGGCTGCGCTGTGAGTGCGAAGACCCCATCGCACGGCGAGCCCTGCGGCAAGCCGGTTTCCAGGTGCTAGTGGCAGGTCGCCGATACGGCAAGGGCTCGTCTCGCGAACACAGTCCCACCGCCGAAAAACTGGCGGGTGTACAACTGGTGATCGCCGAGAGCTTTGAACGGATTTACCGCCAGAACGCCGACAACATTGGCCTGTTCACCTCCACTGATTTCGCCTTGCTGGCGCGCATCGAGCAGGGTGAAACCATCACTGTGTCCGATCTGGTGCGGGGGCGCGAAGATCTGGCCGCTTCGATCTTGCTGGCTGGTGGACTGCTGCGCTGGGGGCAACAGTTCTTAGCAGCTGCACATCCGCCGGGTGCTGCGAGCAGCTACAAAAATGTCTCGCCATTAAAGGGCCACCAAAGTGGGTCCCCGCGCCAGGATGCTGGTCCACAAACCTTGTTCGAGAAAATCCTGTCACGTCACCGTCTGCCCGCGCCCTACACACCCGAGCTGCCCCAAACAGGTGACGGTTTGTTCGTGCGGGCCGAGTGGCGCTTCATCCACGAGTACTACACGGGCATGGCCGACACCTTGATGCGCGGCGCTCTGGGCGAGCACTTCACACTGCAACGCCCCGAGCAGATCGTGGTGTTTGAAGACCACACTTCGTATGTCGAAGAAAGTCCTGCCCATGTGCGCGGCGGCCTGATCGCCAACATGCATGCCATGAGCCGGGCACAGCGCGATTTTGCCAAGCGCCACGGTTTGCGCATGCACCGCACCCTGACCGATGCTGAAGTACTGCAGGACGACGGCAGCAATGTGGCGGGCATCTCGCACGCCATGATGACCGAGCATTACGCACTGCCTGGTCAAGTGGTGGTGGGCACCGATTCGCATACGCCACACAGTGGCGCTTTGGGTTGTGTCGCCTTTGGTGTGGGCACCACCGACATGGCCAATGCCTTTGTCACAGGCGCTGTGCGCGTGCGTTGGCCCGAAAGCGTGCAGGTTCGGCTGCAAGGCCAAATGCACCCCGGCGTGACCGCCAAAGACCTCATGCTGCACCTGCTGGCCATGCCCTGGATTTGCGAAGGGCACGGGGTAGGCAAAGTGTTCGAATTCACGGGTGAGGGCATCGCTCACTTGGGTACCGACGAACGTGCCACGCTGACCAATATGTGCGCCGAGCTGGGAGGCCTGACAGGCATCGTGGCACCAGACTTGGAGACGGTACGCTTTTTAAAGGAGCGCCGTGGTGTGGACTTTCTAATTGAAGACTGGATGCACAGCGATGAAAACGCACGCTTTGCGCACCAGATGACGGTGGACCTGCGCCGCCTACAGCCTATGGTGGCTCGGCCGGGCGATCCAGGCCAGGGTTTAGCGCTATCGGACCTGGCGGAGCACGTGAAAATCGATATCGCCTACGGCGGCTCCTGCACCGCGGGCAAACGCGAAGACTTTGACCATTACCATGAGGTGCTGGCCTGGGGCCTCAAACAGGGTCTGAAGGTGCCTGAAGGTGTTCAGGTTTTTTTGCAATACGGCACCACCGCTGTGCGCGACTATTGCGCTTCACTGGGTTACGACCAAGTTTTTGCGGCCATGGGCGTGCGCATTTTGCAGCCCTCTTGCGGAGCCTGCGCCAATTGCGGCCCAGGTTCATCGACCGACGCCGCCCAGGTGACGGTGAGCGCCATCAACCGCAATTTCCCGGGCCGCTCAGGTCCAGGTCAAGTCTGGTTGGCCAGTCCACCCACCGTGATGGCCAGTGCATTGGCGGGGGAGTTGTTGTCGTTTGAGGCCCTACAGCGGCGCTTCAAGGCCCATGGGGAAAGCGAACAGACTCAGCGGTAAAAGGCTTCGACTTTGCCCTTGAGCTTGATCAGCAAGGGTTGGCCTTTGCGGTCCAGTGTTTTGCCAGCGGGCACGCGAACCCAGCCTTCGCTGATGCAGTATTCCTCGACGTCGTTGCGGTCTTTGCCGTTGAATCGGATACCGATGTCGTGCTCAAAAACGGCGCGCACATGGTGCGGGCTGCGGGTGTCAATCGCCAGGCGGTCGGGCAATGCGGGCCGGGCAGCAGCCGATGTGTCGGGGGTTGGGACTTCGGTCATGGGGTGTGCGTGGACAAAAATGAAACAACGCCGATTCTCCCCGATTTGACAGGGCTGACAGTGGCAGAATCCCGGGTCCCTCGACGGTCAGCGCTTTGGCCTGCCACATCCGCCTCAGCACGCCCCTTTACACATGACTTCTTCACCCGCCGGCACGCTCGGTATTGATTTTGGTACCTCCAACTCCGCCATGGCCTGGCTGGGCCCCGAGGGCTCAGCCCGTCTGATCCCGCTGGAAGGTGAGGCCTTGGCCATGCCCACGGCCGTCTTTTACAACGCCGAAGACAGCAGCACCCACTTTGGGCGCGAGGCCCTCAAGCACTACCTGGAAGGCACCGAGGGGCGCTTGATGCGCTCACTCAAAAGCCTGCTGGGCAGCCCACTGCTGCTGGAGACCACGCAAATTGGGCATCAGCAGATCAGCTTTCAGGACATCATCGGCGCCTTTTTGGCCACCCTGCGCGAACGCGCCACGCAACACCTGGGCAGCGCGCCACGCCGCGTGGTGGTGGGCCGCCCGGTGCACTTTGTAGACGACGACCCCGAGCGGGACGCACAGGCCGAAGCCTCGCTGCGCCAAGCGGTGCAGTCGGTGGGCTTTGACGAGGTTTCCTTTCAGCTGGAGCCGATTGCCGCCGCTTTGGATTACGAGCAGCGCCTGACGAAAGAAAGCACCGTGTTGGTGGTGGACTTGGGGGGCGGCACCTCAGACTTCACGGTGGTGCGCCTAGGGCCCGAACGCATGCTGTACACAGACCGCAGCCGTGACATCTTGGCCACCACGGGCGTGCACATTGGGGGCACCGATTACGACCGCCAACTGAACTTGGCGCAAGTGATGCCACTGCTGGGCTACAAACACATCGGCCCCGAACAGCGCGAAGTGCCCAGCCGCGTCTTTTTTGACCTGGCCACCTGGCACCTGATCCACTGGCAATACCAACCCAAAGCCATCGCCCACGCCAAAACCCTGCGCAGCAATTACAGCGACCTGCACCTTCACGAGCGCTTGATGCAGGTGTTGACCGAGCGGCACGGACACCACATCGCCCATGAGGTGGAGCAAGCCAAAATCCGTTGCTCCGTGAACCGGGCTGACACGGGCATTGACCTGTCGGTGATGGCGTCCGATTTGCAAGCGCGCCTGAGTCTGCATGACATGCAAGCGCAACTGCAAGATGTATTGAGCCGCACAGTGGCTTGCGCGCGCGAATGTGTCCAAAGCGCAGGCCTGAGCGATGCATCGCTGGATGCGATTTACCTCACGGGTGGGTCCTCGGCTTTGAGCACGTTCCAGCAAACCCTGCAGGCCGCCTTTGCGGGTGTGCCTGTGGTGGAAGGCGATTTGTTTGGCGGCGTGGCGCTGGGTTTGGCCTATAGCCGCTAAATCTGCCGCTGAATCTGCCGCTGAGGGAGCCGCTTGAACTCAGGTCCAGTCGTCGCCCAAATCCCACAGGCCGTCGCCCGCATCCGGCGCAGCGGTGGACATGCCCCCAGCGGAGCCTTGGGCTAAATTGGGCGAAGCGGCATCGTCGCCCCACAGGGCTTGCAGGCCTTGCAAGACAGCGCCACCCGCCACAACGCCCGCAGCCACGCCCAGCGCCGTGCCGCCCACTTGCCCCACCAAGCCCCGCATCCAGAGGCTGGGTTGCGCCGTTGGGGCGCCACCATTCGGTACGGGCGCTGGCGTCTGAGCGGGCGCAGCGTTGGTGACAGGGTTTGACGCTTGCAGTGCCTCAGCCGATGAGGCTTGCAATTGCTGCAGTCGGTTTTGTGTGGCTCGCAGCGCCAAGCTCAAGGCCATGGCCCGCTGCACCAAAAGGTACGTGGCATCGGCTTGCGAGGCCAAAGCATCCCGGATGAGGCCATCGGCCACGGGGTCCTTGGCCTGAACACGCTGCTGGCGCAAGCTGGCCAAGAATTGCTGAAGTTGGTCGCGTTCCTGAGCGTTCATGAGCAAGGTTCTCCTGGCTGGGCCATGGCTGGTGGTTCAGCATTGTCAGGTTTTTTGCAGATAAACATAAGCACCCATGAGGGGCTGGGCTTGGTCCAGCCGCAAGGGCGCACACGGGGGCTCAGGGCCTCAAAAACCGCCTCCAGCCAGCCCACATAAATGAACACATCGGCCGCCAGCACCAGGTCAGCTGGCTCTGTGGTGTGCTGCATGAAGGCCACCAACTCTTGGGCATGCAGGCTGTCGTAAATCCCCAGCGCACGCGCCTTGGCCACCATGACCGAAGACAAGTCCACACCGGTCAAATGCTGGGCGCGGGGGCGGATCAAGGTGCCGCACAAACCGGTGCCGCAGCCCAGGTCCCACACCCGTTCAAAACGGGCCGCCGGGTCCGCAGGCAGGTGCTGCAGCAGCACGCTGTGGCCTTGGTAACCCAGTTGCCCCACCAGGTGCGCCTCGAAGTCGTCGGCGTATTGGTCAAAGAGTTTTTCAACATAGGCCGCTGGCGCGTTCACCGCGGGCTGATCCGGGCTCAGGGCGGCAAGGTAGTAGCGGTGCAGCTCCGGGTCTGCTCCCAGCGCCAGCGCTTGTTGGTAGCCCGCAATCGCTGCAGCGGTCTGGCCCATGTCACGCTGGGCATGGGCACGCTGGCTCCAGGCCTCGGCCAAGTTGGGCACGTGCACCAAGGCTTGGTCAAAAGCCTGCACGGCTTGAGGCAGCTGCCCGGCATACGCCAGGCATTGGCCCCAACGCAAACAAAAATCGGCGCCGTCTGCACCCAAGGCGCGGGCGCGCTCGTGGCTGTGCAGGGCCTGTGGCCATTGGCCCAAAGCCATCTGCGTGACCCCCCAAGCCACCCAGGCATCGGTTTGAGAGGCGTCGGCCGCCAAGGCTTGGCGCAGGCATTCATCGGCCCGCTCAAAGCGGCCCAACTGCACGCAGCTGGCACCCAGGTTCATCAACACCGAAGCCCTGCCCGGTGCCAGCTGCAATGCCCGTTCAAAAAGGGATGCTGCCGCCTCAAATTGGTGGCGTTCAAACTGTTCAACGCCATCCAGAAAGGCCTGGCGGGCTTGTTCGAGTGAGGTTTCCATGCGCGCCAGTGTGACACAGGCTTTGTGACCTCAGGGGTGTGCCCATCCCGTGCAAGGCACAATGCTTTGCAACATGCGAACACCGGAGACACCATGAAAGAAACCCCCTACGCTTGGGTGGTGGTTTGGGCCACATTTGTGTGCCTGGCTGTGATCTTTGGGGTGTCGTATTCGTTTGCGGCGTTTTTTGAATCGTTTGCCGTCGAGTTCTCGGCACAGCGGGCCGATGTGTCCTGGATTTTTGGTCTCTCGGGCTTTGTTTATTTTGTGTTGGGCGCAGGCGGCGGCATGCTGGCCGACCGCTTTGGCCCGCGCATCGTGTGCTCGGCGGGCATGGCACTCATTGCACTGGGTTTGCTGGCCACCAGTTGGGCGACCAGCTTGTTGGCGGTGTATGTGAGCTATGGCCTGCTGGTGGGCTTGGGCATTGCCTTGGTTTACACCCCGTCCATTGCCAGCGTGCAGCCCTGGTTCACCACCCGGCGCGGCTTGGCCGGGGGCATTGCCAGCTCGGGCGTGGGCGCGGGCACCTTGCTGGTGCCGGTGCTGGTGGCCACGGCGATTGGCCCCATGCCTTGGCGCGAAGCCATGCAGGTGTTGGCAATGGGGGTGTTGGTGCTGGGCTTGTTGTCAGCGGCCTTGTTGCGGCGCGCACCTGCAGCACCGGCAAACGCTTCAGGTGGCCCGGGTGCAGGGGGCTCGGCCACCGGCCTGAGCTTGCGCGAGACCTTGCGCAGCCCCACGTTTCGCTGGCTGTACCTGGCCACGGTGCTGGCCTCGCCCGTCATGTTCATCCCGTTCGCGCACGTGTCGGCTTCGGCCCGCGATCTGGGCCTGGGTGAAGCCTTTGCCGTGGGCCTGGTGGGCTTGATTGGTGTGGGCAGTCTGGTGGGGCGCTTTGCCATTGGCCTGGTGGCCGACCGCTTGGGCCGGGCGCAGACGCTGGTGCTGATGCAGCTGTCCATGGGCGCATCGTATGTGCTGTGGGGCGCTGCCGGGGGGCAAGGGCTGTTGGTGGTGTTTGCGCTGTGGTTTGGATTGAGTTACGGCAGCATCGTGTCCCTGCTGCCCGCCATTTGCATGGATTACTTTGGCGGCAAATCGGTGGCCAGCGTGGTAGGCACGCTCTACAGCGGCGCGGCTGTGGGCAATTTGCTCGGGCCCGTTCTGGCCGGGGCGGCCTTTGATTGGAACGGGCATTACTTGGGCGTGATGGCCGTGTGCGGCGTGTTGTCGCTGTGCGCTACCTGGGCCTCGCTGCAAATGAAGCGCAGCGGTTTGGCGCAGTATTGAACGGAAAGAAGGACTTGCATGCACAACGATTTGCACGCGCTGCGGCGCATCCTCAAAAGTTGCCACACCATCGCGGTGGTGGGCTTGTCGGCCGAGTGGCACCGGCCCAGCTATTTCGCGGCCAAGTACATGCAGTCACACGGCTTCAAGATCGTGCCCGTCAACCCGCGCTATGCGGGCCAGGAGATCTTGGGCGAGACCTGTTACGCCAGCCTGAGCGATATCCCCTTCAAAGTGGACATGGTCGATGTGTTTCGCCGCAGCGAAGACGTGCTGCCCATTGCCGATCAAGCGGTGCAAATCGGTGCGAAGTGCCTGTGGCAGCAACTGGGTGTGGCCAACCCCGAGGCCGACGCCTTAGCCCGGCAGGCGGGCATGGATTCGGTGAGCAACCGCTGCGTCAAGATCGAACACGCCCGGCTGTTTGGCGGCCTGAATTGGGTGGGTGTGAACACCGGCATCATCTCGGCGCGGCGGCTGGTATAAAAAGACCATGACCGACCGCCAATTCCACCCCGAGACCCTGGCCATCCACGCCGGGCAAATTCCCGATGCGGCCACGGGCGCACGCGCCTTGCCCATTTACCAAACCAGCAGTTTTGTGTTCGACAGCGCCGAGCACGCGGCCTCGCTGTTCAACCTGCAGACCTTTGGCAATGTGTATTCGCGCCTGAGCAACCCCACGGTGGCGGTGCTTGAAGAACGTGTGGCCGCGCTCGAAGGCGGGCGTGCTGCCGTGGCCAGTGCCTCAGGGATGGCGGCCGAAACCATGGCACTCATGACCATCTTGCAGACAGGCGACCATGTGGTGGCGGCCGGGGCTTTGTACGGCGGCTCGGTCACGATGTTGGCGGTGAGCTTGGCCAAGTTCGGCATCGAGACCACGTTTGTAGACGCGACCAAGCCCGAGGCTTTTGCCGCCGCCATGCGCCCCAACACGCGGGCGGTGTACGCCGAGAGTCTGGGCAACCCGAGCATGGTGGTGCTGGACATTGCCGCTGTGGCCGAGGTGGCCCACGCACATGGCGTGCCGCTCGTCATCGACAACACCGTGCCCAGCCCGCTGCTGTGCAACCCTTTGGCGCTGGGCGCGGACATCGTGGTGCATTCGGCCACCAAATACCTGGCGGGCCACGGCACCACGCTGGGCGGCGTGGTGGCCGAGGGCGGCAAATTTCCTTGGGACAACGGCAAGTTTCCGGGCATGACCGAGCCGTCCAAGGGCTACCACGGCGTGAAGTTTTACGAGACCTTTGGGGACTTTGGCTTCACCATGCGCTGCCGCATGGAAAGCCTGCGCGTGTTTGGCGCATCTCTTAGCCCCATGAGCGCCTGGCAGATTTTGCAAGGCGTTGAAACCCTGCCACTGCGCATGCAAAAGCACTGCGACAACGCTTTGGGCGTGGCCAAATTTTTGCAGTCCGACCCGCGCGTGGCCTGGGTCAACTACCCCGGCTTGCCCAACCACCCGCAACACGCGCTGATGCAGCGCCAGATGCGCGGTGCCTCTGGCTTGCTGTCCTTTGGTGTGAAAGGCGGGCTGGCCCAGGGCGTGACCTTCATCGAGTCGGCCCAGTTCATGAGCCACTTGGTCAACATCGGCGACACCCGCACCCTGATCAGCCACCCGGCCAGCACCACGCACCGCCAGCTCGACGAAGCGCAGCAACTGGCTGCAGGCGTGCCGCCCGACATGGTGCGCATCTCGGTAGGCCTGGAAAACCTGGACGACATCCTGTGGGACATCGACCAGGCGCTGGACAAGGCCAGCCCGTGAATGCTGGATGTCGGGGCTGAAGCCGCCGACCTACAGGCCACCCGCAGCTTGGTTGCGCATGCGCTCAGACTGGAGCAAGCCCAAGCCGGCCGCCACCACCAACGCAATGCCGCCCCAGGCCAAGGTGTTGGGCACATCGCCCCACATCAGGTAACCCAGCACCAACGCCACCAACAAGCCGCTGTAGCGGAATGGCCCGATCACACTCATGTCGCCCAAACGCATGCTGAGCGTGAGCAGATGGTAGCCCGCTGCCAGGCAAAGCGACGCGCCAAACAGCTGCCAAAGGTGCTGTGTGGCCATGGGCTTCCAGGGCTCAAAAAGACTCCACACACCCGCCAACACAGTGACCATGATCGCCGTGGACAAGGTGATCAACAGCGAAGGCACTTGAGCGGGAACCAGACGCGTCAGAAAGTCGCGCCCCGCGTGCAGCACCGCCGCAAACAAGCACAGCAAGGCATAGGCATTGAAGTCGCCCATGCGCGGCTGCACCACCAGCAGCACGCCCGCAAAGCCCAGCAAGATCAGCGCCCAGCGGCCCAGCGTGACCCGCTCGTGCAAAAAGAACACCGCCATCAAAGTCAGGAACAGCGGACCCGCCAAATTGATCGCGGTGGCGTTGCCTAAAGGGATGTGAAACACCGCGGTGAGGTAGGTGAAGGACGCCAGGCTGTCGAGCACGGCGCGGGCAGGCACTGAGCGCGTCAGTGTGGTGCGCCAGTGCTGCAACTGGCCCATCCACCCAGCCAAGGCCAACAGCAGCGCGGTGGTCATCACCCCGCGCACGAAGATCAGCTGCGGTGTGGACAGGTCGGCGCTGACCCATTTGACCAAGGCATCGTTCACCACAAAAAACACCATGGCACCGGTCATGGTGACGATGCCACGGCGGTTGTGCTGGCTCATGCCGCCAGCCCTTGCAGAAACGGCAAGGCCTTGGCCAGCAGAGCTTCAGGGGCTTCTTCGGCGATGTAGTGGCCGCAGGGCAAGGCCTCGCCGCTGACCTGGGTGGCCACTTTTTGCCATTCCTTGAACGGATCAAAACAGCGCTGCACCACGCCTTGCGCACCCCACAGCACCTGCAGCGGGGTTTCCAGCCGCCGCCCTTGCGCGATGTCTTCCCGGTCGTGTTGCAGGTCGATGCCTGCTGACGCCCGGTAGTCTTCGCACAGCCCATGCGCTGCACCCGGCAGGGCCAAGCAGCGCTGGTATTCGGCCAGCGCGCGCGGATCGAACGGCGCCAGCCCGGCGCTGCGATTGCCCATGACGTCGGTGACATAAGCCGCTGGGTTGGCCGTGATCAAGCGTTCGGGCAGGGGTTGCGGCTGGATCAAAAAGAACCAATGCCAATAGGCGCGGGCAAAGGCTTCGGTGGTCTGTTCGTACATGGCCAAGGTGGGCGCGATGTCGAGCAGGGCCATGCGGCTGACCGCTTGCGGGTGGTCCAGCGCCAGGCGGTGCGCCACACGCGCACCCCGGTCGTGCGCCAACACTGCAAAGCGATCAAAACCCAGCTGGTGCATCAGCCCCACTTGGTCTTGCGCCATACCGCGCTTGGCGTAAGCCGCGTGGTCATGCCCTCCCTCGGGCTTGGACGAGTCGCCATAGCCGCGCAAGTCGGCGGCCACCACGGTGAAGTTCTGCGCCAGTGTGGGGGCCACTTTGTGCCAAATGGCCAAGGTTTGGGGGTGGCCGTGCAGCAAGAGCAAGCCGGGCCCCTGTCCACCGACCATGGCCGACATCGAGATGCCGGGGCTGACCTGAAGCAGGTGATGGGCAAATCCGGGGAACAAAGGCAAGGCAGGGTGGTTCATGGGCAGTGTTTTGTCTGAAAGGCCATTATTGCCCTGCGAGGGGCTGTCGCCTGTGACCTGTGAGACCCGCGTTTGACGGTGGCTGGGACGGGTGAACGCTTAAACTTCCGGCTTTGATCCCAACACAAGGAAGACCCCATGGGTGCGCAATGGAAAGCCAAAGGCAAAGCACAAGCCGCAGACGCCAGAGGCAAATTGTTTGGCCGACTGGCCAAGGACATCATGATTGCCGCCCGCAACGGCGCAGACCCGGCCGCCAACTCGCGCCTGCGCCTGGTGGTCGAACAAGCCCGCAAGGTCTCCATGCCCAAGGAAACGCTGGAGCGCGCCATCAAGAAAGGTGCCGGCCTGCTGGGCGACGCCGTGAGCTTTGACCGCGTGATTTACGAAGGCTTCGCGCCGCACCAAGTGCCGGTGATGATCGAGGTGCTGACCGACAACGTGAACCGCAGCGCGTCCGAGATGCGCGTGCTGTTTCGCAAGGGCCAGCAAGGCACCTCCGGCTCGGTGTCCTGGGACTTTGACCATGTGGGTTTCATCGAAGCCGAACCCGCCCAGGCCGGGGCTGACTCCGAACTGGCCGCCATCGAAGCGGGCGCACAAGATTTTGAGCCCGCCGACGAAGAAGGCGTGACGGTCTTCATCACCGAAGCCACCGACCTGGACCTGGTCAGCCGCGCCCTGCCCGAACACGGCTTCACCGTGCTGTCGGCCAAGCTGGGCTACAAACCCAAAAACCCGGTGGACCCGGCCAATCTGAACCCCGAACAACTCGAAGAGGTCGAAGCCTTTTTGGGCGCCATCGACAACAACGACGATGTACAAAACGTGTTCGTGGGCTTGGCGGGTTAAGGGTTTGAAAAGCCAGGTTTGATTTTGTACGCAACTTGCGTACAATCATGAGCCATGAATGCACTCTTTGTTGAGTTGCCAGCATTCGAGCGCTACCGACAGGAATACCTGAGCGATGAGGCGTACCGAGGCCTGCAAAATGAAATGCTCAAGGCACCCGATACCGGTGACGTCATCACGGGCACGGGGGGATTACGCAAAATCAGGCACGGAGATGCGCAGCGAGGCAAAGGAAAACGTGGTGGGCTCAGGGTGACCCAGCAGCGCGTTGGCAAGACCACGCTTCGCACCCTCGAAGTAGAGGCCAAACCTGCTCCTGACATCAGCGCCATGGAACTCAAGGCCATTCGAGAAAAACTCAAGCTCTCGCGTCCCGTCTTCGCCCACTACCTGCGCACTAACCCCAGAACTCTGGAAAACTGGGAGCAAGGCCGAGCCAAACCCAACGCCCAGGCAGCCTTGCTGATTCACTTGGTGGACCGCTACCCCGATACAGTCAAACGACTCGCCGCAGTTTGAGCAATCACGCCGAAGCCTGCATGATCAGCGCCTATCGGGTCTTGCACGCGACAGTTGAACGCCCCACTTCAGGGTTTTCAATGTGAGCGTTGCGGGTGCGCTTCGATAGCATGTCCTGATCCTTCAGGAGTTCACCATGCCCTTTTCCTTTCTATCGCAAGCTTCTTCACCGTCTCGCGCCCGGCGTTTGGCCTTCGCCGCGGCTTTGCTGGCCGTGTGTGCCAGCAGCAGCGCTCTGGCCCAAGCGTGGCCACAGCGCCCCATCAAAGTCATCATTCCCTTTCCTCCAGGCGGACCCACTGATCTGGTCATGCGCACAGCGACCGAAAAAATCCAGACCATCCTCAAGCAACCCGTCGTGATCGAGAACCAGCTCGGGGCCGGTGGCAACATCGGCGCTGCCAGCGTGGCGCGTGCCGCGCCCAACGGCTACACCTTTTTGTTCGCAACCGACACCCTGCTCACCGTGAACCCGCATGTGTACAAAACCATGCCCTTCAAGCTCGATGACTTGAAGCCCATCAGTGTGTTGTCTTCGTTCAGCCAAACCCTGGTGTGCAACCCTTCGCTGGGTGTCAAAACAGTGTCCGAGTTGATCGCCAAATCCAAAACCATGCCCTTGAGTTATGCCTCGGGCGGTGCGGGTGTGCCGGGGCACTTGTCCACCGAGTTGTTGCTCAGCATGACCGGCATGCAGATGACGCACATCCCCTACAAAGGCCCAGCCCCCGCCATGCAAGACGTGCTGGCCAACCAGGTGCCTTGCGGTTTGTTGGCCGGGCCCACAGTGCTGCCCCATGTGCGCTCGGGCAAGTTGACAGCGCTGGCGGTGTCGGGCCAGGCGCGCGCGCCCTCTTTGCCCGAAGTGCCCACCATCGAAGAAGCCGGGGTGAAAGGCTACGAGGCCGATTTCAGCCTGATCTTGATCGCCCCCAAACAAGTGCCCGATGACATCGTGGCCAAGTTCCGCCAAGCGGTGGTCGACGCCCTGCGCACCCCAGAGGCCACCGAGCGGCTCAAGGCATCCGACCAGATCGTGATTGGCAGCACGCCCGAGCAGGCGGTCGCCAAAGTGGCCAAGGACTTTGCCAAATGGGGCGCCGTGTCGCGCAAGATTGGTTTGAGTCTGGACTGAACCGGACCGGGCCGCAGCCCCGGCGCCATGCGTCTTGAGGCCACGTGCGCCCGCGCACTGAAAAACACAGCCCACCCGATTAAGGTGGGCTGTTGTCATTTTCAGGAGCGCTTTTCATGACCCTGTCCGAACTTTGCCAGCGCGACATCCTCACCCTGAGTGCCGAGGCCTCGGTGCAAAAAGCCGCCGATCTGATGCGCACACAACATGTCGGCGCACTGGCCCTGACCGACCCTGAAGACCCTGTGCGCGTGGTGGGGGTAGTGACCGACCGTGATCTGGTGGTGAATCTGTTGGCGCAAGGCCGCACCGCAGACGAGCAGTCGGTGGGTGCTTACAGCAGCGTGAACCTGGTGCGGGTGCCTGGCTCGGCCACGGCGCACGAAGCCATCCAGGCCATGCACCAGCACGGCGTGCGGCGGGTGTTGGTCACCGAGCCCGATGGCCGCTTGATGGGTCTGCTGTCCCTCGATGATTTGCTGGCCACCCTGGCCGATGACCTGAGCGGCCTTTCCGAGGCTTTGCGCTTTGGCGTTGACATGGAAAGCGTGCGCACCTCGCCGATTTTTCGGCCTGACGAGCTGCCCACGCAGCTGTACCTGGCGCAGCACGAGCCTTGAGTCGAGGCCACGACCCAGCCAAGTCCCCCAAAAAAGTCCAAGCAGCGATCTGGTCTGGGGAATAACTTGTCCCGGGACGGTGCATCAACTCATCGATCACCGCGTCGCCGCTCTTGCACCGCCTGCGCCAGCGCGTCCAGCACCGGCATGGTCTGCGCAAAGCTGATGCAGGCGTCGGTGATGGACACACCGTGCGCCAAGGGCTGGCCTTCTTTCAAGTCTTGCCGGCCTTCGTTCAAGTGGCTCTCAATCATCAGGCCCATGATGCGGCGGTCGCCGCCTGCCACTTGCGCGGCTACAGCGTGCGCCACTTCAATCTGCTTGGCGTGCTGCTTGCTGCTGTTGGCGTGCGACACGTCCACCATCACTTGCGGCGCAATGCCTGAGGCCTCTAGGGCTTTGCACGCGGCATCGACATCGGCCGCCGAATAATTGGGCGCCTTGCCGCCACGCAAAATGATGTGCACGTCTTGGTTCCCGCGCGTTTCGAAAATCGCCGCTTGGCCCATCTTGGTCATGCCCATGAAAGCGTGCGGCGCCTTGGCCGCCACCACCGCATCTGCGGCCACCTTCACTCCACCGTCGGTGCCGTTCTTGAAGCCCACCGGACACGACAGGCCGCTGGCCAATTGGCGGTGGCTCTGGCTTTCGGTGGTGCGAGCACCGATCGCGCCCCAGGTCACGAGGTCGCTGATGTACTGCGGACTCAGCAAGTCTAGGAATTCGGTGGCCACGGGCAGGCCGACGTCGAGGATGTCCAGCAACAACTTGCGCGCCATCTCCAGCCCCTGGTTCATGGCGAAGCTGCCGTCCAGGTGCGGGTCGTTGATGTAGCCCTTCCAACCCACGGTGGTGCGCGGCTTTTCAAAGTACACGCGCATCACGATCTGCAGGTCCTTCGCGTGCTTGTCGGCCTCGGCCTTGAGCAGCCGGGCGTAGGCGATGGCCTGGTCGTGGTCGTGGATGGAACAGGGCCCGACCACGATCACCAGACGGTCGTCCTGCCCTTGCAGCAGACTTGAGATGTCTTGCCGCGAACGCTCCACCAAAGCCAAGTGCGCAGGCAATGCGGGCAGACGCTCCTCGAGAAGGGCCGGGGTCATGAGCGGGCGCACCGAGGCAATGCGGGTGTCGTCGATGCGGGTTTTGTCTTGGGTGGAAAGCATGGCCTGGTTCAAAAGCTAGGGGGCAGCAGAGGGTCTGTGTCAGCCCCGTATTAAAGCGCAGGCGGGCGAGCCCGTTTTTCCCCTCATCTTTGGGCCCAATCGTGAGCCGTCACAATGGACCGCATGAAACGCCTTTACGCCTATTTCTTCCGCGGCCTGATCACTTTCTTGCCGGTCGGGCTCACGGTCTATGTGCTTTATTTGTTTGTGAGCTGGGTCGAGAGTTTGGCCATGCAGATACTGCGCCCGATGACAGGTGATTTTTACTTGCCTGGTCTGGGCATTTTGCTGGGCACAGCGCTGATTTTGGTGCTGGGCTTTTTGGTGTCACAAGCTTTCATGAAGCGGGTGCTGGGTTGGGTGGAGCTGCCCTTCACCAACTTACCCTTGGTCAAAAGCATTTACTCCTCACTCAAGAGTTTTGCCGACTACTTCTCCCCCAACGAACGGGACGCACAACAGGTGGTGCTGCTGAAAAAGCCGGGGAGCGACATGTCGATCATCGGTCTGGTCACACGCCAAAATCTGACGGACCTGCCACTGGACCCGCAAACCCGCCAACACGTGGCGGTGTATTTGCCCATGGGCTACATGATCGGCGGCTACACCGTGTTTGTGCCGCGTGAATGGGTGCAGGCATTGGACATGTCGGTGGAAGAAGCGATGCGCTCTTCATTGACAGCCTGGATGGGCAACGCCAAAAATCCCACCGACCCTGTGTGACAGCCTGCCAAGTGCTGCGCCTTAAACTGCACATTCCTCTTGCTTGGAAGATTGACCATGACCTTGCCCCCCCCCACACTCGAACACATTTGCGATCTGGCCGTGACCATCGCTGCGCCTGTGGAAGTGGGTCATACCCCTGCCGGCTTGCGCCGCATGATCCCCATCACAGGCGGCACCGTGACGGGCCCCCGGGTGAACGGCAAAGTGCTGGCCGGTGGCGCAGACTTTCAACTGATTTTGGGCGGTGGCACGCAAGCGCACCTGGATGCGCGCTATGTCATCGAGCTCAACGACGGCAGCCGCGTGTTTGTGCAAAACACCGCTTTGCGCGTGGCCTCGCTCGAAAACTCTCAGCGCATCATGAACGGGCAACCGGTCAACCCGGAAGAGGTCTACTTTCGCTGCCAACCCAAGCTCGAAGCCACCGCACCCCAGTGGGCTTGGCTGAGTGAAAGTCAGTTCATCGGCACCGGCCGCCGCGCAACCGATGGGGTGTTCATGAGTTTTTACCGGGTGTGCTGAAGCCTTAGGGCCACCTGATCACCCAAACCGCCCTGGGGAATAGGGTGTCGGGTCAACGCAAAACGGCTCGCCACACACCATTTCAGCCAGCAAGCGACCTGTCACCGGACCCATGGTGAAGCCTTGGTGCGCATGGCCAAAGTTGAACCACAGCCCTGGGTGGCGCGGCGCCGGGCCGATCACGGGCAGCATGTCGACAACGCAAGGCCGCGCGCCAAGCCAAGGCGGCTCGGGCAGGGGCTGGCCCAAATCAATCAGTTCCCGCGCCAAGGCTTCGGCCTTGCCCAGTTGCACCGGCGTGGATGAGGCATCGATGGGCGCAAACTCGGCACCGGTGGTCAGGCGCAAGCCGCGCTGCATGGGTGCCAGCACGTAGCCACGCTCGGCGTCGAGCATGGGTAGCCGCACTTTGGCGGTGGGTGTGTAGTGTTGGTGATAACCGCGCTTGATGAACAGTGGAAGTCGATAGCCCAGTGTGCGGATCAAGCCATCGGACCAAGGGCCCAGGGCCAGCACAGCCTGCTGGGCATGCACAGGGCCATCGGTGGTGTTGACCGACCAGCCCGCGCCTTGCGCCTGCAAACTGGCCGCGTCGCCCACCATCAGACAGCCGCCACGCGCCTCAAACAATTGGGCATAGCGCTGCACCAAAGCGCCCGGGTCATTCACCGCCCAGGTGTCCAGCCAATGCACGGCGCCCGCCAGTGGCCTGCGCAAAGCAGGCTCGGCCTGCGCGAGCTGGGCGGGGTTTTCTGCCTGAAAGCGCACACCGAAACGTGCCAACAAATCTTCGGCCCGTTGCGCCGCTTTGTCGAAGGCCTCGGGGGTGCGAAAAACATAGCGATAACCTTCATACCCCACCAAATCCTGCGCGCCTGCGGCCGCGATCAATGGGGCATGCTCATTGTTGGAATGGGCAATCAGGCGGCTGTAGGCCGCAGTGGCCACGGCATGGCGCAAGGGATGCGAATGGTGCAGATAGCCCAGCAGCTCTTTACCCATTTGCCACAGACCTTGAGCGTGCCAATTCACCTTGGCACTGCGCCCCAAAGCCACATCCAGCAAGAAGCCGGGCTCCCGCGGGAAAGGGTAGGGCTCGACCGCTTCGCGCTGGATCAAACCCGCATTGCCCATGGACGTTTCTTGTCCCGGCGCACGCCGATCCACCAGCACCACTTCGAACCCGCGTTGCTGCAAATGCAATGCGGTGCAAATGCCGACCATGCCCGCGCCCAAAACAAGAACCGTTGAAGCCATACTGATGGATACTGCTTGTTCAATGAATTTGAAAGGGCGCTCACATGACACGAAAAGCGCCGCTTTGAATCAGTATAGAGACGATGACAGCCCCGTCTATTAGCAACAACCAGACCCCTCAAAAACGCTGGCACGGGCAACGCAAGCGACTGCAGCCTCGGGTCTGGCCTGTTAGGGTGGTGGCTCGAT
This sequence comes from Limnohabitans sp., assembly GCF_040400975.1. Lineage (GTDB taxonomy): Bacteria > Pseudomonadota > Gammaproteobacteria > Burkholderiales > Burkholderiaceae_C > Limnohabitans_A. Next base: position 154,091 of record NZ_JBBAPF010000003.1, on the reverse strand, counting down.
GGATTGGAGCTTGAACATGAAACACCTCGGATTTGACACCACGGCCGCAGGGCAAACGACACGGCGTTCATGGCTTTTGGCCTGCGCTGGCTTGCTGGCAGGCGTCTGGGGCTTGCAGGCCAACACCGCCTTGGCCCAAGAATTCCCGCCCAAAAAGAACGTCACCATGGTGGTGGGCTTTGTGGCAGGCGGTGCGGCGGACATGGGCGCGCGCATCATCGCCAAACGTTTGGGCGAGAACCTGGGCATTTCGGTCACTGTCGAAAACAAGGCCGGTGCGGGCGGCAACATTGCCCACCAGTTCACCGCCAGCGGCCCCGCCGACGGCAGTGTCTTGTTGTTGGGTTCGGTGGGGCCCTTGGCCATTGCGCCGCACCTGATGAAACTGCCCTACGACCCCGTCAAGGATTTGGCGCCATTGACCATGGCGGTCAACTTTCCCAACGTGCTGGTGGTCCACGCCGGTGCGGGCATCAAGACGTTTGCCGAATTTTTGGCCAGCGCCCGCAAGAGCCCTGGCACGATCACCTTCGCCTCCACGGGGCCTGGCTCTGCATCGCATCTGGCGGGTGAGTTGGTCAACGACATGGCCAATTTGGACACCGTGCACGTGCCCTACAAAGGCGGTGCGGCTGCACTTCAAGACGTTTTGGGTGGCCGTGTGACCGGCTGGTACGCCACGATGGCCACCGCGGCCCCGCACATTGAGGCGGGCAAATTGATTCCTTTGGCCAGCACGGGCGCGCAACGCGTGGCCAGCTTGCCCAGGGTGCCGACCATTGCCGAATCGGGCTTGACCGGCTTCAACGCCACCAACTGGTACGCCTTTGTGGCCTCGTCCAAAGTGCCCAAACCCCTGCTGGACCGCTGGAACACCGAGCTGGTCAAAGTATTGACCACGCCCGAAGTGGTCGACCAGCTCAACAAACACGGCTTGACCCCCATGCCCGGCAGCCGCGAAGAGTTGGCACGCTACATGGCCGCCGACACTGCCATGTGGGGCCGGGTCATCCGTGAGCGCAAGATCGTGGCGGAATGAACCGAGCTGTCAGGCTGTCAGCCTTGCGAAAAAAATGGCTTGAGGGCTTGGCTACAATACGCGTATTCTTGTTTTGGGGTACCCCATGTCTGCTCACAACGACTCTCACACATCCGACGATCCCGTGGAAAACGTGGTCAAGCACATTCCCATTGTCATTCCAGCCGCTGGTGCGGTACTGATTTTCTTGCTGGCTTTCATCGCCATCTTCATGGCCTGAAACTTCTTGAAGTCGGTGGTGCGCTGATCGCTCAGCCTCACCCTTCAAAACAAAACCCGCAACAGCGCAAGCTTTGCGGGTTTTGTTTTGTGCGCACCGGCAGGGTTTGAGCGCCGGGGCCTGGTCAGCGGCTGGCAGGGGAAGTGGCTCGATTACAAGCGCCGCCGCCTTGCGAAACGCACCACGGTCACGCCGGCCCGGGCCTGTCGCACCGAGGGCATGACCAGCACGCAGTCGTCATAAGGCGTGGTGACGGGCTGGCCATCGTTGTCGCCAATCACCGTGCCTGCCTTGGCAATGCATTCCAGCCCCGTGAACGGTTCGGTGAAACGGAATTTCTCGCTGCGTGCCACCACCGGTCCGGTCACTTCGAGGGCCCACTGCTGAGGGGCGTCGGCCTGTTTCCAGCCGGGCAGTGCGGCCTGCAAGGCAGAGGCCGAGAGCACGCCAGACACTTCCAAGAAGCGGATGCTCAGGTCGCGCGCCACATCGCGGCTGGCCATATCACCATGAAAACCGCATTCGATCAGCAACGAGCGCGTCTCGGGTGCTTGGTCATCGGGCAGGCCAAAGCGTCCGTAATCGCGCATGCGCACACCATCCTTGTGCCCGGCATCGACCACGATGTGGACCGGGTTGGCGAGCTGGCGTGCCAGTTGCAGGTTGCGTGGATGCACACCGGTCAGCAGCAGCGGCGCGCCAGGTTCGTGCATGGAATGCAGATCCAGGACCCAATCGGCCTGTTGTACCCAAGGGGCGAGCGCGGCCACGCGCTGGCGCTCGAGCGTGCGGGGCTCGGCGATGCGCTCGTCCATCCATTGGCGGTTCATGTCTTCGTCGACAAAACGCGACGCATCGTGGTTCGCCTCGTCAAAGCGCTCAAATGCACGCAGGTTGGCCAACATCAGGGTCAGCCGACCCACCGCTGGGCGAACACCCGCCTCCAGCAGGCCCTTGAGCGCCCAAGCGCCACACAGTTCGTTGCCGTGGATGAGGGCGCTGATCAGCACATGCCGACCGGGTTGGCCCGAATCAAAATGCCAGACGCCTTCGGTGCCGGTATTGCCCTGGCGCCACATCGACATGTCGGGACAGGGCAGATCGAATGGAAGCGCTGTCATTCGCGGATCTTGGCAAAGTCAACAATGCGCTGGTACTTGGCGGTTTCCTCGCGCAGGAACTTGTTCATGTCGACCGCGCCCTGGGCCACGGCTGAGCCGGAAGCTTCAAGCTTGCTGCGCAGTTCGGGGTTTTGCAAGGCATCGGCCAGGCCCTTTCTGAGTTTGGCGGCCACCGGCTCAGGCAGTTTGCCGGGTGCCATCAACACAAACCAGGTGCTGATGTCGGTGTTTTTGAGCGCAGGGTGCTCGGCCAGCGCGGGAATCTCAGGTGTGACCTTGGAACGGTTCTTTTCGCTGGTACCCAAGGCCACCACCTTGCCGCTGCGGATGTGGGGCAGGCCGCTGGAGAGCACAAACACGCCAAACTCCAGGTTGCCGCCGATCAGGTCGGTGGCCAACGGTGCCACACCGCGGTAAGGAATGTGTGTCATGAAGATGCCCGCTTGCTCCTTGACCATTTCACCGGCCAGGTGCAGCGAAGTGCCCACGCCCGAGCTGCCGTAGCTGAAGCGGCCCGGATTGGACTTGACCAGCTTGATGAACTCATCGGTGGTTTTCACACCCATCTTGGGCGATGCCACCAGCACCAAAGGCTGCGAGGCGATCAGGCCAATGGGGGTGAAGTCCTGCCAGCTGTACTTGATGGTGGGCGAAACCAGCCGGTTGATGGCCACTTCGTTGTTGGCACCCACCAGCAGGGTGTAGCCGTCAGGCGCCGCACTGAGCACCTTTTGCGCACCGATGGCGCCTCCAGCACCCCCGATGTTTTCGACCACAACCGTGGCGTTCAAGCTCTTGGCCAGGGCGGCGGCCACCACGCGCCCGGTCAGGTCGGTGCTGCCACCTGGCGGGTAACCGACCACGATGTTGATGGGCTTGGAGGGGTAGTTGTCAGTCTGGGCATGGGCCAAGGGGCTGACGGCAGCCAATGTGCAGGCCAGGAGACCGAGGATGCGTCGCACGGCAGGGGTGTTCATTGCAGGCTCTTTCATGATGGAAAAAAGACATTGTCTCTGAGTCAGGCCTTCTGGCATGTCAAGTTGAGCAACATGGCTTGCTGTTTCGGCATCGCAGAACGAGAGGTTGCCAGACTTGTCAAGTTGTGCGCACCGGCATGATGTGCAAGGCCGCCGGAGCGATCTGCAGCTGAACCCAGCCTCCAGAACCGACCTGCAAACGCTGCAGCAGGCGGCTGGTCAAGTTCAAGGTGATGGTTTGGCTGGGCAAGGCTTCGGGCCTCAAGGTGCACAAACTGATTTCGCCCAGAGACAAGACCTCCAGCAGCTGGCAGCGCAAGCGGGTGTGGCCCGGCTGGAGCGCACTGTGCGGCTCGCCATCGGCCATCACATCCACCTGTTCACCATTGAGCACCCACGTCACGCGGGTGCCGTCGTCGATTTTGTTCTTGTCCAAAACGGCCAGGTCCAATTCGGCGTCTGATGGCACCGCATCGGTCCATCGCAAACGCCCCCAGCCGGCTGGGTCCTTGAAAAAACGCCCTTCAAAGTGGTTTTGAATGCCCACCAACTCGGCCACCCGGGCGTTGCGCGGGCTGGCAAAAACGCGGGCAGGCTCGCCGGTTTGCAGGGTCTGGCCCGCGTCCACGATCACCACCCGGTCGGCCAGGCGGCGGGCCTCGGCCAGGTCGTGCGTCACCAACAGCATGGGCACCGACACCTTTTGGCGCAATGCGGCCAGCTCGCGGTAAAGCGTTTGGCGCGTAGGCGCATCCACCGCAGAAAAAGGCTCGTCGAGCAACAAGACGCCGGGCAAAGCTTCGGGTGGCTTGTCAGGGCTTGACGCCAAAGCGGGCGTGGGCATGACCCGCACCAGCGCCCGGGCCAGCGCGACCCGCTGCTGCTGACCGCCCGAGAGTTGGGACGGTCTGCGTTCACTCAGCTCGGCCAAGCCCAATCGGCCCAGCAAGGTCTGCACATCCGAGCCCGACCAGCCCGGCCCGGCGGCCAGTGCCACATTGGCCTGCGCCGTCATGTGTGGAAACAAGGCGTATTGCTGAAACACCAAACCGGCCCGGCGCTGCTGCGGACTGAGCTTTACGCCCGCTGCCGTGTCCAGCCAAGCCTGGCCTGCCACCCGAATCTGGCCCTGGATATCCGTCGGTGTCCAAAGCCCGGCAATGGCGCGCAGCATGCTGGTTTTGCCACTGCCCGAGGGTCCAACCAGGGCCACCAACTCGCCCGCACCGCAGTCAAACTCGGCCTCCAGCCGGATTGGGCTGGCCGAGCGCAATTGCACTTGCAAGCCGGTCATCAACGCTCCTGCAAGGCGCGGCCACGCTGGCCCACCCGATCAAAGGCCAGCACCAGGCTCAGCGCCAGCAAGGACACACCCACCAGCGCGAGCGCCATGACATGGGCCGACTGCAAGTCCATGCCCTGCACTTTGTCGTAGAGCGACACCGACAGGGTGCGCGTCTCGCCCTCGATGTTGCCACCCACCATGAGCACCACGCCAAATTCACCCAAGGTGTGCGCCACCGTGAGCGCCATGCCCGCCAACAAACCCGGCCAGGCCAGCGGCAACTCAATGCGCCAAAACGTCTGCCAAGTCGACAAACCCGAAACCCAAGCCGCCTCGCGCAGGCTGTGCGGCACCGCTGCAAATGCGCGCTGAATGGGTTGCACCATGAAGGGCAAGTTGACCAGCACGCTCACCAGCAGCAGGCCTTCCAGCGTGAACACCAGCCGGATGCCCGAGGCCGCCAGCCACGCACCCAGAGCACTGCCTTGGCCAAAGGCCACCAAAAAGTAAAAGCCGATCACCGTGGGCGGCAACAGCAAAGGCAACAACAACAAGGCCTCGACCACGGGCCGCCCTGCCCAAGCGGTCACCGCCAGCCAACGGGCCAGCGCCAAGCCCACGGGCAGCAAAACCAAGGTGGTCAAGACGGCCAATGTCAGGGAAACGTGAAGGGCGGACCAATCCATGGGTGAAGAATGCGTGTGCGCGGTTCTAAGTGTTCTTGATTATTGCGGGAAGGCGTAACCGTGCCGCATAAAAACCGCTTGGGCTGGCGGGCTGAGCAAGAACCGGTGCCAATTCACTGCCGCCGCACTGGCGCCTTGCAACAACACCATGCGCTGGTGCAGGGGTGAATGCAGGTGTACGGGCAAAGGCAAGACCTGCAATGCGCTGGCGATTTCGGGGGCTGTGGCCAGTGCCAGTGCCGTGATGCCGGCTTGCGCTGCACCCGTGGCCACAAACTGGGTGGCCTGGCCAATGTTGTCACCCAACACCTTTTGCGAGATGGCCAACGGCCCTGCGCCCGCGCGCTGCAAAGCTTCCTCTGCCGCCACCCCATAAGGCGCCAGCGCCGGGTTGGCGATGGCGAATTTGTCATTCGGCTTCAAGGCGCGCACCACAGCGGCCAAACCTTGATTCCATGGCAATGCTGAATTTTTGGGCACCACCAAGGCCAATTGGCCCGTGGCATAGCGTTGTCCCGCATCCACTGTTCGACCCGACTTGACCAACTCAGCCACCCAAGTTTCGTCGGCCGAAATGAACTGCTCCACCGGCAAACCCTGCAAGATTTGGCGCGCCAAATTGCCTGACGCGCCCAGATTGACGTCCACTTGAACACCTGTTTGTTGCTTGTAGATAGCCGCCAAATCCGCCAACACAAACTTCAAGTTGCTGGCAGCGGCCACTTTGATGCGGACTTGCGCCAAGGCCCAAGATGGCCACAGCAAGGCCCCTGAATACCTAAGGTAACGCCGCCGCTGGTGGTTCAAGTGCAAACCTTCGCCTCGCATACTTTCATGATTATTTTGCATAGATTTAACGGGGTTTTGAGCCGATCTGGCAAGCATGAAAGGAGCAGTCTCCCTAAAATCGAGACCCTGCTGAGGACCTGCCGTTGGCCAGTGCTCAGTATCTCAGCCAACAAGCCGTTTTTTCCAAGTCCCCTTCCGGGGCTTTTGAAAAAACGATTTTCAAACTTTGGAGCTTCCCCATGAATTCACCCGCGATGCAGGGCCTGAACCTCAATACGCCCGCGTACGTCAAAAACGCCAAGTTGATCGCCTGGGTGGCCGAAATGGCCGCCTTGTGCAAGCCCGCCAACATCTATTGGTGTGACGGCTCCCAAGAAGAGTACGACCGCCTTTGCGCCGAACTGGTGGCTGCAGGCACTTTCAAAAAGCTCAACCCCGCCAAACGCACCAACTCTTACTTGGCCTGGTCCGACCCGTCGGACGTGGCCCGCGTGGAAGACCGCACCTACATCTGCTCGGCCAAAAAAGAAGACGCCGGCCCCACCAACAACTGGATGGAACCCGCGCAAATGCGCGCCACCCTGAACCCGCTCTTTGACGGCTGCATGGCTGGCCGCACCATGTACGTGGTGCCTTTCTCGATGGGGCCTTTGGGCTCGCACATCAGCCACATCGGCATCGAACTCAGCGACAGCGCTTATGTGGCCGTGAACCAGAAGATCATGACCCGCATGGGCAAAGCGGTGTTTGACGTGCTGGGCACCGATGGTGAATTCGTGCCTTGCATGCACACCGTGGGCGCGCCTTTGGCCGCAGGCGAAAAAGACACCACCAGCTGGCCTTGCAACCCCAGCACCAAATACATCGTGCACTACCCCGAGACCCGCGAGATCTGGTCCTATGGTTCGGGCTACGGCGGCAACGCGCTGCTGGGCAAGAAGTGCTTTGCGCTGCGCATCGCCTCCAACATGGGCCGCGACCAAGGCTGGTTGGCCGAGCACATGCTGATTTTGGGCGTGACCAACCCCGAAGGCAAAAAGTACCACGTGGCAGCCGCTTTCCCCAGTGCCTGCGGCAAGACCAATTTCTCCATGCTGGTGCCACCCGCTGCGTTTGACGGCTGGAAAGTCACGACCATTGGCGACGACATCGCCTGGGTCAAGCCCCACACCGACGGCAAAATGTACGCCATCAACCCCGAAGCCGGTTACTTTGGTGTCGCTCCCGGCACCAACATGAAGACCAACCCCAACTGCATGCTGAGCCTGAACAAAGACGTGATCTTCACCAACGTGGCGCTCACCGACGACGGCGACGTGTGGTGGGAAGGCATGGAGAAAGACACCGGCAAGTTGCCCGACCATTTGATCGACTGGCAAGGCAAGGACTGGACCCCCCAGATCGCCAAAGAGACCGGCGCCAAAGCCGCTCATCCCAACGCCCGCTTCACCGTGGCTGCGACCAACAACCCGGCGCTCGACCCCGCCTGGGACGACGCTGCAGGCGTGCCCATTGACGCCTTCATGTTTGGCGGCCGCCGCTCAAGCACCGTGCCATTGGTCACCGAAGCGCGCAGCTGGGCCGAAGGTGTTTACATGGCCGCGACCATGGGCTCTGAGACCACTGCCGCCGCCTTTGGCGCACAAGGCGTGGTGCGCCGCGACCCCTTCGCCATGCTGCCTTTCTGTGGCTACAACATGAGCGACTACTTCCAACACTGGCTCGACACCGGTGCCAAAGCGCAAGCCGCTGGCCACAAGCTGCCCGCCATGTACTGCGTGAACTGGTTCCGCAAGGGCGAAGACGGCTCGTTTGTCTGGCCCGGCTATGGCGACAACATGCGCGTGCTCAAATGGATGATCGACCGCCTGGAGGGCAATGCCCAAGGCGAAGAGACCATGTTCGGCATTGCCCCGACTTACGCTGAAATCAATTGGAACGGCATCGCGTTCAGCGCCGAGCAATTCAAGTCCGTCACCAATATCGACAAGGCCTCTTGGCAGACCGAGTTCAAGCTGCACGACGAGCATTTCGCACAGCTGAGCTACCACCTGCCCCAGGCCTTGCTGGACACCAAAGCCGCTTTGCAAGCGCGTCTGGCTTAAAGATCAGGTTCTGCGCCCATCCGGCGTCTGAGTCTCCAACCGCCCCGGCCACAAACCGGGGCGGTTTTTTCTGGCCTGCACAATCGGTGTCATGTCTTTGTTTCAAACCGCTGAATCCCGAACCCGCATCGCCTTATGGCTGATATGGGTCACGCCCGCCTTGTGGTCCGTCAACTACATCGTGGCGCGCTCAGCCCCTGGCGTGGTGGAGCCCCACATGCTGGCCTTGGGCCGCTGGGCTTTGGCAGGCGTGATCCTGGCCTTGATTGCACGCAGTGAATTGTGGCGAGAAAGGCGCAGCACTTTGGCGGACGGCGGCCGTTATCTGGTGCTGGGGGCCTTGGGCATGCTGATTTGCGGCGCCTGGGTTTACCAAGGGGGCAAGACCACCACAGCCATGAACATCGCCCTGATTTATGCCGCCTCGCCCGTTTTGATTGCACTGGGCGCCGTGCTGTGGCTGGGCGAGCGCTTTTCATGGCGCCAAGGACTGGGCGTTGTCGTGGCCATGGCCGGGGTGTTCCATGTGGTGGTCAAAGGGCAATGGTTGGTTCTGGCTCAGGTGCAATGGGTGGCCGGAGACGGCTGGATTGTGCTGGCCATGGTGGCCTGGGCCGCTTTTGCCTTGTTGCAAAAAAAGTGGCCCACGCCACTGGGCTCGACGGCGCGACTGGCCGCCATTTGCATGGGTGGCGTGCTGGCCTTGCTGCCCTTCAGCATTTGGGAATACCTGCAGCCTGAGCGACCCGCTTGGACGATGCAGGCCACCTGGCTGGTCGTGGCCGCCGGCTTGCTGCCAGGCCTTGGCGCTTATTGGGCTTATGGCTTTTGCCAGAAGGTGCTGGGCGCCAGCCGCGTGGCCGCCAGTTTGTACCTGGGGCCTTTGTATGGGGGTTTGGCCGGATGGATCGTCTTGGGCGAAGCCATGGGCTGGCACCACTTGATGGGCGCCGCCCTGATCTTGCCGGGCATTTACTTGGCCTCCAAGCGCTGAAAGCGCCGCCGCTCAGATGTAATAGCGACGATCGCGCACCAAACGGGCGGCGCGGCGGTTCATGCGGTTTTCAAAAAACTGCAATGGGCTGCGCTCTTCTGGCGCGCGGTCCATGGCCACTTCCAGGTCGCGCATCAAACGTGGGTCTTTTTGAGCCATATCCCATAAGCGCTGGTCGGCACGGCGACGGGCCAGTTGCGCCGACCAAGTGTCCAGGTTGGTCATCAGGTTTTGCGCCAGAACACGTGTCAGACCGCGCAACAACACGATGGCCAACACGGCCACGGCCCACAAGGCCAGCCACGCCGCTGCCAAATGGGACTCGGCCCAAGCGTCCAACAAGCGGTCGGTCAGGACCAGCAAAGCGGAAACACCCGCAGCCAACAAGACCGTGGCCAAGAACTGGGTGAGGGCGACAGGCGTTTCGGAGGCAGCAGGCAGCAAGGTCGTTTGACCCAGCATGGTTTTGTGAGCGCTGTTCATTGTGTTTTCCCTTGAATTGATTCTGTGAAATTTGGCATTGCTAATTATTAAAAATATGCCTCCATCATAGGGTTTCTACGAATGCTGTTCAACTTTATATTGATGATGCTTATCATTCATAATGGTGATAGATAAGCGCCCCACATGAGCACCCCCATCCCCGCCGCCTTTCGCACACTGGACCTGAATTTGCTGCGGGTCTTTGACGAAGTCATGGCCGAACGCAGCCTGACCCGGGCTGCGCACAACCTGTCTCTGACCCAGCCCGCCGTGAGCAATGCTTTGCGGCGTTTGCGCGAGGCCTTGGGCGATGAGCTGGTGCGGCGTCACGGCCACGGCATCGAACCCACGCCTCGGGCGCTGGTCCTTTGGCCCAGCGTGCGTGAAGCCTTGCGTCAACTGCAAGCGGCCATCGTGCCCCGTACTTTCGAGCCGCAACAGGCCAACAGCACTTTTGTGCTGGCCATGGCCGACGCCACCGCGGCTGAACTCATGGGCGGCCTGGCCAAACAAATGGAAGAACAAGCGCCCGATGTGTCGCTGCGCGTGCTGCCCTTGACCACCCGAGACCCGCGCAAAATGCTGGGCGAGGATGCCGCTGACATTGCACTGGGCTACTTTCCGGCGGTACTGGCCGACTTGACGGCCCGGGCCCAATCGGGCGAAGCCATTCCCTACGCACACGAACGCTTGTACTCGGGTGAATACGTGTGTGTGATGCGCAAAGACCACCCTTTGGCCAAACGCCCCATCAACCTGCAAGACTACTGCAGCGCCCGCCATTTGCTGGTCAGCTTTTCAGGCCGTGCCTATGGCTTTGTGGACGAGGCCTTGGCCGTGATCGGTCAACAACGGCGCATCGTGCTCACGGTGAATCAGTTCTTCACCGCCGGGCGGGTGGTGGTGAACTCCGACTTGCTCACGGTGCTGCCGCGCCACTTCGTGCCCACCACCGGCATGGCCAAAGAGTTGGCACTGCACGAGTTGCCCTTTGACGTGCCGCCCGTTCAGGTGCACGCCCTGTGGCACCGCAAACGCGAACACGACAGCGCGCACCAATGGCTGCGCGCCCAATTGCAACAAGCGGCGCACATAGCCTTCCGCGCTGAGGACATCGCATGAACATCCAACTTTTGTCGGACCTGCACCTGGAGTCCAACCCCACATTCATGCCCCGCGCTGCCCAGGGTGCAGATGTGCTGGTGCTGGCGGGTGACATTGGCTCGTACCAAACCGGCTCGGCGCTCGCCTTGGCCGGAGATGCCGACTTTGGCTTGGCGCGGTTTTCACCCCGACACGGTTGGCCCACCCCGGTGCTGTTTGTGCCTGGCAACCACGAGTACGATGGCTTGGACTTTGACGAGGCCCACGCCCGGCTGCAAGACACCTGCGCCAAGCTGGGCATCACCTGGCTGGAGCGCGAAGTGGTGCAGCTCGGCGGCGTTCGCTTTGTGGGCACCACGCTGTGGACCGACTTTGACGCACTGGGTCCACTGGCTGGGCAGCCCATACCCGACCCGCTGACCGACAAAATTCCGGCGCACTACAGCCACCCCAACAGCCAATTCACACGCCAACTCAAGGCGCGCGACAAAGCGTTCAGAGCCGCCAACTTTTACCTGCGCAAAGCCAAGACCACACGACGCGGCGAAGCTTGGTTGGCCCAAGGGCTGCGCGAGCAAGCCCTGCAATGCCAAGATTGGCTGCGCCAGGCTTTGAACACCCCGTTTGACGGCAGCACCGTGGTCGTCACGCACTTTGCCCCCAGCCTGCACAGCGCCGACCCGCGCTACGGCCTGGTGCCAGGCACGGCCGGGTTCTGCAATGCACTGGACACGCTGCTGCCCCAAGCGCAGCTTTGGCTGCACGGGCATTTGCACTGCCCCAGCGACTACACCCAAAACGGCTGCCGTGTGGTGGCCAATCCCTTGGGTTACGCGCACAAACACGAGCAGCGGACCTTCAAGCCGACCGAGCTGATCAGCCTTTGACGCCCAAGGCACATGCGCTGGCGAGCTTGGCGTGCGATGGTCTCGGTTGAAACATCGAACTTCATGACCTAAGTCAAGGCCGCGCGGTCAGACAAGGCTTAAGGTCAAGGCTTGTTTGATCCGCAACAGGAGACCCTCATGAAAATCTTATTGGCCGTTGATGGCAGCGCCTTCACCAAAAAAATGCTGGCCTACCTGACCACGCACGATGAGCTGTTCAGCACCCACAACAGCTACACCTTGCTGACGGTGAGCCCGCAACTGCCGCCCCGCGCACGCGCTGCGGTGGGCAAGGAAATGGTCGAGGCTTACCACCGTGAAGAAGCCGAAAAAATACTGGCCCCGGTCAGCAAGTTTTTGCTGCGCCACGGCATCGACGCCCAAACCATCAGCAAAGTCGGTCACGCGGGTGAGACCATTTCCAAAACCGCTGACAGCGGCAAATTTGACCTTGTAGTGATGGGCTCGCACGGCCATGGCACCTTGGGCAACTTGGTCATGGGCTCGGTCGCCACCCAAGTGCTGGCGAACTGCAAAGTGCCTGTGCTGCTGGTGCGCTGAAGCGCTGGCTTCAGCGGGTGTTCAGCCCATCAAAGCAGGTGCTCATCACCAAATCGAGGATCTGCTCATCGGTGTGCTGCTCGCCCATTTTGAGGAACTCCAGCACCGGGTCGCAGGCCCGGGCAAACAAGGTGTAAAGCACCGCCACGGCCGGCAAGGCCTTGTTGATCTGGCCCTGCGCTTGGGCTTCTTCGATCCAGCCGCCCAAGGCGTCGCTGACTTCCATCAAGCCGTCCATGTAGTCCTTGCTGCCCATCAAGGTGGCGCGCAGGCTGGAGTTTTGGCTGGGCAATGAGGGCATCAGGCCTTGCAGCTTGAGCGTCATGGTCCAGCGGGTCACGTATTTGAGTTTGTCGAGCGGCGCCAAGCTGGCGTCGGTGCTCTGGATCACCTCTTGGGCACGGCGCATGGCGGTGACCATGGCAGCGCAGGCCAGCTCTTCTTTGCTGGTGAAGTGCTTGTAAAGGCTGGCTTTGGCGATGCCCACCTCGGCCGCCACCTCGTCCACCGTCATCGCATCAAACCCTTTTTCGGCCAACAAACGGTTGACCGACTGGATGATCGCGGTCTCGCGCGCAGCGAGCATCTGGACCTTGAATGATTTTTTGGGCGCGGACGTGGTTTCGATGTGCATGAACTGATTTTAGCCGCGCCACCCCAATTTGTGACCCAATGGTTACCCTTGTATACGGGCAGGTCATTCAAGCGCCGGGCAGCACGCCCGCAGCACCTTGGCGTATGGTCCAGCGCCCTTGCACGCCCAATGCCGCTTGGGGCCCTGCGGGGTGGGGCGTGGTCATGAACTGCGCATCCAAGCGTTCTGGCCGAATGTCGATCAAGGTATACCCCCTCTCGTCAGAACGGGCATGTCGGATGTCCGGGTTGTCCCGCTGAATCTGCGCCATGACCTTGGACGACATGCCACGGGTCGACACCGAGGTGGTGACCACCTCGCTGGCCACCACGGGCGAGCGCTCATCGCCCGGCTGCACGCGCAACTGGGCCGCCACATTGGCATGCACATCGCCCCCGAGCATGACCACATCGCTCAAACGCGCATCCGCGATCGTCTGCAGCAGTCGCGTCCGGGCTTGCGGGTAACCGTCCCAGCCGTCGGTGAAAGCGCTGCGGCCTAAAGGGGTCTGAAAGCCGCTGGTGGCCATCAGGGTCGATTGCGCCAACAATTTCCAGCGCCGCTGGCTTTGCGTCAGGCCCGCCGTGAGCCACTGCTCTTGGACGATGCCCAGCATGCTGCGCGACGGGTCGTTCAAGGCGTCACAGCCCATGACCACACGGCCCCCGCCGCGCATCAAGTCGGGGCAAGCATGGTGGTCGCGGTACTGGCGGCAGTCCAAAGTCCACAAGTCGGCCAAGGTGCCCCAGGCCATGCGGTCGTGGATGCGCATCTGGCTGGGCTGCTGCGGGTCGGGCCCCAAGCGCAGGGGCATGTGCTCAAAGTAAGCCTGGTACGCCGCTGCCCGGCGCTGCAAGAACACAACAGGATCGCTGAAGTTCCGGTCCAGGTCATTGGCGTAGTCGTTGACCACCTCGTGGTCATCCCAGGTCATGAGCCAAGGGTGGGCGGCATGGCAAGCCTGCAGGTCAGGGTCGCGCTTGTAATGCGCGTGGCGAGCACGGTATTCGGCCAATGAAAACGGCATGCCGCTTTCGTGGGCGCGGATCTTGAAGTTCTTGTTGCTGCTCTCGTAGATGTAGTCGCCCACAAACAGCACCAGGTCCAGGTCTTGCGCGGCCATGTGGCGGTGCGCCGCAAAGTGGCCTTGTTCGTAATGCTGACAAGACGCCAGGCCCAAGCGCAGTCGGCGCACGGCCTCGATCAAGGCCGGGCTGGTGCGCGTGCGCCCCACCGGGCTGACCGCATGGCCACTGGCAAAGCGGTACCAATAATGCCGGCCTGGCTGCAAGCCATCGGCCAACACATGCAAGCTGTGGCCTCGGCTGGCATCGGCGCTCAGGCGCCACTGCCGCACCGGTTGGCGCAAGGCTTCATCGGCGAACAATTCGCAGACCACCTCGGCCGCTTGCTCTCGCCGAGCGGCATCGGCTTCGTCGATGCGCAGTCGCGTCCAAAGCACCACGCTGCCCGGCTGCGGCTGGCCACTGGCCACACCCAAACTGAAAGGGTTGACTTGCCAGCGCGGCGGCGCGCTTTGCGCTTGCACGCCTGGCGTCATCCACGGGGCCAAGGCAGCGGCGAGCGCCATGCGGTGCAGGTCGCGGCGCGACCACGGTGCAACTGAGCGGGTGGGGGCGGGCAAAGGTTTCACTGGGCTTGGGGCATGGTTGGGGATGGATTGTCCCTTGTTATCAGGGAAACCGGACGCATCGCGGGGGACAGGCGTTGCGAGCAGGTGGCGGCACAATCGGTGGCATGAGCACATCGACCCGACCCCGCAAAGACCACCTGGACGCCCTGGCGGTCGGGATTTTGCTGGTGTGCTGCCTGTTTTGGGGGTTTCAACAGGTCATGGTGAAAGTCACCGTGGCCGAACTGCCCCCGGTGTTTGTGTCTGCAGTGCGCGGTGTGGGGGCCACACTGCTGCTGTGGCTGTGGTGCTGGTGGCGTGGCGTGCGCCTGTTTGAGCGCGACGGCAGCCTGTGGCCGGGCCTGCTGGCGGGCAGCCTGTTTGCGGTCGAATTCGCTTTCATCTACCTCGGGCTGCAGCACACCTCGGCATCCCGCCTGACGGTGTTTTTGTACACCTCGCCTTTTTGGGTTGCGGCGCTGCTGCCTTTGTTCATCCGCACCGAACGGCTGCGCCCGGTCCAATGGCTGGGCATGGTTTGCGCTTTTGCCGCTGTGGTCTTCGCCCTGCGCGAAGGCTTTGGCAGTGGCGATGCCACTGGCGATTTGATGGGCCTGGCGGCCGGCGCATTGTGGGGGCTGACCACGGTGGCCATCCGGGCCACCCACCTCACGCGCATCTCGGCCGAAAAACTGCTGTTTTACCAACTGGCCGTGAGCACCGTCGTGCTGGGCCTGCTGTCGCACGGGATGGGCGAGCCCTGGGACAACACCTGGAGCCACTTTGCCATCGGCTCGGTCGTGGTGCAAACCGTGGTCGGTGCCTTTGCCAGCTATTTGGCCTGGATGTGGATGCTGGGCCACTACCCGGCCACCAAAATCTCGGCCTTTGTCTTCCTCACCCCGCTGTTCGCCCTGCTGTTTGGCATGCTCTGGCTGGGCGAAGCCGTGACCCTCACGCTGATCCTGTCCTTGACGCTGGTGGCGGTGGGCATTGTGCTGGTCAACCGCAAATGAAGCCTTCACACCATCGATAGAAAGACCCCCATGACTTACCAAGCCCTGCAAATTGAAAAAGACGACGCCGGTTACCGCTGCACCCTGAAGACGCTGGACGACAGCGCACTGCCCGAAGGCGATGTGACGGTGCAGGTGGATTACTCCACCCTCAACTACAAAGACGGCTTGGCCATCACCGGCAAGTCGCCCGTGGTGCGCAAATTTCCGCTCACCCCCGGCATTGACCTGTCGGGCACAGTGACCGAGAGCCAGCACCCGCTGTTCAAAGCGGGTGACCAAGTGGTGCTGAACGGTTGGGGCGTGGGCGAAAGCCACAGCGGCGGCTTGGCACAAAAGGCGCGCCTCAAAGGCGACTGGCTGGTGAAACTGCCTGCCGCCTTCACGCCGCGCCAAGCCATGGCCATTGGCACCGCCGGTTACACCGCCATGTTGTGCGTGATGGCGCTTGAAAAGCACGGCGTCACACCTGACAAGGGCGACATTTTGGTCACGGGTGCGGGCGGCGGCGTGGGCAGTGTGGCGATCGCCTTGCTGGCCAAACTGGGCTACCGCGTGGTGGCCAGCACCGGCCGCCTGCAAGAGGCCGACTACCTGCGCCAGCTGGGCGCGGCCGACGTGATGGACCGGGCCGAACTGTCAGCGCCGGGCAAACCCCTGGCCAAAGAACGCTGGGCCGGCGTGGTCGACACCGTGGGCAGCCACACCCTGGCCAACGCCTGCGCCAGCACGAAATACGGCGGTGTGGTCACCGCCTGCGGATTGGCGCAGGGCATGGACTTTCCATCGAGCGTGGCGCCCTTCATCTTGCGCGGCGTGACCTTGGCCGGAATCGACAGCGTGATGGCCCCGCGTGCCGTGCGCGAAGCCGCTTGGGCGCGACTGGCGCAAGACCTGGACACCGCACAACTGGAACGCATGACGCGCGAAGTGGGTTTGGCCGAAGCCATCGGCTTGGGCGCGGAGATTTTGGCGGGTCAGGTGCGTGGGCGGGTGGTGGTGAACGTCAACGCTTGACGGTCTCAGACATGGCCTTCAAAACCACCCAGTGAGGTGTTTGTTATTTGAGGCGCACAGCAATTCACACATAAAGATTACTTTTTGAGCATTCCTATCAGACAATGTTGATTTTTTAATCAACATTGTCTGCCGTGAGCCTTTATTCCCAGCTGCAAACCGCCAAGAGCGAAGAAGACGTCAAAGACGCCTACATCAAGGCCTTGGGCCTCAAGGGTTACACCAAGGGCTTGATCGACATCCAGAGCCGCGAGATCTGGTTCGAGGCCAAAGACACCGACCGCCATTCCAGCTACGCCATGTTCACCCAGCTGCTGCATTACGTGCAGGTGGCGCTGAACAAAGGCGAGCATGTACCGCCGTTTTTGGCCGTGATCGACACCGAAAAAGCGGCCATCATGAAAAGCGCCGATGTGCTGCCTTTTCTGGCCAAGAAAACCATCCAATGGGGCAAGTCCGCCAGCCAGTTCACGCAAGAAGCACTGGACGAGATCTCGGCCCACATCGGGACCTACTTTGTGTCGTTCAGGATCAAGACGCACGAAGAAGAGTTCATCAACACCGTCAAAGCGGCCATCCATTCGGGCGACATCATCCGCACGCAAATCACGCCGGACAACCTGAAGCAGGTGTTTGACAAGTGGGTGGCCATGGTGGGGCGCGAGATCGTGGGCGTGAAGGAAGAAGACTACGCCCTGCTGTTTTTTGCGGACATCATGCACGACGGCACCGTGTCCACCCACGCCAATTTGCCTGCCGAATTGATGCACAAAAACGGCGCACCGATCTTCTCACTCAAGGGCAAAAACTTTGACTTGGGCAACAAAGAAGGCTACCGCCAGTTTTGGGCCATCTACCACCGCCCGCCCAAATCGGAGTACCGCGACTACCTGCTGGAACGCCGCGACAGCCTGATCCCGTATGACGAGCGCAGCTTCAAGGGCGCGTATTACACACCCTTGCATGTGGTCGACAAAGCCTATGACAAGCTGACAGAAACGCTGGGCGCCAACTGGCAAAAAGACTACATCGTCTGGGACATGTGCTGCGGCGTGGGCAACCTGGAAGTCAAGCACAGCAACCCGCGCAACCTTTACATGAGCACGCTGGACCAAGCCGACATCGACGTGATGAAGGCGACCAAAACCTGTGTGTCTGCCACGCGCTTTCAGTACGACTATTTGAACGACGACATCACCGACGACGGACAGATTGATTACAGCCTGAGCAACAAGGTGCCGCCTGCATTGCGCAAAGCGATTGCGGAGGGGAAGAAGATTTTGGTGTTGATCAATCCGCCGTATGCGGAAGCTGCCAATTCACAGGGGAACGAAGGCAAAACCGACGTGGCCAAAACGCGCATGGGAGCTTTGATGAAAAAAGCTGACTACGGCTATGCGGCCCGCGAGGTGTTTGTGCAGTTTTTGGCGCGGTTGGCACAAGAAATACCGACAGCCACCTTAGCGATGTTCAGCACCTTGAAATACGTGAACGCATCAAACTTTGAACAATTTCGTGAGCATTGGAACGCCAAATACCTGGCAGGTTTCGCGGTACACAGCAAGTCGTTTGACGGGTTGAAAGGCGATTTTCCGATTGGTTTCTTGATTTGGAAAACCAACCAGCTGGCCACCATAAAAACGCCAATGTTGGAGGTGGTGACCGATGTGCTGGACAAAAACGCCACGCCCATTGGCGAGAAATCGTTTTACAACCTACCCTCAAAATTATTCCTTGGCGAATGGATCACGCGATTAAAGAAGAATAACCAAGACGTCATCCCTTTGATCAATGCTGTCACCCCCGTAAAGAAGGTTGACCACGTTCGTAACACCAAATGGTCTGCCAATGCGATTGGGCATTTTTTCTGCAATGGCAATGACCTACAAAATTCAGGAACGATGACCGCTTTGTTTTCGTCGGTGCACTCGATTGGTCATGCGGGTGGGTACTTCGTTACTGCTGAAAATCTCGAGAAAGTGGCAATGGTTTTCGCAGTGCGTCAATTGGTCAAGCACAATTGGATCAATCACAACGACCAGTTTTTGCAGCCATCAGAGCCCTTGTCAAATGAGTTCAAAAATGACTGCCTGCTCTGGATGTTGTTTCACGGCAAGAACCTGAGCGCCAGCGCCAACGACCTCGAGTGGAACGGTAAAAAGTGGTCCATCGTCAACCACTTCATCCCCTACACCGAAGCAGAAGTCGATGCGCCGGACCGCTTCGAATCCGACTTCATGGTGCAGTACCTGGCAGACATTACCCTGTCAGACGAAGCCAAGGCGGTGCTGGATGCTGGCCGCCAACTCTGGCGGGCTTTCTTTGCCCACACCGATGTGCGCACCGTGCGCGACCAATACAAACTCAACCGCCCCGATGTGGGCTGGTACCAAATCCGCAACGCCCTGGCCGAGCGCAACAAAAGCGGCGACACCGCCCCCGTCAACTTCAAACCTTTTGAGGTGGCCTACGAAGCGCTGACCCAAAAGCTGCGCCCGCAGGTGTTCAGTCTGGGGTTTTTACGCTGATGTTGCCAGCAACTTGGCTTCAAGGGTGCTGTTAAACATCTCGTGAATTTATTTAATTCAATGTACAATTAAATATACTGTCCGTGGTTGAAACACCCGTTTTTCAGTCGATGGTGGAAGCCATTTGGACGCCATCAGAGCGCGAAGATTTCGCGGTTTTTATCGGTGAGCATCCGTTCGCGGGTGATGTGATCCCACAAACCGGAGGGCTTCGAAAGCTGCGTTGGTCGCGCCAAGGCATGGGCAAACGCGGCGGTACAAGGGTGATTTACTACACACGACTGCCCAAAGGTGACATCGTGCTGGTCGCGGTTTATGTCAAAGCCAAGTTCGACAACATACCCGCCCAAGTTTTGAACACATGGAAGGAAGCCTACGATGAGCAAGCCTAAACCGATTGAAATGGACGCCGAAACCGCAGCATTTGCAGAGAGTGTGCGTTTGAGCCTGATACAGGCCAAGCAAGGCCAAGCCGCACGCACGTATACGCCTGAGGAACTTCAAACCATCAAAGCCAAAAGGGGTCGGCCCACAGGCAGCAAGCAGGCCACCGTGAAAGTACCCACCACATTGAGACTGGATGAAGCAGCCCTAGAGCGCTGGCGGGCCTCTGGCAAAGGCTGGCAATCAAGGGCCGCCCTTGTGCTGGCGCAACACGCGCCGGGCTGAACACTGTGTCGAAAATTTCTAAACGCCCAACCGTGCGCATGCCCAGTGTGCAAGAGGACAAGGCCATCACCGCTGCAGCCAAAAGTGATCCTGATGCGCAGCCGCTCACGCCCACGCAACTGAAGGCCATGGTCCCACTCAAAAGTTTGCGTGGTCGATCAGACAGGTCCATCCATCACGCATACCGTGAACAGGCTTAGCCTTGAGCCACCGCCAGCCTTGCATCCTCTGACAACAAATCAATCAAGTCCCGCGCAAAGCCCGGCAGCTCGTCGAAGTTGCGCACGCAAATTTGCATGGACCGGATGGCCCACGCGTCAGACAAGGGCACCAGGCGGATGGCCATGCTGCGGGCGTGGCGGCGGGCGGCGGATTCGGGCAGCACGCCCACGCCCACACCGGCTTCGATCATGCGGCAGGCCGACTCGAAACTGCTGACTTGGATGCGCACCTTGAGCGGCTTGTTCAGCTGCTCGCACTCGCGGTTGAGGAAGGCGTGCAAGGCACTCGCTTCGTGCAGGCCCACATGGTCAAACTCCAGCGCGTCAATGAGCGGCATGCTGGGCGAGTCGGCCACGGGGTGGCCATCGGGCACCACCAGC
Organism: Limnohabitans sp.; assembly: GCF_040400975.1. Classification (GTDB taxonomy): domain Bacteria; phylum Pseudomonadota; class Gammaproteobacteria; order Burkholderiales; family Burkholderiaceae_C; genus Limnohabitans_A. Next base: position 133,741 of record NZ_JBBAPF010000003.1, on the reverse strand, counting down.
ACCAAGCTGTCCGAACGGTAAGGCAGGGTTTGCAGGTTTTCAGTGCGCACCGAGCCGGCCACGATGCCGATGTCGGTCTTGCCGTCCATCACGGCGCACACGATTTCGTTGGACAGTTTTTCTTGCAGGTCGATGTTCACGTCCGGGTGCGTGGCCAGGTAGCGCTTGAGCACCTCGGGCAAGAACTCCCCCAAGGCCGTGGTGTTGGCGTACACGCGCAGGTGGCCTTTGATGCCGCTGGCGTATTCCTGCAGGTCACCACGCAGGTGTTCGATCTGGCCCAGCACCAGTCGCGCGCGGTGCACAAAGGCTTGGCCCGGCTGCGTGAGCGTCACGCCCTGGCTGTGGCGGTTGAGCAGTTTGGCGCCGATGCTTTCTTCGAGGTTTTTGATGCGCGTGCTGGCCGCAGGCAGCGAGATGAAAGAGGCCTCGGCTCCTTTGGTGAGGCTGTTGGCTTCGGCCACCCGCACCATCAGGCACAAATCCACCAGATCGAAATGAACAGACATGGGGCGATTGTGCCAGTGGGGTAGAAAAGACCACGGCGTCCGGCGGTGGCGCAAGCGCTGAGGGCCGTGAAGGCACGCTCATGGCAGCAGCGGGCCCACCGTGGGCCAACTGGCCACTTGCCAGAGTGCGTCCACACTCTGGCGCATGGCTTGGGGCGTGGCACCGCCGCTGAAGGCCGCCAGGCGCAGGGCTTTGTCGGTGATCTCTTGGCGCGACAAGGTGTTGCCCGGGTCGCCCTTGGGCTCGTCCACGCGGCCGTGCAGCACGCGGCCATCGGTGGTGGTCACCGTCACTTTGCCGATCCAGCGTTTGGGGTAGGCGCTGTCCACTTCGGCGTCGAGCACCATGCTGACTTTGCCGCGCAGGGCCTGTGTTGGCTGGCTCAAAAAGTCGCGGTCAAATTCGGTCAGGCCCGCGTGGCCGTGCTGCGCCACCAGCGCCAGCACCGTGCCCATGGAGAACTTGCTTTGGTGCACGGTGACGGGCCGCACCACAGGGCCGAGCACGTCGATAGCGCCCTGGTGCACATGCGTCACCACTTGGGCCAGATCATCGAGCTTGAGACCATGGGTCTGCATGACGTGCAGCAGCGCATCGGCCGCCGGGTGGGTGTGGCGGCAGCTGGCGTGGTACTTGAACGAAGTCTCGGCCGTGGCCCAGCGCGTACCCAATCCATCCACCAGGCGGCTGGGGTCGGCATCGCTCGACATGCCCACGGCCATGCCTTGTGGGCCTTCCAGAATTTCTGCTGCGCCCGTGAAACCGTCTTTGGCCAGGTAGGCCGACATCAAACCCGCAGCGGCGGCGTGCGCGGTGTGCAGCTGCTTGCTGTCGGCAGCGGTGCGCAAGAACTCCCACAGACCCGCCGACTGCGTACCCGCCGAGCCGAAGGCGTGCTGCATTTGCTGCCCATTCAGGCCCAGCAAATGGCCCACGGCCGACGCTGCGGCCAGCGTGCCTGCCGTGCCCGTGGTGTGGAACACGCGATAGTGCGAGCGCCCCAAAAATTCACCCACGCGAATGCCCACTTCGTAGCCGACCACCGAGGCGGCCAGCAGCTGTTTGCCGCTGGCGCCCAAGGCTTGTGCCACCGCCAAGGCGGGTGAAAACACGACCGTGGCCGGGTGGAACACCGAGCCATTGTGCACATCGTCTTGCTCGGCCACATGCGAGGCCGCCGCATTGGCCATGGCTGCCAAATAGGGCGTGGTGCGGGCGCGGTTGATGATGATTTCAGAGGGGCCTTGGGCAGGACCCATGGCCTGCGCAAAGCGGGTGATGCTCTCCACCGGGCGCGCGCCGTGCCCGGCCACCGCAGAGCCGAACCAGTCAACCAGCAGGTCTTCGATCTTGCGGACCACCGGCTCGGGAATGTCTTCGAAGCGAAGGCCTGCGGCAAAGGCGGCGAGTTGGGCGGTGTTGGATGACGTGCTGTGTGCCATGGCGGTCTCTTTGTCCTTGGTTTGGGTGGCGGGGTCAGATGGCTTTGTTCGTGCGCAGGGCTTGCACCGCCGCATCGTCCAGACCCAGCTCGCGCAAGATGGCCTCGGTGTGCTCGCCCACGGCGGGCACGGGGTCCATGCGGTAGTCGTAACGGTTGTTGCGTCCGGGCGGCAACAAGGCGGGGATGTCGCCTGCAGGCGAGCCCACGCTGTGCCAGCGCTCGCGCGCCTTGAGTTGCGGGTGCGCCCAAACACCCGCCATGTCGTTCATGCGGGCGTTGGCGATTTGCGCCTGGTCCAGCCGCGCCTCGACCTCTGGCGTGCTCATGCGGGCGAACATGCTCACGATGAGTTGCTTGAGCTGCGCACGGTTCTCGCTGCGCAAGGCATTGGTGCAAAAGCGCGGATCCTTGGCCAGTGCGGCGTCGCCCAACACCACGTCACAAAAGACTTTCCACTCGCGCTCGTTTTGCAGGCCCAGCATCACGGTGCCACCGTCACCCGCCGCAAACGGGCCATAGGGGTAGATGCTGGCGTGCGAGGCGGCGCTGCGCGGCGGCGGGGTGGCGCCGTCGTGCGCGTAGTACAGCGGGTAGCCCATCCACTCGGCCAGCGCTTCGAGCATGGACACGTCGATGTGGCTGCCCTGACCGGTCTTGCCGCGCAGCAGCAGGGCTGACAGGATGTTGCTGTAGGCGTACATGCCGGCCGCGATGTCGGCGATCGAGTTGCCGGTTTTGGACGGGTCTTCGGGCGTGCCGGTGATCGACAGCATGCCCGCCTCGCTCTGGATCAAGAGGTCGTAGGCTTTTTTATCGCGGTAGGGGCCATCTTCGCCGTAGCCCGAGATGTCGCACACGATCAACTTCGGGTGCTTGGGGCTGAGTGCCTCGAACGACAAACCCATGCGCGCGGCCGCACCAGGCGCGAGGTTTTGCACCAGCACATCGGCACTTTGCAACAAGCTGCTCAGCACGGCCATGGCGTCGGGGTTTTTAAGGTCGAGCGTGAGGCTCTCTTTGGAGCGGTTGGTCCACACAAAGTGCGAGGATTGGCCGCGCACCCGCGTGTCATAGGCCCGCGCGAAATCACCCGCACCGGGGCGCTCGATCTTGATGACGCGGGCACCCAAGTCCGCCAGTTGACGAGTGCAAAAGGGCGCGGCAATCGCGTGTTCGAGCGAGACGACGGTGATGCCGTCCAGAGGTCTTGGCGCAGTCATATCGGAAGTGTCAGAAGGAACGGGGCAAGCCGAGGATGTGCTCGGCCACGTAGCTGAAGATCATGTTGGTCGAGACCGGGGCCACCTGGTACAAGCGCGTCTCGCGGAACTTGCGCTCGATGTCGTATTCACACGCAAAGCCAAAGCCACCGTGCGTTTGCAGGCAGACGTTGGCTGCTTCCCAGCTGGCCTTGGCCGCGAGGTACTTGGCCATGTTGGCTTCGGCTCCAGCGTTTTGCATCGCGTCGATTTTTTCGCAGGCTTTCCAGCGCATCAGGTTGGCGGCTTCGAGTTCAATGAAGGCGTCGGCAATTGGGAACTGCACGCCTTGGTTTTGGCCAATCGGGCGGCCGAACACCACACGGTCTTTGGCGTATTTGGTAGCGCGGTCGATGAACCAGTAACCATCGCCAATGCACTCGGCCGCGATCAGCACGCGCTCGGCGTTCAGGCCGTCGAGCAAGGTCTTGAAGCCTTTGCCTTCTTCGCCCAAGAGCGCGTCTTCGGGGATTTCGAGGTTGTCAAAAAACAGCTCGTTGGTCTCGTGGTTGACCATGTTCAAGATGGGGCGCACCGTGAGGCCATTGCCAATGGCTTGCTTCAGGTCGATCAAGAAGCAAGACAGGCCCTCGGAGCGCTTGGTGACCTGGTCGGCGGGCGTGGTGCGGGCCAGCAAGATCATCAGATCGCTGTGCTGGATGCGCGAGATCCAGACCTTTTGGCCGTTGATCACCCAGCGGCCGTCTTTTTTGACGGCGGTGGTTTTGAGCTTGGTCGTGTCGCTGCCCGTGGTGGGCTCGGTCACGCCCATGGACTGGATGCGCAACTCGCCCGTGGCGATCTTGGGCAAGAGCGTGTTTTTCTGGGCCTCAGACCCGCTGCGCACGATGGAATTCATCACGTACATCTGGCCGTGGCAAGCGCCGGAGTTGCCGCCCGAGCGGTTGATCTCTTCCATGATGACCGAGGCCTCGGCCATGGACAGGCCCGAGCCACCGTATTCCTGCGGGATCAGCGCGGCCATCCAACCGGCTTTGGTGAGGGCGTCGACAAACTCTTCGGGGTAGCCGCGTTTTTCGTCGACCTTGCGGTGGTACTCGTCAGGGAACTGAGCGCACAGGGCACGCACGGCGTCGCGGATGTCTTGGTATTGATCGGGTGAGGTGTGCATGGGTTTTGTGTCGGTGAAAAGTTTCAGGCCACGGTGGCTTGCGCTTGCATGGTGAGCCAGCCTTCGTGGTCGCAAGCCCACAGGTCAATGGTTTTTCCATCGGCAGAGGGTCGGCCATTCAGGCGGAAAGGGTGCAGGTCAAAGGTGGGGCGCACGGCGCGGAACTGAAACGATGCCAAGCGCGCACCGGGCACTTGCCTGCGCACCAGGTCCACCAACAAGGTGGCGATCAATGGGCCGTGCACGATGAGGCCGGGGTAGCCTTCTTCTTGTGTGACGTAGCTGCGGTCGTAGTGGATGCGGTGGCCATTGAAGGTGAGCGCCGAATAGCGGAACAACGACACCGGGTCGGGCACAAACTCGCGCTGCCAAGGGGCGTCGGTATCGGCGGCGGTGGGTGGCACTTCGGGCGCACCCGGCACGGCCGCAGCGCGGTACACGATGTCGTGGGTTTCGGTCAGGCACAGGCCTTGGGCGTTGCTGAAAGCGTGCTCGACTTCGACAAACAACAGGTCGCCCGTGCGGCCGGACTTGTGTTTGACCGAAGCGATGCGCGAATGCTTTTGTGCTGCGTCGCCCACACGCAGTGGGTTGTTGGTTTGCCACTGCAAGCGGCCGCCAGCCCACATGCGCCTGGGCAAGGGCACGGGCGGCAAAAAGCCCCCGCGCAAGGGGTGGCCGTCGGGCCCGATCTGGCTTTGTGGGGCTTGCGGCAAAAAGTACAGCCAATGCCACAGCGGGGGCACGTCGCTGCTTGCGGTTTGGCGGGCGTCATCGCGGTCCAGCAAGGCACTTTGGCCACGCAACGGGGCGGCCACGATCTCATCGCTCAATGTTTCACTGCGGCCTTCCCAGTTGCGCAGGTGCGCGACTTGGGTCGCGTCTAAGGTGGTGGAGGTGTTCATGGGGTCGATCTTCGCCGAGTCGGGGCCGTGGGGCCGTCTGTCTTTGCAAAAGAGGGGGTTTGTGCTGCGCAAAGGGGGGACAGCCCCCATGCAATGGGCTTGGTCAGGGCCTGTGTAATGGACCCCATCCACGATAATCCATGCTTTTGAGTATTCGCTACGGAGAAAACCCCATGAGCACATTCCAAACCACCGGCGCACGCGCCACGGGCCTCGCCACCATCGCCGCTGACGGCACTGTGCTGGACACTTGGTTCCCCGCCCCCGAACTGGCCGCCGACGTGGCCGCCAGCGGCAGCACCCGGCTGACCCAGGCCGAAGCCGTCGCCGCTCTGGGCGCTGAGGTGGCCCAAGCCCTGGTGGCCTGCAGCGTGCGCAACGCCACCGTGGTGGCCGTGCGCACCGAGATCAAAAGCCTGGCTGACGCACCCGCCGACACACACGACGCCTACCTGCGCCTGCACCTGCTGAGCCACCGCTTGGTGTTGCCGCACGGTGCCAACGTGACCGGCATCTTTGGCCTGCTGCCCAACGTGGCTTGGACCAACTTTGGCCCCTGCGCGCTGGCCGATGTGCCCGCCGCCCGCCTGAAGGCCCGTGGGACCGGCCGCGTACTGGAAATCAAGGGCCTGGACAAGTTCCCCCAAATGACCGACTACGTGATCCCGTCCGGCGTGCGCATTGCCAACGCCGATCGCGTGCGCCTGGGCGCGCACCTGGCCAGCGGCACCACCGTCATGCACGAAGGCTTTTGCAACTTCAACGCAGGCACCTTGGGCGCCAGCATGGTCGAAGGCCGCATCAGCGCGGGCGTGGTGGTGGATGACGCCAGCGACATCGGCGGCGGCGCGTCCATCATGGGCACGCTGTCAGGTGGTGGCAAAGAAGTCATCAAGGTCGGCAAGCGCTGCTTGCTGGGTGCCAACGCCGGCATCGGCATCTCGCTGGGCGACGACTGCATCGTCGAAGCCGGTTGCTACATCACCGGCGGCAGCCGCGTGCAAATGCCCGATGGCTCGGTCATGAAGGCCAAAGAGCTGTCTGGCAAAAACGGCATCCTGTTCCGCCGCGATTCACAGTCGGGCGCATTGCACGCCATCCCGCGCAACAAGAGCTGGGGCGAGTTGAATGCGGAGTTGCACAAGAACTGATTTCGGGTTCTGCTCAAAACAAACGGCGTGCACGCGCAAGTGGGCACGCCGTTTTTTTAGACCTTGGACAAATGCCGCTTGGCCAGGTCCACATACCAATCCAGGCACCCCGGGTTGGCCATGGCGTCTTTGTTGACCACCTTTTCCAGCGGCTGGCCCAGCATGAGCTTCTTGATCGGCAGTTCCTGCTTTTTGCCGGACAGGGTGCGCGGGATCTCGGCCACTTGGAAGATGTCGTTGGGGATGAAACGCGGGCTGAGCGCCACCTTGATGGCGTTGTTGAGCTTGACTTGGAGCGCGTCATCCAAGATGGTGCCCGGGCGCAGCACCACAAACAAGGGCATGTAGCTTTCCTTGCCCAGGTACTCCAGGTCCACCACCATCGAGTCCATGACTTCGGGCAGGGCTTCGACGGCGCTGTACAGCTCGCTGGTGCCCATGCGCAGGCCGTAGCGGTTGATGGTGGCGTCGCTGCGGCCAAAGATCACGCAGCCTTCACCCTCGCCTTGCGCGTTGCCGATGCGCAGCCAGTCACCGTGTCGCCAGACGCCGCCCATGCTGGCCGGGCCGTCGCCGCCACCGGGCATGCGGCCGTGGCCTGCGGGGTACATCTCGAAATAGCTGGCGAGGTAGCGGGCGTTGTCCTTGTCGTTCCAGAAGTACAGCGGCATGGACGGAATGGGCTGGGTGCAGACCAACTCACCCACTTCGCCCAGCACCGGTTCGCCCGCTTCGTTCCAGGCCTCGACCGCGCAACCCAGTTCGCGGCACTGCATCACGCCCGCCTCTTGCGGCAGCTCGCGGTGGCCGCCCACAAAGGCGCCCGCAAAGTCGGTGCCACCTGAGATGTTGCACCACCAGATATCGGTACCGATGGCCTTGAATTGATCGACGCCCCAAGTTTGGGTTTCGGGCGACAAGGGCGAACCCGTGGTGCCCAAAGCCCGCACCCGCGTCAAATCGCCACAGCGCGCAATGTCCACACCGGCCTTTTGGCAGTTGGCAAAAAAAGCCGCACCCGCACCAAAGAACGTGACCTTTTCTTCAGCCGCCATGCGCCACAAAATGCCCCAGTCCGGCTTGTCTTTGCTGCCGCCGGGGTTGCCGTCATAAATCACGCAGGTCACACCGTTGAGCAGGCCGGCCACCTGTGCGTTCCACATGACCCAGCCGGTGGAGCTGTACCAATGAAAGCGCTCGCCCCAGCTGTTGGGGTGGTAGCTGCAGCCAATGTCGTTGTGCAAGATCTTGTTGGCCAAGGCCACGATCACGGTGCCGCCATGGCCGTGCACGATGGGCTTGGGCAGGCCGGTGGTGCCGCTCGAATACACAATCCACAAAGGGTGGTCAAAGGCCAGCCACATGGGCTCAAAGGCCTGCACATCGGCATCGTCACGCGCGGTGATGGTCGACATCTGCACGCTGGCACCCACATCGCAGTTGGTCAGATCCAGTGTGCCCAGGTTGTCGTGAACGATGACGTGCTGCACACTGGGCAGCGCGTCGCGCAATTCCTGCACCACGCCCATGCGATCAAAGTCGCGCCCGCCATAGCTCACCCCATCCACCGCGATCAGTACCTTGGGTTCGATCTGTTTGAAACGGTCGAGCACGGCATTGGTGCCCATGTCCGGGGCGCAAATGCTCCACACCCCGCCCACGCTGGCGGTGGCCAAAAACGCCACCATCGCCTCAGGGATATTGGGCATGTAGGCCGCCACCCGGTCACCGGGCTTGACGCCTTGGGCTTGCAGGTGCAAAGCCATGGCCGCCACTTGACGGCGCAGCTCGGGCCAACTCATCTCGCGACGCAGGCCTTTTTCGTTGTGGCTGATGACGGCCAAAAACCCCGCCTCGTGAGCGGGCTGCACATGGCGCAACACCTGGTGCGCGTAATTGGTCTGGGCCCCAGGGAACCACTTGGCCCCCGGCATGACGTTGTTGGCCAGCACCGCCGTGTGCGGCGTGGGCGACTGGAAGTCAAAGTAATCCCAGATGCTTTGCCAGAAGGCATCCAGCTCGGTCACCGACCAACGCCACAGCGCGTTATAAGTGGCAAAGCTCAGGCCGCGTTCGTCGCGCAGCCAGTTTTGGTACAGCCTGATCTGGGGCAAGTAGGGAGCCAAATCGGGGGATCGTGTCGCGGTATTCATGCGTTGCAGCGTATCAGCGGCCATGCCCCGCTGTCACGCGCATCAACCCTGAAACATGCGCCTAGGTGACAGCCCCCGAACTTTCAAACTGCCGGGTCTTTTTGCATGCGTGCACTCTTCCAGTACACGTCATCGCCGCCATTCATGCGGTTAAGCACCCGGGCCAGCACAAACATCAGGTCGGACAAGCGGTTGAGGTATTGGCGCGGGGTTTCGTTGATGGCCTCTTCGTTGCCCAAGGCCACACAAGCGCGTTCGGCCCGCCGCGCGACGGTTCGGCACACATGGGCCTGCGACGCGCCGCGTGTGCCTGCGGGCAAGATGAACTCTTCGAGCTTGGGCAGCTGGGCGTTGTAGGTTTCAAGGGCATCGTCCAGGGCCGCCACGGCTTCTTCTTTGAGCAATTCAAAGCCGGGGATCGACAGCTCACCGCCCAGATTGAACAGCTGGTGCTGCACCTCGACCAACACATCGCGCACGTCGGTGGGCATGTCCTCGCACAGCAGCAGTCCGATGTGGGAATTGAGCTCATCCACCTCGCCCATGGCGTGGACACGCAAGCTGTTTTTGGACACGCGCTGGTTGTTGCCCAGGCCGGTGGTGCCGTTGTCCCCGGTGCGGGTGGCGATTTGTGTGAGTCGGTTGCCCATGGTTTGGCTCTCTTTTTGGTTCGCTCAAGTGTGCAGGATCGGGAAAATCGCCCACGGGGGTGGGCTCCTACATAGAGCTACGATTGTCGGCCAACTGGCTGCAGCTTGTCTGACAGTGGACAGCAAGGCCATTGTTTGGGGTGTAAACTGCTGTTCTGCATGTCTGGCGGATTTGGCCCGCCACCACTGGAGACACCCTATGAACGCCCCCACCCCTGTCGCCCATCTGGCCCCTGAAGTTGCGCAACGCGCCGTACCGGAAGCTTTTTTGACGGCCCTGAAAGCCCGCTTTGGCACCAACTGCTCCACGGCGCTGGTGGTGCGCGAGCAGCACGGCCGCGACGAGTCGGCCTTCACCCATGTGCCGCCCCCAGCCGCCGTCGTGTTTGCCGAAAACACGCAGGATGTGGCCGACGCGGTGACACTGTGTGCCGAGCACAAGGTGCCAGTCATCCCATTTGGCGTGGGTTCTTCGCTCGAAGGCCATTTGCTGGCGGTGCAAGGCGGCATCAGCATCGACCTGACACGCATGAACAAAGTGCTGTCCATCAACGCCGAAGACCTGACGGTGACGGTGCAGCCAGGCGTGACGCGCAAGCAGCTCAATGAAGAGATCAAGTCCACCGGCTTGTTCTTCCCGATCGACCCCGGCGCAGACGCCACCATTGGCGGCATGAGCGCAACACGTGCCAGCGGCACCAACGCGGTGCGCTACGGCACCATGCGCGAAAACGTGCTGGCCATGGAAGTGGTCACATCGTCGGGCGAGATCATCCGCACCGGCACCCGCGCCAAAAAATCCAGCGCAGGTTACGACCTGACGCGCCTGATGGTGGGCAGCGAAGGCACGCTGGGCGTGATCACCGAAGTCACCGTGCGCCTCTATCCCTTGCCCGAGGCCATCTCGGCCGCGATCTGCTCCTTCCCCAGCATCGAGGCGGCGGTGCACACCGTGATCCAGACCATCCAGCTGGGCGTGCCGATCGCGCGAGTGGAATTGCTGGACCACAACAGCATTCGCATGGTCAACGCCTACGCCAAACTGGGCCTGCGCGAAGAGCCCATGCTGCTGATGGAGTTCCACGGCTCACCCGCAGGCGTGAAAGAACAAGCCGAAACCGTGCAAGAAATTGCCAGCGAATTTGGCGGCAATTCGTTTGAATGGGCCACCACGCCCGAAGAGCGCACCCGCCTGTGGACCGCACGGCACAACGCCTACTTTGCGGCCATCCAGAGCAAACCCGGCTGCCGCGCCATCAGCACCGACACCTGCGTGCCGATCAGCCGCCTGGCCGATTGCCTGCTCGACTCCATCACCGAAACCGACGCCAGCGGCCTGCCCTACTTTTTGGTCGGCCACGTGGGCGACGGCAACTTCCACTTCGGCTATTTGATCGACCCCAACAACCCCCAAGAGTGCGAAACCGCCGAAGCCTTGAACCAGCAACTGGTCAGCCGCGCCCTGCGTTTGGGCGGCACCTGCACGGGCGAGCACGGCATTGGTTTGCACAAAATGGACTTCTTGCGCACCGAAACCGGTGAAGGCGCGGTGGACATGATGCGCACCATCAAGCGGGCGCTGGACCCGCACAACATCATGAATCCGGGGAAGATTTTTTCAATGTGAGGCCGTTTGACGCCGTGTCCACAGCCACTGCGCCAGAGCCCCCACCACCACACCCCAAAAAGCCGAGCCCACGCCGGCCACCGTCACACCCGACAGCGTGACCAAAAAGGTGAGCAAGGCAGCTTCACGGTGCTGCTCGTCTTTGACGGCCACCGCCAAACCCGAGGCCATGGTGCCCAGCAAAGCCAATCCGGCCACAGCCAACACCAGTGCCTGGGGAAACGCGGCCATCAGACTGACGATGGTGCCGCCCGCCAGGCCCAAAGCGATGTACAACAAGCCCGCCGCCGCCGATGCCGTGTACCGGCGGCTGGGGTCAGGGTGCGCCTCTTTGCCCATGCAGATCGCCGCCGTGATGGCCGCCAAATTGAGGGCATAACCGCCAAATGGGGCCAAGACCAGGCTGGCCAAACCGGTCGCCCCCACCACGGGAGAGATCGGAATGTCATAACCGGAAGCGCGCTGCGCCGCCACACCCGGCAGATTTTGCGAAGCCATGGTCACCACAAACAGCGGCAGGGCCACGCTGACCAAGGCCGCCCAGCTCCATGTGGGGCTCACCCACACAGGTACAGCCCAAGTCCAGGCCACGCTGGACAGGTGCAGCTGGCCTTGCAGTGCCGCCACCACCATGCCCACCAGCAAGACCACCGGCACCGACCAGCGCGGCCACCAACGCCGACCCAGCAGATAACTCAGGGTCATGGCCAGCACCAACACAGGCGCATGCGCCACGGCCCCCACGGCGTCCAAAGCAAAACGCGCCAACACCCCGGCCAACAAAGCGCTGGCCAGCGCCAGTGGAATTTTGGACATCAGGCGTTCAAACCAGCCGCTGTAGCCGACCACCATGATCAAGAGCGCACAAACGATGAATGCCCCCGTGGCCTCGGACAAGCTCACGCCCTGACTGACGGCCAACACCGCGGCACCGGGTGTAGACCACGCGGTCAACACCGGCCGTCGGTACCACAGGCTCAGACCCAAACTGGTGACGCCCATGCCGAGACCCAAGGCCCACATCCAGGACACCATTTGTGCTTCGCTGGCACCCAAAGCTTGCGCCGCTGAAAAAACAATCGCGGCAGAACTGGTGAAACCCACCAACACCGCCACAAAACCAGCCACCCCAGTGGACACCGAAAAGTCGCGCCAAAGGCCTCTCATGCGGCACCGCCTTTGGCCAACAACAAGCGCTCCACCGGAACGTGACAAACAGGTTCTGGCCACTCTTGACGCAGTTTTTGGGTGGCCGCAATCCAGCGCATGAAATAAAACGACAGGGAAGTCAGGCTCGCCGCCGCGAGATAAAAAGCCAGAATCGAGATCATCTTCGCAGGCTTTGGCGGTTTATCCGCGCAATTTGTCGATCAGGCCATTGAGTTCGTCGACCGACCCAAACTGAATGCTCAACTCACCCATCTCCTCTATCCGGCCCATGCGTTTGACGCGTTTCTTGACACGCACTTCCACCTCAGCCATCAACAAATCGGACAACTCCTCTTCAATGCGGCGAATGTCTCGGGACTTTTCCTTTTTGGGTTTTTGCGTGACCAGGTTGAATTCGGCGCCGAGCTTTTTAGCCAGGCTCTCGGCTTCGCGCACCGACATTTTTTTGGCCGCAATCTGATTGGCCGCCGTGATTTGCGCCGCCTTGTCCAGAGACAAGAGCGCACGGGCATGGCCCATGTCCAGATCGCCCGCCATCAACATGCTTTGCACCGGTTCTGCCAAATTCAGCAAACGCAGCAAGTTACTGCCCGCGCTGCGTGAGCGGCCAACGGCCTGCGCAGCGGCTTCGTGAGTGAGCCCAAACTCTTTGATCAGACGCTGCAAGCCTTGGGCCTCTTCCAGTGGGTTGAGGTCTTCGCGCTGAATGTTCTCAATCAAGGCCATGGCCGCGGCAGCCTCGTTGGGCACATCGCGCACCAGCACCGGCACGCTCTCCAGGCCGGCCAACTTGCTGGCCCTGAAACGCCGCTCGCCCGCGATGATCTCGTACTTGCCCGCTTGCGCACCGTCCTTCAACTGGCGCACCAAGATCGGCTGCATGATGCCTTGGGCCTTGATGGATTCGGCCAACTCGTACAAAGCGCCTTCGTCCATGCGGGTGCGCGGCTGGTACATGCCGGGCACCATTTGGTCCAACTTGAGTTGGCTAGGCAAGCCACTTTCGGCATAAGACGCCGTGTCCGGTGCGTCTTCGACCGTCGGGCCCAACAGGGCTTCGAGTCCTCGGCCAAGACCTTTGGGTTTTTTGGTGACCATGATCAATCCTTCAAGAGTGTTTGCAAAAGGGCATGGCCTTGCGGCCAATCGCCCAAAAAAGATTCGGCATTGATGTGCCCCGCTGCGCCCAGGCTCAACCACTGCGCACCCCAGTCTCGGGCCAGGCCTTGAGCACGTTCTGACGAACAATAAGGGTCGTCCAAGCTGCCCACCAGCACGCTTGGAAAGGGCAAACGCTGGCGCACCACCGGTGACCAACCAGGCAGACGGTCCCGCATGTGGGGCACTTCGGTGTCGCCTGGCGCCACCAGCAACGCCCCTTGCACGCGTTCGGTGTGCCGCGACACCGCCGCCCAAGCCGCCACCAAGATACAGCCCAAACTGTGTGCAGCAAACACCACACGGCCTGGCGCATCGATGACGGCCTCGTCCAAACGCGCCATCCAGTCCCCTCGCAGCGGGTTGAACCAATCGTTTTGCTCGACCACGTTGTAAGCATGCAGATGCGCCCAGCGCATTTGCCAATGCTCGGGGCCACTGCCCTGCCAGCCGGGCAAGATCAACACCGTGGCGGCCATTCAGAGCGATGGTGCGCGCTGCACCAACTCACGAGCGAACTCGACATAGGCTTGACTGCCCTTGGCCGACGGGTCAAACACCACACCGGGCAAACCATAGCTGGGCGCTTCGGCCAAGCGAACATTGCGCGGGATCACGGTGTCAAACACCTTGTTGCCAAAGTGCGCCTTGAGCTGATCGCTGACCTGCACTTGCAAGGTGATGCGGGGGTCAAACATGACGCGCAGAAGGCCAATGATCTTCAGGTCTTTGTTCAGGTTGGCATGCACCTGCTTGATGGTGTTGACGAGGTCCGTCAGACCTTCCAGTGCAAAGTATTCGCACTGCATGGGCACGATCACGCCATGCGCCGAACACAGGCCGTTGAGGGTGAGCATGGACAGGGATGGCGGGCAATCGATCAACACGAAGTCATAGTCTGTATCGACCACAGTCAGGGCTGACCGCAAGCGCTGGTCACGGTGGGCCAGCTGAACCAGCTCGACCTCGGCACCGGCCAATTCGCGGTTGGCGCTCAACACGTCGTAACCGCACTTGTCAGCTTTCACCACTGACTCTTGGACCGATGCCGACTCAAGCAAGACGTCGTAAATACTGAGTTCGACTTCTCGTTTGTCGATGCCCGAGCCCATGGTGGCATTGCCCTGTGGATCCAGATCGACCAACAAAACCCTTTGGCCCAGCTTGGCCAGGCCCGCGGCCAAATTGACCGTGGTGGTGGTTTTGCCGACGCCGCCTTTTTGGTTGGCAATGCAGATGATTTTGGCCATGGTGGTGAATCGTCCAATTTATTTGGAAATGGCCAACTTGACGCCAAAACCAATGAGAAAAATGCCAGCCAGCTTTTCCAGCCAACGCCCAACGCGGGGGTTTGCACGCATGCGCGAGGCCAAGTGGAATGTCAACAAGGTCATGCCCAAACCATACAAAAACGTCAGAAAAGCAATGGTTGCGGCCATCACCGCAAAACTGATCCAGCCCTGATGAACGCTGGGGTCAACAAACAAAGGGAAAAATGCCATGTAAAAAACAATCGCCTTGGGGTTGAGCAAGGTGATGGCAAACGCTTGTTGAAAATACTGGCGAGGGCGAATGTTCAAGACAGGGGCATCGCCCGGCTTGGCCCTCAACATCATCCAACCCAACCAAGCCAAATACAAAGCACCAACCCACTGCACAGCCACAAACGCCGCAGGGTAAGTGGCCAGCACCGTGGCCACACCCGCCACGGCCATCCACATCAACACCTGGTCCCCTGCGATCACGCCCAATGTGGCGCCCAGCCCCCCGGCGATTCCGCCCTTGCCGGTGGAGGTGATCAGGGCCAGATTACCAGGACCGGGAATGGCCAAAAACAAAACTATCGCAGCGACAAAGGATCCGTAATCGGAAATTCCAAAAAACATGGGCTTTCTTTCTATGGAGTTTGTTGCGAGTGTAAGTGATGGGCCACCCGCTGATGCGGCCTCTTTTCAAGGTGTTTCACGTGAAACACCCATTGATTCAAACGGTTTCGGGCTTCATCCAGACCATGCGCCGCTCCACATCCAACCCCGGAACCGTCAGCGGTTCCACGTGAAACACCTTCACGTCGGCAGGCAAAGCATCGATTTCCGCCTGCGGGTGCTTGCCCTTCATGGCCATCCAGACGCCGCCTTCTGCCAAGGCCGAACGCGACCAGGTCACAAAGTCAGGCAAGGAAGCGAAGGCTCTGGCGCAAATAACCTGGTACGGATCGGTCAGGGATTCGACCCGCGCATGCAGGCCGCGCAAGTTGGGCAGCTTCAGGCTCACCGCCACTTGCTGCACAAAGGCGGCTTTTTTGGCCACCGTGTCCACACAACTCACATTCAACTCGGGCATGCAAATGGCCAAAACCACGCCGGGCAAGCCACCCCCCGAACCGACGTCCAAAACCCGAATGGCTTGCCCCTGCGTGTGCCGGGTCAAAGGCGTCACCGCCGTCAAGCTGTCCAGCAAATGGTGCGTCAATATCTCGGTTGGCTCACGAAGCGCCGTCAGGTTGTAGACCTTGTTCCACTTCTGAATGAGGGCCGCGTAGCCCAAAAGGCGCTGAACTTGGTCGTCTGATAAACTCAGGCCCAGGGCTTGCGCACCCGAACGCAGCCCAGCCTCCAGATTCACACTCATGCCTGCACGCCTTCCTCTGCAGCTTGCATGAAGCCTTTGAAGCCACCCTTTTTCAGATGAATCAAAAGCAAGGACACGCTGGCAGGCGTGATGCCCGAGATGCGCGAGGCTTGGCCCAAGGTTTCGGGCCGGTGTTTGGCCAACTTTTGACGCGCCTCGATCGACAGCGCCGACACCTGCATGTAGTCCAGACTCTCGGGCAGGCGCAGGTGTTCGTAAAACGCGGCCCGCTCCACCTCGCCTTTTTGGCGGTCGATGTAGCCAGAATACTTGGCGGCGATCTCCACCTGCTCGATCACCGAGGGGCTCAAGTCGCCCAAGGTTTCACGTGAAACATCGGCGCTGGCCATGCGGCCCCCATCCAATGACATCAGGGCTGGATAGCTCACATTCGGTCTGCGCAGCAGGTCAAACAGGTTGTGCTCGTGTTCTATGGCCTTGCCCAGCACGCGCTCAGATTCGGCCGCTGGCAGGTTGCGCGGGTTCACCCAGGTGGCTTTCAGGCGTTCTGTTTCACGTGAAACAGCGTCGAGCTTGCGGCTGAAGGCGTCCCAACGGGCGTCATCCACCAAACCCATTTGCCGCCCCACTTCTGTGAGGCGCGCATCGGCATTGTCTTCGCGCAGCTGCAGGCGGAACTCAGCCCGGCTGGTGAACATGCGGTAAGGCTCGGTCACGCCTTGTGTGACCAAGTCGTCCACCAACACGCCCAAGTAAGCCTGGTCGCGAGCAGGTGTCCAGGCTGCTTCGCCCCGGCATTGCAGCGCTGCGTTGATGCCCGCAAACAAACCTTGCGCTGCGGCTTCTTCGTAACCGGTGGTGCCATTGATCTGGCCTGCGAAGAACAGGCCGTTGATCTGGCGCGTCTCAAAGCTGTTCTTCAGCGAACGGGGGTCAAAGTAGTCGTATTCAATGGCGTAGCCGGGCCTGAGGATGTGGCAGTTTTCCAGGCCCTTCATCGAGCGCACCAGCTCGTACTGGATGTCAAACGGCAAGCTGGTCGAGATGCCGTTGGGGTAGTACTCGTGGGTGGTCAGGCCTTCGGGCTCCAAAAAAATCTGGTGGCTGTCCTTGTCGGCAAAGCGGTTGATCTTGTCTTCCACACTCGGGCAATAACGCGGGCCCACGCCTTCGATTTTGCCGGTGAACATGGGGCTGCGGTCAAAGCCCGAGCGGATGATCTCGTGCGTGCGCTCGTTGGTGTGCGTAATCCAGCACGGCACCTGCTGCGGGTGCATCTCGGCCTTGCCCATGAAACTGAACGCCGGCACCCCACCCTCAGGGTTCATGCCGCCGGGCACGCCGTCGCCGGGCTGCTCGGAACACTTGGAGAAATCGATGGTGCGGCCATCCAGGCGCGGCGGTGTGCCGGTCTTCAGACGCCCTTGCGGCAGCTTCAGTTCTTTCAGGCGCGAAGACAAGCTCACGGCTGGCGGATCACCCGCCCTGCCCGCCGCATAATTCTGCAAACCCACATGGATCTTGCCGTCGAGGAATGTGCCCGCGGTCAGCACCACGGTGCGCGAACGGAAACGGATGCCCACCTGCGTCACGGCGCCCACCACCCGGTCGCCCTCCACCATCAGGTCATCCACGGCCTGCTGGAACAGCCACAGATTGGGCTGGTTTTCCAGCATGCGGCGGATGGCCGCTTTGTACAAAATGCGGTCGGCCTGGGCGCGGGTGGCGCGCACGGCCGGGCCTTTGGAGCTGTTGAGGATGCGAAACTGGATGCCACCCTCATCGGTCGCCAGAGCCATGGCCCCGCCCAAGGCGTCGACTTCTTTGACCAAGTGGCCCTTGCCAATGCCGCCAATGGACGGGTTGCAGCTCATCTGCCCCAGCGTCTCGATGTTGTGGCTGAGCAAGAGTGTTTTGCAGCCCATGCGGGCAGAGGCCAGCGCCGCTTCGGTTCCGGCATGGCCGCCACCGACCACGATCACATCGAATTCTTGAGGGTAAAGCATGAGAGTCTGCCCTTTGAAGGCCAAAAATGGGCGCCGCCTGCGCCACGGAGCCACCCTGCCACGGGGTCGGCTGAAGCTGCTCATTTTACAGGCAGGGTGTTTCAGGTGGGGCGCTCGGTCAACGCTCGAAAAAACACCCACAAAGGCATGGCACTTGATGCATTGCACGCATTCAACAGGTGACCCTCGGCACCGCACGGCGCACGTTGTTCTTCGCCGCCCCAAAGGTGTTTTCTGCTACTCTGTGCAGGTCAAAAACAGTTGGTTTTCGTCAACCCTCCGTCTGTTTGCTCACCCCCTTCCGTTTATTCAATGAGGAGACTCCCATGTTCCTGCAACGCAGAATCCTGTTGGCCCTGGGCCTGTGCATGGCCGCCAGCGCGCCCGTGCTGGCGCAAGACAAATTTCCCTCCAAGCCGGTCACCATCATCGTGCCCCAGGCGGCCGGGGGTGCCAACGACACGATCGCGCGGGTGATTGCGCAAAGGCTCTCCGAGCAGACAGGCCAGTCCTTTGTGGTGGAAAACCGCACCGGCGCCGGGGGCAACGTGGGCACAGCAGCAGCCGCCAAGACCCGCCCGGATGGCTACACCTTGCTGCTGACCGCAGACAGCGCGATGGTCATCAATCCAGCGCTGTACAAGAGCACCGGTTTCGACCCGGTCAAGGACTTCGAGCCGGTGGGCAGCGTCGCCACGGCCGGCTATGTGTTGGTGGCCCACCCGAGCTTTCCCGCCAAGAACACCGCCGAACTGGTCGCACTGGCCAAACAGCAACCAGGCAAGATCAACATTGGATCGGCTGGCAATGGCACCCTCAACCACCTGATCGGCGAAATGCTGGGCAAAGCCACCGGCATCGACTTGACCCATGTGCCCTACAAGGGGGCCGCAGCAGCCGCCACCGACCTGGTCGCCGGGCAAGTGCAAGTCTCGGTGCAGAGCTTGCCTTCTTCAATCGCGTTCATCCGCTCCGGCAGGATGAAGGTCCTCGGTGTGGTCAACCCCAAGCGCCTGCCCGTGCTGCCGGACGCCCCCACCATTGGCGAGACCCTGAGGGACTTTGGCGCCACCCCTTGGTACGGCGTGTTTGCTCCGACAGGAACGCCCAGGGCGATCATCAACCAGCTCAACGCAGAAATCACCAAGGCTCTTGACTCGAAGGAGGTGCAGGATCGCCTGGCCGGTGTGGGCTGCGAAGCCTTCAAATCCACGCCTGAGCAGTTCGCCCAGCTGGTGCGTGACGACCTGCCCCGCTGGGCCAGGATCGTCAAAGACTCCGGCGCGACCATCGACTGAAAGCCGGCTGCATGAAATGCTGGCGCTGACGACGGATGCGCCAAAGGGCCTGCGTGGGGCGGACCGCTATTGAAAAAGTTAATTGGTCCCCTCCAGCAAGGGCAAGGCCCCTGCGACCTTGACCTCACCCATCGAAAAGCTGGTGTGCAGGTCTTTCACATTGGGCAGGTTGAGCAACACATTGCGGGCGAACTGGCTGAAGGTGTTCAGGTCTTTGCTGACCACTTGCAACTCAAAGGTCCCGGTTCCGCTGATGTAGTGGCACGAAACCACCTCGGGGATTTTGCGAATCGCCTCTTCCAATTGACGGGTCACATCGCCCCGGTTGCGCTCGGCATCCAGCCGAACAAACGCGAACACATCCAGGCCCACTTTCTGGCGGTTGATCTCGGCGCGGTAGCCCTGGATGACACCCGACTCTTCCAGCGCCCGCACCCGCCGCCAGCACGGTGCGGCCGACAAGCCCACGCGCTGCGCCAATTCCGCATTGGTCAGGCGCCCATCACGTTGCAGTTCGTTCAAGATGGCCCAGTCAAATTTGTCCAATGTTTCCAAAACAAGCCTCCTTGAGCAAGATTCTTTCAAATCATAGGGCAAATCCTGTCACACAAAGCAAGCACTTGTCGGCTATGTCGCCCTACACTGTGACATCCACCTCAGTTGCAGGACAGACCATGAACGCCCCCTTGCCCGATTCGATTCGCCAAGCGCTTGAAACCGTGACGCTGGACGACAAGTACAGCCTCGATGTGGGTCGCGCTTTCATGAGCGGCGTGCAAGCCCTGGTCAAACTCCCCATGCTGCAACGCCAGCGCGACGCATTGCAGGGCAAGAACACCGCCGGCTTCATCAGCGGTTACCGGGGCTCGCCTCTGGGCAGTTACGACCAGTCGCTGTGGAAGGCCAAGGACCACCTGAAGGCCCAGCACATCGTCTTCCAGCCCGGTGTCAACGAAGAGCTGGCGGCCACCGCCTTGTGGGGCACACAGCAGCTGGGTTTTGCGCCGCCGGGCACCAACCAATTCGACGGCGTGTTCGGCATCTGGTACGGCAAAGGCCCGGGCGTGGACCGCTGCTCAGACGTGTTCAAGCACGCCAACATGGCAGGCACCACGCCTTGGGGCGGCGTGCTGGCCGTGGCGGGCGACGACCATGTGGCCAAAAGCTCCACCGCCGCGCACCAGAGCGACCACATCTTCAAGGCCTGCGGGTTGCCGGTGTTCTTTCCGGCCAGTGTGCAAGACATCCTGGACCAAGGCCTGCATGCCTTGGCTCTGAGCCGGTTTGCCGGCATTTGGTCGGGCATGAAGACCATCCAGGAAATTGTGGAGTCCAGCGCCACCGCCCACATCGATCCCGAGCGCGTGCAAATTGTCTTGCCCGAATTTGTCATGCCGCCCGGTGGCGTGCACATCCGCTGGCCCGACACGGCGCTGGAACAAGAAGCGCGGTTATTTGACTACAAGTGGTACGCGGCCTTGGCCTACATCCGTGCCAACAAGCTCAACCACAACGTCATACAAGGACCGAATGACCGCTTTGGCCTGATCGCCAGCGGCAAAGCATACAACGACACGCGTCAAGCCTTGCTCGATCTCGGCCTCGATGACGCCACCTGCCAACGCCTGGGCATCCGTTTGCACAAGGTGGGTGTGGTCTGGCCCCTTGAAGCACAAACCACCCGCGAATTCGCCACCGGCTTGCGCGAGATTTTGGTGGTCGAGGAAAAACGGCAAGTCATCGAATACCAGCTCAAGGAAGAGCTCTACAACTGGCGTGACGATGTGCGCCCGAACATCTTGGGCAAGTTCGACGAAGCCGAGGGCGATGTGTCTGGCGGCGAATGGTCCATGCCCAACCCCAGCCAGCGAACACTGCTGCGGGCCAATGCCGACCTGACACCCGCCATCATCGCGCGCGCTGTTGCCAAGCGCCTGAAAAAGCTGGGTGTGGATGCTGACACCACCGCCCGCATCGACGCGCATCTGACCTTGTTGGACGCCAAAGAAAAATCTCTGCAAACCCTGACACTGGGCGCCGCTGCCGAACGCACACCTTGGTTCTGTTCTGGCTGCCCGCACAACACCTCCACCAAGGTGCCCGACGGCTCTCGTGCCATGGCGGGCATTGGCTGCCACTTCATGAGCATCTGGATGGACCGCAGCACCGTGGGCTTCACCCAAATGGGGGGTGAAGGCGTTCCATGGTCGGGCCAACAACCCTTTACCACCGACCAGCACATCTTTGCCAACATCGGCGACGGCACTTATTTCCACAGCGGCATTCTGGCCGTTCGCCAAAGCGTGGCTTCGGGTGTGAACATCACCTACAAGATTTTGTACAACGACGCGGTGGCGATGACCGGTGGCCAACCCGTAGGGGAGCGTGCCGAAGGCCACAGCGTGGTGCAAATCGCCATGAGCATGAAGGCCGAAGGCGCGCAGCGCATTGTGGTGGTGACCGACGAACCCGAGAAGTACGAGGGTGTCGCTTTGGCCGAGGGCGTGCGCGTGTTCCACCGCGACGAACTTGACCGCATTCAACGCGAAATGCGCGAGATCAAAGGCACCACCGTCATCATTTACGACCAGACCTGCGCCACCGAAAAACGCCGCCGCCGCAAGCGCGGCACCATGGTAGACCCTGCCGTGCGCGTGATGATCAACGAAGAAGTGTGCGAAGGCTGTGGCGACTGCGGCGTGCAATCCAACTGCTTGTCGGTAGAGCCTTTAGAGACTGAACTCGGCCGCAAGCGCACCATCAACCAAAGCACCTGCAACAAGGACACCAGCTGTCTCAAAGGCTTTTGTCCAAGCTTTGTCACGGTGGAGGGCGGCAGTTTCAAAAAGAAGTCGTCATCCACCAGAACCACGATCAACCCCGCCAGCTTGGGCGCTTTGCCCGACCCAGTTTTGCCTACCATCCACGAGCCTTGGGGCACCGTGGTCGCGGGCGTAGGCGGCACGGGCGTCATCACCATCGGGCAATTGCTGGGCATGGCCGCCCACATGGAAGGCAAAGGCATCGTCACGCAAGACTCGGCGGGCCTGGCCCAAAAAGGTGGCGCCACCTGGAGCCACATCCTGATCGCCAACACGCAAAACGAGATCCGCACCACCCGCGTGAGCATGGCCGCAGCTGACTTGATCATTGGCTGCGACCCCATCGTCAGCGCCTCCAAGGAAACCACCTTGCGCATGCGCGCAGGCCGAACCCGTGTGGCCATGAACAGCAGCAGCACACCCACCGCCGCGTTTGTGAAAAACGGCAACTGGCAAAACCCGGCTGAACAATGCGTGGCCGAAATCACCGCACAAGTGGGCTTGGACGGCATGGGGAGCTTCGACGCCGACGCCTTGGCCAAGCAGCTCATGGGCGACACGATTTACGTCAACCCCATGATCTTGGGCTACGCTTGGCAAAAAGGCTGGCTGCCTTTGCACCGAGAGTCTTTGGTGCGTGCCATCGAACTCAATGATGTACAGGTCAAAAACAATCTGGCGGCTTTTGAGTGGGGGCGCCATGCCGCGCATCAGCTCGATGCCTTGATGCAACAAATTCTTCCTGTACAGGTCATCAACTTCAAAAAACGCGACAGCCTGGAAGACATTGTGGCTAACCGCATGGCACGTTTGACGGACTACCAAAACGCCACTTACGCCCAGCTCTACCAAAGCATCGTAGAACGTGTGCGCGCCACTGAGGCACCTTTGGGCAAAACCATCTTGGCTGAAACCGTCGCACGCCATTTGTACAAGTTGATGGCCTACAAAGACGAATATGAAGTTGCACGGCTGCACACCCAAACCAGTTTTTTAGACCGCATCAAGGACAACTTCGAAGGCGACTTCACAGTGAACTACCATTTAGCCCCGCCTCTGTGGTCCAAGCGCAATGACAAAGGTGAATTGGTCAAACGCAAGTTTGGCCCGGCCATGCTGACCGGCTTCAAGTTGCTGGCCCAACTCAAAGGCCTGCGTGGCACGGCGCTGGATGTGTTTGGCAAAACCGAAGAACGGGTGACCGAACGCGCTTTGATCCGTGAATACATGCAGCACATCGATCAGGTGCTGGAAAACCTCTCCGACAGCACCCACGCGCATGCGCTGGACGTGGCCCGTGTCCCTGAAACCATCAAGGGTTTTGGCCATGTCAAAGAGCGCAACATCCGCGCAGCACGGGCCTTGTGGGCTTCATTGAGCACACGTTGATCAAAAGAAAGCCACCTGAAAAGGTGGCTTTCTTGCGGTCCAAGAGGTCAATTTTAAAAAGTTTGAACGCTGAAAAAAACGCGGTCAAACTTCAGCGGGTATCGGGCAACTCGATCTTGACTTCCAACACTTCCAGGTTGTCCTGACGCTCGAGATTAACCTTGATGTCGTTGGGATTGATCTTGATGTACTTGCTGATCACCGCCACCAGTTCGCGTTGCAAGTCCGGCAAATAATCAGGCTCGGCCACGTTTCGACCACTGCGTTCATGGGCCAAGATGATTTGCAAGCGCTCTTTGGCGACGCTGGCGGTTTTCTTCTTTTCACCCAACAGGAAGGAAAGAAAGGACATGGCTCACTTGCCTCCAAACAAACGTTTGAAGAAGCCAGGCTTTTCTGCTTCGGTAAAGCGCATCGGTTTGTCTTCACCCAAGAAACGGTCGATCACATCTTTGTAGGCCTCCGACACATCGCTGTTGGCCATGTGGATCGCGGGCGTGCCTTGGTTAGAGGCTTGCAAGACGTTTTCGCTTTCAGGAATCACTCCCAGCAACTTGATGCGCAAAATGTCTTGGATGTCTTGCAGCGACAGCATCTGCCCTTCTTCCACCCGGTTGGGGTTGTAGCGGGTGATCAGCAAATGTTCTTTGATCGGCTCTGAGCCTTCAATGGCACGCTTGGTCTTGCTGCCCAACATGCCCAAAATGCGGTCCGAATCGCGAACCGAAGACACTTCTGGGTTGGTCACCACCAAAGCCTCGTCGGCAAAGTGCATGGCCATCAGGGCACCAGTTTCAATACCAGCAGGTGAATCACACACGATGTACTCAAAACCCATGCTGCTCAGGTCGTTCAAGACCTTCTCAACACCTTCTTGAGACAGTGCATCTTTGTCACGGGTCTGCGAAGCCGCCAAGACGAACAGGTTGTCGCACTGCTTGTCTTTGATGAGGGCTTGGTTCAAATTGGCTTCACCCTGAATCACATTGATCAGGTCGTACACCACACGACGCTCACAGCCCATGATCAGGTCCAGATTGCGCAGACCCACATCAAAGTCAATGACAGCGGTCTTGAAACCTCTGAGGGCCAAGCCTGAAGCGAAACTGGCGCTGGTTGTGGTTTTACCTACACCACCTTTGCCTGAGGTCACAACAACGATTTTTGCCATGGAAAAACTTTCTTGGACTCGATTGAAAAATTAAGACTTGAGAGGGGTGATGAGCAATTTGTCCCCATCGGGGCCAGATTGCAAACACACCTGGGCCACTTGACCCAAGACATCTTTGGGCAACGCATTTTCGCTGGTGCGGTAAACACCCGCGATGGAAATCAATTCTGGCTCCATCACCTGGGCAAAAATTTGTGCTTGTGTATTGCCACGCGCACCCGCAATGGCTTTGCCACGCAAGGCACCATAAACATGGATATGCCCATCGGCAATGACCTCGGCACCAGCATTGACCATGGCCAAAACAATCAGGTCTCGGCCTTTGGCGTAAACCTGTTGTCCTGAACGCAAAGGTTTGTCAACGATCAAGGCCGTTTGTTGGGGTTCCGGCTGTGGGGTGCTGGGTTGGTGGACGACAGCTTGTTCTTGGGGCGTTGCAAGGCTCACAGAGCGGCGCACACGGGCATCGGAGCCATCCACCAAGCCAAGACCCTTGGCCATTGACAAAAGCTCTGATTGGGCACCTTTGATGGCCACAGGCACCAAACCATTTCCACGAAGAATGCCTGTTAAATCTGTCAGATCCAAAGACGCACCATCGGTCAAACCCAAAGAAGTGACATCGATCACCACGGGGTCATGGTCAAAAAAACCTGGACTTTCCCCCAATTGCTGAGCCAAGGCCGCAGCAAGCATTTGAATGTCGGTTGTTTTGAGGACCAAAGACACCAAAGACAGTTCAGCGCTCTTGATGTCGTAACAGGGAAGTGTCGAATCTTCGTTGACGCTCGCCATGGTGATTGGGTGTTTGGAAAGATACAAATCTTAACAGCGCACTTCTTGGTTCTTATCTTCTTAATGTTTTATATCTTGAGATAGTGGTAGTAGTAGGGGGATGCTTCTTTTGTGGACAAGCTTCTTTTTTTCAATGTTGACAAAGACTTGTTGAGCTTTCAAACATGTGTGTGGGTTTGGTTTTGTGCTGTCGCGCAAAAATGAACAACATTTGGAAAACAGATCAAGTTGTGGATAAGTCATGAATTCCAGCTCTTTTATTCACAGCTTTATTCAACACGGAATTCAGGTGTCAAGCCACCATTGGATGATGCCTTTGGCAACAAAGCCCAGCATGCCAAAAGCCAACCCCAGAAAAATGACAAAAGTACCAAACTTGCCCGCTTTGGACGCCCAAGCCAATTGCAAAACGATGAAAAGCATGTACAGCATGAAAGCTGTTACACCCACGGTCAGCCCAAACCAAGCAAATTGCTCTTCTGTGATCTGCCACATCACTCAGATTCCTGGCGGGGTATGCGTTCGGGTACATCACGGGTGTCCACCAGATGGCGGTAGGCATGCCAGGACGCATGGCCCAGCATGGGCACGATCACGATCAGGCCAATGAAAAAGCTCAAAATGCCCACCATGCTCAAACCCATGATCAAAAACGCCCACAGCACCATGGGCATAGGATGGGTCAGAACCACTTTCCAGCTCGTCAGCACAGCTTGCAAGGTATTGAGTTGGCGGTCCAACAACAAGGGTATGGCCACCACACTGGATGCAAAAACCGGTGCGGCCATCAGGCCACCCAGCATCAACCACAGCTCAAACAAATAACTGTCAGGATTGAGGACCACATGGCGGATGAAATCCATGGGGGTGTGGATCGGCACCGGAGCCAGCAAAGTGATCAAGGCCGAAGAGGTCAAAACCCAGCCTGTGCCCGCTAAAGCCAGCAACAGACCAAAACGCACCAAACACCAGTAACTCACCGCTTCGTCGTTTTGCAGCGTTTGCCATTGCGTCCAAGTTTTGAACAAAAGACGCAAAGTGACGGACTCGTTTCTTTCGATGGCCCTGCTCATGGCATACAAGCTGGTGGCCAAAACAGGTGCCACGACCAGAAAACCGGACACCGCACTGACCAGCAGCCAAAACCGGTCATGTGCCAGCCAAGCGATCAGGCCGCCTCCTATGGCCATGACCAGGCCATGCGCCAAACTCAGCCAAGGTGAATGGCCAATGTCTTTCAGGCCCTGACAAAGCCAAACCAGCGGTTGCTTGTCGTCGATGGGCAAAACGCCGGGTAAGTTCAAACGCCCAGGAGTTGCTGGAGGCTCGGACGGCGGCGAATCTTGCGACATGCGATCAGGTGTTTTTATTTTTGCAGGTGTTGATGCCCAACAAGCTGTAAGGCGGGCACCAGCCGCTGAGGCCTGTAGCCAAGGGCACCAAGCCCAGCCAGCCCCAAACACCCACAGTGCCCGCAGCGGCCAGTGCGATCAGGACAAGACCGCCGACGATGCGAACGATGCGTTCAATGTTGCCAATGTTTTGAGTCATCTGAAACTCCTTGGTGGTTGATAAATTCAAGCGATCACGCGGTAACCCTCATCGGCAATGGCGTTGGCCAAAGCCTGGCGGGTTTTTTCTGAATCCACTTGCACTGTGTCTTGTGTGCGGTCGATCACAACCTTGGCCTGTGCATCCAAAGCCAGTAAAGCTTTGGTGACTGCTTTTTCGCAGTGACCGCAAGTCATGCCCTCAACCTTGAAAATTTGGTTCATGATGCATCCTCTCCAATGAACTGAACAAGACCCCTTGGGGTCTGGTCTGAGCATAGACCATCAAGGACTTCATGCCATGACACAGATCAAGATTGAGCCTCCCATCACCTACGACATCGGCATCGGCGGCATGACTTGCGCTACTTGTGTGGCGCGGGTCGAAAAAGCCCTCAAAAAAACACCCGGTGTGCTCAGCGCCACGGTCAACCTCGCCACCGAATCGGCCCGCATCGAAGTGGCGTCCAATGATGTGACCGACGCACGGCTGCGTCGCGCGGTACGCGATGCGGGTTATGAGCCCCTCACCCCTGAAGCACAAGCCAATGCAAGCCGTGAATCTTCCTGGGCAGGCTTCATGCCGGTCGGTGTGGGCCTGCTGCTGACCACGCCCTTGGTCATGCCCATGCTGGCCGAGCTGTGGGGTCAGCATTGGATGCTGCCCGCTTGGGTGCAATTTGCGCTGGCCACGCCGGTTCAGTTTGTGTTGGGAGCACGCTTTTACAAAGCCGGCTGGCATGCCCTGAAGGCGCTCACGGGCAACATGGATTTGCTGGTGGCCTTGGGCACCACCGCAGGCTGGGCCTTGTCGGTTTGGTTGTGGCTCACGGCACACGCCGGGCACACGCCTCACCTGTACTTTGAAGGCTCGGCCGTGGTCATCACCTTGGTGATGCTGGGCAAATGGCTGGAGACGCGTGCCAAGCGCCAGACCACCGAGGCAATTCGCGCCTTGCATGCCTTGCGCCCGGACAAAGCCCATTGGGTGGGCGAAGAGGGCGAGGTCGATGTGCCTGTGGACGAAATCCTGGTGGGCGACCGGATCATGGTGCGGCCCGGCGAGCGTTTTCCGCTGGACGGCGAACTGGTCGAAGGCCAAACCCAGGTGGACGAATCCATGCTGACTGGCGAACCCTTGCCCGTGGCCAAGGCGCCGGGTGCGGCCTTGACCGGTGGCTCGATCAATGGCGAAGGGCGTGTGCGCATGCGCGTCACGGCGGTGGGCCACGAAACCGTGCTCTCACACATCATCCGCTTGGTCGAAGACGCCCAAGCGGCCAAGGCGCCCATTCAGCGCTTGGTGGACAAAGTGGCCGAAGTGTTTGTGCCCGTGGTGCTGGTGATCGCCCTGCTCACCTTGGGTGCGTGGATGGCAACAGGGGCTGACTTTGAAACAGCACTCATCCATGCAGTGGCCGTATTGGTCATTGCCTGCCCTTGCGCCCTGGGCCTGGCCACGCCCGTGGCCATTATGGCGGGCACGGGTGTGGCGGCCAAGCACGGCATCTTGATCAAAGATGTGCAAGCGCTGGAGTTGGCGCACCGCGTGCAAACCGTGGCCTTTGACAAAACCGGCACGCTCACTGTGGGCCAACCGCGATTGCTGGCCCATGTGCCTGCACCTGGTCAAGACGCACAAAACGCGTTGGCCTTGGCCGCACGCGTGCAAAGCGGCAGTGAACACCCCTTGGCACGTGCGGTGGTGAGCGCCGCAGAAAAGCAGAGCCTGTCAGGTCCCACCGCGCAAGACCTGCAGGCCGTGCCCGGCAAAGGCGTGTTGGCCAAGGTGGACGGCAAGCAGTTGATGCTGGGCAGTTTGCGTTGGCTGCAAGAAGAAGGGTTGGACATCGGCGGTTGGCAAACAGACATCGAGGCCTTGCGGGCGCAAGGCGCCAGCCTCTCGGCCTTGGCCGAGCGCACCGATGCAGGTCTGCACGCCCTGCTGCTCATGGGTTTTGGCGACGAGCCCAAAGCAGGCGCTGCACAAGCCTTGACCGCGTTGCGCGATCGCGGCCTGAACCTAGTGATGATTTCGGGCGACAACCAGGCCGCCGCACAAGCCATGGCGCGCCGCTTGGGCTTGCGCCCCGAAGCGGGGGAAGTGCTGGCCGATGTGATGCCCGGCGACAAATCGGCGCAGGTGCAAAAACTGCGTGCGGGTGGCCAAGTGGTGGCCATGGTGGGTGATGGGGTGAACGATGCGCCCGCTTTGGCCGCCGCCGATGTGGGCCTGGCCATGGGCAACGGCACCGATGTGGCCATGCACGCGGCCGGTATCACCCTCATGCGCGGCGATCTGGCCCTGGTGGGCGCTGCGCTTGATATCTCGGCCCGCACCGTGGCCAAGATCCGGCAGAACCTGTTTTGGGCCTTTGCCTACAACGTGGCGGGCATTCCTCTGGCCGCCTTGGGTTACCTCAACCCCATGATGGCGGGCGCGGCCATGGCGCTCAGCTCGGTCAGTGTCATGGCCAATGCACTGCTGCTCAAGCGCTGGAAGCCCTGAGCGCTGGTTGGCCTCAAGCCAGCGGCAAAAACGGGTAGTCGGTGTATCCCGCATCACCACCGCCGTAAAAAGTGGCGCGGTCGGGCGTGTTGAAGGGGCCGCCTTGGCGCAGGCGTGCGCCCAAGTCGGGGTTGGCAATGAAAGGGCGACCAAAGGCGATCAGGTCCGCACCGCCGGCCAGAGACTCAGCGGCCAAGCTCAGGTCGTAGCCGTTGTTCAGCATCCATGCGCCGCGCCCGCCCGCTTGGGTGTAGGCTTGGCGAAAAGCGGCGTAGTCAAACGGCTTGTCGCCCTGCTGGTGGTCGCGTGCTGCACCTGTGGAGCCTTCGATCACATGCACAAAAGCCAAACCCATTGGGGCCAGCAAACGTGCCACATGCTCAAACAAGGGCTGAGGCTGTTCGTCGCTCACCCCGTTGGCGGGTGTGACGGGCGAGATGCGGATGCCCGTGCGTGCGCCACCGATCTCGGCCACGATGGCTTGCATCACCTCTTGCAAAAAGCGGGCGCGGTTCTCGACCGAGCCGCCATACGCGTCAGTGCGATGGTTGCTGCTGCTGCGCAAAAACTGGTCAATCAAATAGCCATTGGCCGCGTGCACTTCTACGCCATCAAACCCGGCGGCAATCGCGTTGGCCGCTGCGCGGCGGTAGTCTTGCACGATGCCTGGCAGCGCGGCGGCGTCGAGCGCACGCGGCTCGGACACGGGCACAAATTTGGCTTGGCCGTCTAACAGCAGCACTGTTTTCGTTGCAGTCGTCAGGGCCGATGGCGCCACAGGCGCAGCGCCACCCGGCTGCAAGCTGGTGTGCGAGACGCGGCCCACATGCCACAGCTGCATCACGATCTTGCCGCCTTCGGTGTGCACCGCATCGGTCACTTGCTTCCACGCGGCCACTTGCTCTGCGCTCCAGATGCCGGGTACATCGGCGTAGCCCTGGCCTTGGTGGCTGATGGCCGTGGCCTCGGTGACGATCAGGCCCGCCCCCGTGACCGGGTTGGCGCGTTGGCGGTAATAGGTGGCCATGCGGGCGTTGGCCAGCGAGCCGGGTGCTCGGTTGCGTGTGAGCGGGGCCATCACGATGCGTGAGGCCAAAGTGATGCTGCCCACCTGGCAGGGTTCAAACAAAGAGCGCATGGGGTCCTTAATGGGTGTAATCGGGGCTTTCGCGTTGCAGCTTGCGCAGCAGCGAAGGCCAAACAAACGCGCCGCCCAAACCACCGGTTTGCACCCGCATGGCGTTGGCCACGCCGTTCAAAATTTGAGGGTCCACAGCCGTCAGGTCTTTGGGGCCCGCTTGGCCTGCCAGCGCATCCACCTGGATGCGGCAGGTGTTCTCAAAGGTGTACATCGACAAGAACGCGTCGGCAATGGTTTTGCCCACGGTGAGCAAGCCGTGGTTGCGTAACATCAAGAAATTGGCCGAGCCTAAGTCGGCCTGCAGGCGGAGCTTTTCTTCGTCGTGAATGGCCACGCCCTCGTAGCCATGGTAGGCCAGCGAGGCCAGCACAAAGGTGCTTTGCTGGCTGATGGGCAGCACGCCGTGCGCCTGCGCGCTCACCGCCACGCCAGCGCGCGTGTGGGTGTGCAACACACAACCGGCATCGGGCCGCGCCTCATGCACCGCGCTGTGGATCACAAAGCCCGCCGGGTTGACCGGAAAAGGGCTGTCGTGCAACTTGTTGCACGCCATGTCCACCTTGACCAAGCTGGACGCGGTGATCTCGTCAAACATCAGGCCGTAGGGGTTGATCAAAAACTGATGGTCATCGCCCGCCACCGACTCGGGCAGTTTGGCGCTGATGTGGGTGAACACCAGATCGCTCCAGCCGTACAGCGCCACCAGCCGGTAACACGCAGCCAAGTCCAGCCGCAGCTGCCATTCATCGGGGTGAACGCTGTCTTTCAAAGAAGGAATCTCAAACGCCATGGCCGTGCTCCGGGGGGTCAGCAAAAGGTGTTCAGCTTAGCCGCTGCAGGTGAGCTTGAATGACGTGTTGGTGACTTTATCGGTCGTTCACGAGTCAGGCTTCGTCAAATCTTCCAGCCGCATCAACCAAGCGCGTGCATGCACGCCGCCATCGGCCAGAGCCCCGCACATCTCCACCGATGCTTGCAATTGTCCGCACACCGCAGGCCGATCGAGTTGTTCAAAAATCTTGCAGCGCAACTGATCGTCGAGTTGCACGCAGGGCACGCCCGCAGGTTTGCCTTGCGGCATGCCGGGGATGGGCGAGGAGATAGAGGGTGCGGTGCAGCAAGCGGCGCAGCCGGGGCGGCAGGTCAAAGGCATCCGGCTCAGCGTGGCCACAAGGCCCACATTTGCAGGGGTTGCTTGAGGCGCCCTGCCAATTCACCCGCTGCCGGGCCGGAGCCTGCGTAATAGTCGGCCCGCACCGCACCCACGATGGCGGTGCCGGTGTCTTGGGCCAGCACCAAGCGGTCTAAATGGGTTTGGGGTCCGGTGGACTTCATCCACACCGGGGTGCCATAGGGGATGCTGCGGCGGTCCACCGCAATGGAGCGCTCGGCCGTGAGCGGCACGCCTTGTGCGCCTTTGGGGCCGGGTGGTGTGGTGCCCACGGGCAAGGCTTCTTCGCGGAAGAACACCACACGCGGGTTTTGCCAAAGCAGTTCATTGACGCGCGAAGGGTTTCGGTCGATCCAGGCCTTGATGCCGGGCCAACTGGCGTCGGTGATGAGCTTGCGGTCCAGCAGCCAGCGGCCAATGCTGATGTAGGGTTGGTCGTTGGTGGCGGCGTAGGCCATGCGCACCCAGCGCTGGCGGCCGTCGGGCTCGGTCACATTCACCAAGCCCGAGCCTTGGATGTGCAGCACCATCGCGTCCACCGGGTCGGCCAGGTACAGCAGCTCTTTGCCGCGCAGGGCGGTGCGGGCGGCGGGCAAGTTGTCGATCTCTTGCCGCGTGTACCAAGGCTTGCGTTGGCCCAATTGGGCAGGCGGCGCATACAAGGGCACTTTGAAGTTGCCTTGGGCTTTGCGCGAACCGATCAAGGCGGGTTCGTAATAACCCGTCAGCAAGCCTTGCTGGCTTTGCTCATGCGACTCCACCCGGTAAGGCTGCAGCTTGTCGCGCACCCAACGGCGTTGCTGTTCAACCGGGGCTTTGGCCAGTTGGGCGATCTCGGGGCACAGGGCTTTCCAAGTGGGTCCAGGTCGTTGGCAGCTTTGCAGCCAAGCGGGCCAGGCTTCGTGGATGGCGTCGGTGTTCAGGCCTGGTAGTTCAGACCAAGGAACGGGAACCCAGCGGCTTTGTTCGCGCATGATGGGCGGGGGCAAAGTGGGCGAGGGCAAAGTGCTGGCGATCTCAGCGGGGGCGGGCGCTTGGACCGATGGACTTGCAGGTTCAGGGGCATGCCGCACAGGCGCGACAGAGCAAGCGCCCAAGCTGCCTACAATCGCGGCCACAAACAAGCCGATCCATCGCGGGCGGTGAGTCAAAAAACGGGGTGCGTGCATGGGACTGATCTTGTTGGAGGCTTTGCTGGCCTTGGTGATTTTGGTGGGTATTGTCTGGTGGACCATGTTTTCCGGCCGCAACAAAGGTGAATTGCCAGAGGCCGAAACAGAAGCCCCGACGCCGCCATCGGAAGGACCGAAGCCTTAAGGTCCCAAGCCTTCAAGGGCCCCGAGCAGGTGCGGCGCAAGCTCACTCCAGCAAGCTGTGCGCCCCTTCAAAGCGTTGCGCGTAGTAACGGTTGCTCAGGTGATCCAAGCGAACTCCCGTGCGCGGGTTGCTGGCATGCACAAAGCGGCCGCCGCCCACATACACCCCCACATGCGAGTGGCGTGCCCCTAAGGTGTTGAAAAAAACCAAATCTCCGGGCAAAACCGCTGATCGGTCAATGGGCCTGGATTTGCGCCCCAGTTCGGCCGAGGTGCCTTTGACGGCGATGCCGCCCCCTTCGCGGTAAATGTGCGCCACCAAGCCCGAGCAATCAAAGCCAGTGGCCGGGCCGCGACCGCCCGAACGGTAGGGCATGTCGAGCAAAGACAAGGCAAACAGGGCCAAATCGTTGCGCACCTTGTTGTATTGCGCAGGGCTTGGCGCTGCAGGCTCGGCAGGCCGCGAAACCGGTGCCGTAGAGCAAGCGGTGATTTGGCTCAGCCAAGCCAGCCCCAAGCCGGTCATCAGGTGCCGGCGATGGTTCAAGGGGCCTGGCTTCAAGTCGGCCTGGTGGGCCTGGTCAGGGGCGTGAGCCTTCTTCACGACAGGCTCCGCATCAAGTTGGCCAGCTCCACCGCCGATTTGACTTCCATCTTGTCAAAGACACGGGCACGGTGAACCTCCACCGTGCGCACGCTGATGTCCAGCTGGTCGGCAATGAGTTTGTTGGGCAGGCCTTCGACCACCAGGTGCATCACATCCCGTTCACGGTCTGTCAGTTCGAGCAAACGCGACTGCAAGCGTTGCTGCTCTTGGCGGGTCGTCAAACGCGTTTGAGACAAATGCAGCGCTTGCTCGACCCGGTCGACCAAGGCGTTGTCTGAAAACGGCTTTTCACAAAAGTCAAAAGCCCCGCGCTTGACGCTGTCGACTGCGGTGGGCACATCGGCATGACCGGTTAAAAAAATCACCGGCCATGCTTGGGCCACGCCGCTGATCAGCAGCTGTTCAAACAGGGCCAAGCCACTCATGCCCGGCATGCGCACGTCCAGCAAAATACAGGCCGCTTGTTGAGACCAGTGTTGTCCGACCGAAGGGCCGTTGCCGGTGTCTTGAAGCTTGCTTTGCAGCATGCTCAAAAAAGACTCGGCGCTCTCAAATGTCTCGCTGAGCAAGCGCCGCGTGCGCAGCAGCCACGCCATGCCTTCGCGCACGCTCGCGTCGTCGTCCACAATGAAAACGGTGGGCGTGTCGGTGAAATTCATGCGGCGATCTTATCCAAATGCAAGCGTGACTTGACGGGCAAGGTGAAACGGAAAACCGTGCCTTTGGGCGCCAGGGTTTCAAACTCCAAGTGACCGCCGTGCTGCTCCACCACGGTTCGGCACAGGCTCAGGCCCAAGCCCATGCCTTCGCTTTTGGTGGTGAAAAACGGGGTGAACAATTGGCTGGCCACCTCGTCGCTGATGCCTTCGCCCACATCGGTCACCGAAAACTCCACCCAAGCTTGCTCGGCATTGGATGCCGCCCGACGGGCTTTCAAGAGCAGCCTTCGGTCTGTGCAATCGGGCTTGTCCATGGCTTGCATGCCGTTGCGGGCCAGGTTCAACAAGACTTGCTCCACCATGGTGCGGTCGCACATCACGTCGGGCAATTGAGGGTCAATTTGGGTGTGCACTGTGACCCGCAGTTTGCGCGCTTGCAGTTGGACCAATGGCGATACCGCCTCAAACAAGGCGTGCGGTGGCAAGGGCTCACGGTCTTGATCGCGGCGGCGGACAAAATCGTGCACGCTGTTGATGACCCGGCCTGCTCGGTCGGCTTGTTCGGCGATGCGGCGCAGCGCCATGTGCACATCCTCCAGGGTTTGTGGCACGGCCGATGGGTTTTGCAACAGGTTCAAAGAGCCATTGGCATAACTGGCGATGGCCGCCAAAGGTTGGTTCACCTCGTGGCTGAGCAAAGAAGCCATTTCGCCCACCGTGGCCAAACGGGCCGTGGCCTGTAGGCGCTCCTGGCTGGCGCGAGACACCTCTTCGATGCGGCGCTGCTCGCTGATGTCAATCACCGCGCCCATCCAGCCGGTTTGCTCGCCTTGCACGCTGATCAAAGGCGCCTCGATGATGAGTACCGGAAACCGTGTGCCGTCTTGGCGCATGAAGACCGATTCAAAACCTTCGCGTGGCGGCACATTGCCCGCCAAGCGGATGGCTTGACGTTGCCGGTATTCGTCGACCATCTCGGGTGGCCAATACGGCATGGGCGCATTGCGTCCGTTCAGTGTCTCCGCCTCAAAGCCGACCATCTGGCAAAAGGCCGGGTTCACATAAGTGATGCGCCCCTCCAGGTCACGCGCCCGAAGACCGGTGACCAAAGAGTCTTCCATGGCTTTGCGAAAGGCCAGGGCCTCTGCCAAGTCGCGCTCTGCTTTCAAGCGCCGCCGCGAGTCTTTGACGAGTAAAACGATGACCGTCACCAAGGCGATGGACATGGCGGTGACCAAAGCCGTCAAGACATTGGGAAAAATGTTGGCTTCGCCCCTGCGCCCGTCCATGCGCAGCACCAAGGTGTTGCCGGGCAGGTTGACCAGTTGCTGTGAGGTGAACACCCGCAGACCGCGGCTTTGGCTGCCTGCAATGGCCAGGCGCGTGCCATCGGGTTCGGTGAACGAGATCTCGTTGCGGCGGCCAAAGCTGTCGCCCAAGAGCTCATTGATCAGCTCTTGCAAACCATAGGTCACGATGGTGAAGCCGACCAAGACACCGTCTTGCGTTTGGGGCAAACACATTTCCATGACCTCAAAACCCATGCCATCGTTTTGTGGCAAAAAGTAGGAGCTGGAGTAACTGGGGCCATTGATGCGGCGAGCTTTGGCACAGGCTTGCACGGTTTCATTGAGCGAATCTGTGCGTGCGACCCGTTTGAAAATCGGTTTGCGCAAGGGCGTGTCCACCTGGTTTTTGAGGTTCATTTCGGGATCGCGCGATTCGATGCGCAGCCACTCCCGGTGTTCACGCAACAGCGCTTGGGCCTCGGTGTTCCAGAACGTCTCGGTCGGCGTGTTCGACTGCAAGCCCTGCAGGCTTTGGGTTTGGCGTGCCAGTTGACGCCGCAAGTCACTCACGGCCTCTGTCGTGTCGCTCTCCAGTTCGGCTTGCAGTTGGCTGGCTTCGTAACGTCCGGCCAACCAGACCAAGGTGATCAAAACCCCCATGACCAAAGTGATCAAGGCCAACCACAAGGTGCGCCGGCCGCGCCCACCGGGCAAAGCTTCTTCAAAGCCGTGCCACCAAGAGGTGCTGCGTTGAAGCAGGGCGCGTGCCCAGTGAAGCCGAGTGTTGGGCGTCATGGGCGGTTGTTGATTCGGGTGACGCGGGGATTGTCCCAACTGCCGTCAATGATGAATTCTTGGCTAGAGGCCCGAGACAAGGGGTTCTTCAAAAGCCATTGCGCGACAAAGGCGGTCAGCCCCACGGCGGGGGTCAATGCAAGGCCTGCCAGCAAAGAGGTGGTGTTGGTGTCCACCATGGGCAATATTTGGGCGCGGAGTTTTTGCGTTTCTTGCGCGATGTTGGCTTGGCCGTCCAGCAAGACCAGGGCGTTGACGCCTTTGATTTGCAAGTTGCTGGTGTGGGCGGTGCCTTGGGTGATGCCCACATCGCCACGTACAGAATCAAAGGCGAAACCTTCGGCAAACACATCTCTGAAGTCCAGCAACAAGCGTCTTGGCAAGGCTTGCAGGCTCAGCACACCCAGCAACTTGGCAGCGCCCGCATCGGCTTTGAGAAATTGACCACGACCCATGCGCACTTCGAACTGTCCGTTCATGCTGGGGTAGTCCAGTGCCAATGGGGAGCCCTGCCAATTGACTGTGCCCGCCATTTGTCCCACCCCACCTCGCAAGGCATCGGGTGTGCCCAAGCGGCTGAGCAAGGCGCCAGCATCTTGAATGTCCAATACAAAGTTCATCTCGGTTTTGCGTCGGTTATTGGCGTCTTTGGTGGCCAACCAGCGACCAGTGCTTTTCAGCTGCGCCTCGGGCAACAGCACATTGAACTTTTTAAGCTGCCATTCCGGACCGGCCAGCTGACGCATGGGGCTGGACTCTGGGTTGACCGCCTCGATTTCCACGCGGCCGAGTGGAATGCCCCGCAGTTCCAGCGCGTCAATCACGATGTCAAGTGCGGGCAGCTTCGTGGGTGGTGCATCCAGCAAAGCTTCGACTTCGGCGACCTCTGCGGGCGGCAGATTCAAGCGGCTCAAGCGGGCAAAAAGTTGGCCTGCTTGGCCGGTGTACGACTGCAGGAAGCCGATGTGGCCTGACACCTCTTGGGCTTCGATGTTGGCGCGCCATTGTGCGCCTTCGCGGGTGCCGCCGGCCGTCACCTTGTGCAAGCTGCGGTCGTTCACGGTCAGCGTGTTGGCCTTGAGGCCCATGCGGTTGGGCAGGTAGCTTTGCCAGGCGGGTGCGGAGTTGAGCGACTTGCCGGGTGCTGCATTGGCGGGCAAATGGGTGGTCTCTGGCATCAGGGCCAGCCATTCGTCCACATTCAGTTGGTCCATCACCACTTGGGCCGAGACACCCGAATCGGGCCATGCTGGCATTTGCTGGGCTGGGATGCCAATGCCCCAAACACCGCGCACCACCTGAGGTACTTTGCCCGTCAAGTTGCGCAGGTAGGCCACACGCACCGTGTCGGCCAAAGTCACTTGGATGTGGTCGTGGGGCCCGGACTTTTCCGTTTGAGACCGCAAAACAATGTTCAGTGGCCGTGTGCTGGCCGCGGATTTGCCCAGCGGTGCAGGCAGGTGAACCGCCATGCCCTCTAAGTTGCTGTTGATGGATAAATCAGGCTTTCCGTCACGCCAAGCCAGTTGTGCGGTGTAGTTGGCGTTGCCTTGGGCATGCAGAGCCAGCCAGTCCAGTGGGTAAAACTCTTTGGCGGTTCGCAAGCCTTCGGCACCAACACGGCCACGGGCTTGAAATTCGATGCGCGCTGGCGAAGCGGGCTTGATGCTGGACGGGCGCATGCCGCCCTCCAGAGACACAGGGCCACCCCACAGCTGGGCCTGCAATGGCCGCAGATCAAAGCCTGTTTCTTGAAACTGCAATTGGCCTTGTATTTTTTCCAGCCAAGGTGTTTCGGGCTGTATGCGCAAATCAACGCCCTTGAAGACCACGTTGCCCCGCACTTTGCTTTGTGGCAGGTTGAGCAAGGGCAAATTCAATTCAAACTGGGTTTGCATGTCTCCGCGTACTTGGGCTTCGCTCAGCACGCCAGAAAGCAAGTTGTTCAATGCCGATTTTTGAATCAGCCCCAAAACCTGTGGTGCACTGCTGCTGCTTTCGGCCCGAACTTGCAGCAGGGCTTGCTGGGTCATGTCCGCTATTTCAACCAGTGGGGCGGTCAGCATGACGGCCTGACTCCCTTCGCCGGCGCGTGCGCTGGCTTCGCTCAGGCGCATGCCTGCACGGTCGAACACCAGTCGACCTTGCAAGTCGCTCAGCCGTGGCCACGGCGCGCCGCCCGTGGGCAACAAGCCTGGGGGCACCATGTCGAACAACACGTCTTTGATGCGCCCTGAAAAACGGAATTCACCGTCTTTGGGGTCTTTGAACGGGAGCTTGGTCAAGTCGCCTTTGATCTTGACGTTGACGTCGGAATAAGTGCCCTTGACCAAGGCGTCTCGCAGGTATTCCCGCACAGAAGCGGGCAGTGCGAGTGGCAAATACCGGTGAACCGTTGAGGCGTTCACGGTGGTCAATTTGCCGTCCAGCGTCAACGCGCCAGGACCGTGGTTTGTGCTTTGCCATTGGCCGCGCCATTCACCTTGCAGGTCGGCATTGGCCATTTTCAGTGTCCAGGCGGGCACTTGCCAAACAGGACCTTCTGGGCGAGACAGGCGTGTCCAACGCGCATTGGCCTGCAAGTTTTGCAGGGGCACCTCTGCGGGTGACAGCACGCCGGGCAGCCACACGGCGCTTTTATCGCCCATGCGGACATCCATCTGCCCACCATCGTGTCGCACCTCCAGGTTGACATCGGCACCGCGGACGCCGGGTAATTTGCCCCACAGCGTGGTGGGCATGCCCACCACGCCCTGCGCATCGGGCTGCCAGCGCAGCCCTTGGATGCTGGCTTTGGCTTCGTAGGTTTCAGGGTGGGGCCATTGACCCTGCCAGCGCAAGTGCAGTTGCGAGACCAAGCCCGACAGATCGCGCGCTTGGAAAGCCGGGTGGATGGCAGAGGCCTGTGGCAAGCGCAGGGCCATCTCACGCAGTGCGTGCAAGTCCAGTTGATCGGCCTGCAAAACCCCTTGTGCGGGACGTGATCCTTGGGCTTGGGTGTAGTCCAGCGAGACATTGCCACTTGGCCAGAGCAAGCCTTCATCGTTCACGAAAGACAGGCCTTGTGTGTTGGCCAGAAAACCTTCTTTGTGAACCTGAATGCCAAAGCGCCCAGACAAGCGCTCAAAAGCCAAGGGTAAACCTTGATCACTCAATCGGGCTTGCAGTCCCACCAAGCTCACGTCGGTCGTGGCCCCCTGCCACTGTCCTTTGTCCACATCGGCCCAAAGCCTCAAGGTGCCCTGCCCTTGTAATTGGCCCCAGTCATTTGTCCATTCCGCAGGGACCGCCGTGCGCATGGCTGACAGATCGAGCTGCGGGAAAAAAGCGTAGGTTTGCCCAGACCAGTCGGCAAAGCGGCCAGCACGTGTTGACAAAACCTTGCGCTTGAATTGCCCCATCAGAACAAAGCGTTCACCCCATGCGCTTGGTGGTGTCGCATCGACACGCAGGCTGTGTGCCCGAGACGAGTTGCGGATGACCAGATCCATCTCTTTCAAAACGACAGGAGGGCTGGATGTTGCTGGGGTGTCGGTGACATCCGACACATGCCAGCGCAGCACGCCCGCCCGCACAATGAGTTCGCGTTGAGAAAAAAGCCAGTCTGCGGCGGCCGAATCGGCCTGCAGGGTCGGCCCCCAAGTCATGCCGCCCACTTGCCAAAGCCCATCGGGCGTTCGCCGAACGTCCAGCTCGGGGGCATCCAGCACCAGTTGGTCCAGCTGCCAAAGCAGGGCCGAGCGCAAGCTCAGTGCCACGGTCACCTTGGGCAAAAGCACCGCTGGCAGGTTTTCTTTGTCGAGCAATTCGATGTCACGCAGTTCAAAAGACGGCACCCAGCCCGTGCTTTGGGCGCTCACAGCACCGATTCGAACCGGTATACCCAGGGATTGACGGGCAAGCCGTTCCATCGCGGGGCGGTATTCGTCGATTCGCGGCACAATCCAAAAATGCAAGCCAGCCCAGGTCATGCCCAGCACCAGACCTGTGACCAGCAAGCCCCACAAAAACAGCTGAACCCCTCTGCTCAGCCAGCGCTGCAGACGGGGTTCTATGGGGGACAAAGCGGGTGATTGCGGCACAGACATACGAATTTGAAAGTCAGCAGGAATTATGACCCGCAGCGAAACGATGGATGACAGTGACACCGCTCTGGTCCCGCTGGGTCATGGGGCCCCGCCCTTGGCCGGGACCGAGGCGCACCGGTATTCGCGGTTTGTTCAGCGCTTGCATCGCCGTTACGCTGACGTTTTGCCTTTGCTCGCGCCGGGCGTCCCCACCCGTGAAACGCTGACAGCAGGGTTTTCGGCCCTCTTGGCTAAGGGCCTTGACACCCCTGCGGCGCTGCGGGTTTTGCGTCAACTCACCCTGGAGCGCTTGGCGCAAATCGATTGCACCCAGCAGGCCCCTTTGGGCAGCGTGACCCGAAGCATGACCTGGCTGGCCGAAGTCAGCCTGGACATTGCCTGGCAGCAAGTCATGACCGATCTGGACGCGCTGCACGGCGCCCCTGCCAAAGCCAATGGCCAACGCGCCCAGATGTGGATCGTGGGCATGGGCAAGCTGGGTGCGCGCGAGCTGAACGTGTCGAGCGACATTGACCTGATTTACGTGTACGACGAAGACGGGGAGACCTTGGGCAACAGCGAAGGCCGCAACAAGGTCTCGTGCCAAGAATATTTCACCCGAGCGGTCAAGCGCATGTACGCCCTGATTGGCGACTCCACCGATCACGGTTTTGTGTTCCGGGTTGATTTGGCGCTGCGCCCCAACGGCAATTCCGGTCCCAGCGTGGTCTCGCTTGACGCACTGGAAGAGTATTTGTTGGTGCAAGGCCGCGAATGGGAGCGCTTTGCCTGGATGAAAAGCCGCGTGGTGGCCCCCCGCAGCGCGGTGGTCAGCGGCTCGGCCCAGGCGCTGCGCGCCGTGGTGTTGCCTTTTGTGTTCCGTCGTTACCTCGACTACAACGTGTTCGAGTCGCTGCGTACTTTGCATCAGCAAATCCGTGACCACGCGGCCAAGCGCAGCGCAGGCCACCCTGAGCGCGCCAACGATGTGAAGCTGTCACGCGGTGGCATCCGTGAGATCGAGTTCATCGTGCAGCTTTTGCAGGTGGTCCGGGGGGGGCAGTTTCCCGAACTTCGCACCCGCCCCACGATGGATGCACTGCAGCGCGTGGCCAAAGCGGGCCTCATGCCCCAAGCCACGGCCGATGCCTTGAGCGCGGCTTATGTGTTCTTGCGCCAGGTGGAGCATCGCATCCAGTATCTGGACGACCAGCAAACGCATGTGCTGCCCACCCGCGACGATGACCTGGCTTGGATCGCTCAGACGCTGGGCTATGCAGGTACGTGTGACTTTTTGAGCGCATTGGACGCGCACCGCGAAGTGGTGGCGCAAGAGTTTGATACCTTGCTTGGCAGCGATCGCGATTGCAAAACCTGCAACGGTAAAAGTGGAAAGAATGGCAGTGTCCGCGAGCACGCCGAGCTGGATGCTGTCCTGAGTGATTTCAAGGGCCCGGTGCGCGAACGTTTGGCACAGTGGGGGGACAGTCCTCGCGTGCTGGCCTTGCGTGAAGACGCGCGTGGTCGGCTCACGCGTTTGTTGCAGCGCACCGCGCAGTGGCTGGCCGAAGACCGCATCACTGAAATAGCGGTTTTGCGCATGGCCGATTGGATCGAGCCTTTGCTGCGCCGTGAAAGTTATCTGGCTTTGATGTTGGAGCGCCCATCCGTCTACGAACGCCTGTTGCGTCTGTTGGGTGCGGCCCGATGGCCTGCGCGCTACTTGTTGCAACATCCCGGGGTGATCGATGAGCTGGCCGGAGGCAATTTGTTTCAGACCCGCTTTGACGCGACCGAGTTCGAGGCCGAGCTGCAGGCTCGCCGTGTGGCCCTGCAACGCACGGGTGAGGACGACGAAGAAAGTCTGATGAATTTGCTGCGCCGTGCGCACCATGCCGAGCAGTTCCGCACGCTGGCACGGGACGTGGAGGGCGTTCTCACAGTCGAGCAAGTGGCTGACGACTTGAGTGCTTTGGCCGACGCCGTGTTGCGTGTGACGGCCCGCTGGTGCTGGGGCCGCCTGAAAAACCACCACCGTGAAGAGCCCGCCATCGCCATCATTGGCTATGGCAAGTTGGGCGGCAAGGAGCTGGGCTATGGCAGCGACCTGGACATTGTGTTTGTGTACGACGACGAGGAAGAGCGTGCCCAAGAAATTTATGCCGCTTATGTGCGCAAAATCATCAACTGGATGACGGTGAAAACCGCCGATGGTGACCTGTACGAGATCGACACCGCGCTGCGCCCCAACGGGAACTCAGGCCTGCTCGTCACACGTTTTGAGGCCTATGCCGACTACCAGCAGCAACGTGGCAGCAACACCGCCTGGACCTGGGAGC
Organism: Limnohabitans sp.; assembly: GCF_040400975.1. GTDB lineage: Bacteria > Pseudomonadota > Gammaproteobacteria > Burkholderiales > Burkholderiaceae_C > Limnohabitans_A. Next base: position 91,066 of record NZ_JBBAPF010000003.1, on the reverse strand, counting down.
ACCAGGCCATGACCCGTGCCCGCTTTGTCATGGGTTGGCCCAGCTTGGCTGCGCGCTTTGACGCCGTGCGCCATGCTGTGATCAGCGCCCCACGTGACGCGCTCAGCCTGAAAGCCGAAATTGTGGCCATGCGCGACCGGGTGCGCCAGGGCCATCCGGTCAAGCCTGAGCGTTTTGATGTGAAACACAGTCCGGGTGGCATGGTGGACGCTGAGTTTGCGGTGCAATATTTGGTGCTGCTGCACACCGCTGCCCACCCTGAGTTGGCGGACAACGTGGGCAATATTGCCCTGCTGCAACGGGCTGAAAAGGCAGGCTTGTTGCCCATGGGCATGGGGGAGTCTTCAGCCAACGCGTATCGGGAGATGCGTCGGATTCAGCACCATGCCCGTTTGAACGAAGAGCCCACCGATGTGCCTTTGGAGTCGATGGCAATCCAGCGGGAAGCCGTGCTGACTTTGTGGGATGCCGTGATGGCATGAGTGTCAGCAAGGCGATAGAGTCCGCACCTCAATGAGTCATGGCCCATTCTGTTGACCGCGTGGTCAGCGCTCTGAGCCAAGCAAGGGAAAAGACATGAAAAATAATGATGTTCGATGGTGGGTCTTGATCGGTGCTTTGCTGGGGGGCTGTCCAGTCCCTGTGCTGGCACAAAACAGTGGACCCAAGGAGTCCGTAAAACCCGCTTTGAGCGTGGTGACGGTCACGCCCCAAATGTCCAATCTGGTTCAAAAAATCAGCGCTAACGGCAACTTGGCCGCTTGGCAAGAAGCCATCATCGGGGCGGAAGCCAATGGCCTGAAAATCATGGAAGTCCGTGTCAATGTGGGTGAAAGGGTGCAGCGCGGTGATGTGTTGGCTGTTTTGCAGGCCGACACCTTGCGTGCCGAATTGGCGCAGGCCGAGGCTGCTTTGGCCGAAGCCACGGCCAACGCGCAAGAGGCCAAAGTCCAGTCTGACCGTGCCCGCAGCTTGCAGCAGCAGGGATTTTTCAGCAATGCACAGCTGAGCCAAACGCTGGCTGCCGATGCATCGGCGCAGGCGCGTGTGCAGTCGGCCCGCGCCATGGTTCAGCTGCAAACGGTGCGCTTGTCGCAAACCCAGGTGCGCGCGCCCGACGCGGGTGTGATCTCTTCGCGACAGGCGACGGTGGGCAGTGTGGTGGGCGCAGGCACCGAGTTGTTTCGCTTGATTCGCCAGGGCCGCATCGAGTGGCGCGCTGAAGTGACGGCCGCCGAGATGGGCCGTGTCCAAGTGGGCGCGCCTGTCACCATCAAGGCGGCCAGCGGCCAGCTGTTGAAAGGCAAAGTGCGCATGCTTGCGCCCTCAGTGGACGCGCAAACCCGCAACGCTTTGGTGTATGTGGACTTGCCCTTGCAAACCGGCAGTGCACGCGCAGGCATGTATGCACAGGGCGAGATTGAATTGGGCCAAAGCCAGGCACTCACCGTGCCGCAAACGGCGGTGGTGGTGCGCGATGGATTCAGCTATATCTACACCGTGGGGGCGGACCAAAAAGTCAGCCAGCTCAAGGTGCAAATCGGACGTCAAAGCGGTGATCGCGTCGAGGTGACCCGTGGTCTCAAAGCCGACGCCCGGGTGGTCGCCAGTGGCGGTGCATTTTTGAACCACGGCGACACGGTACGTGGGGTCGACGCGCCCACCGCTCAAGCCGCTCCAGCTGCTGCCCCCGTCCCCGCCACCCAATAAAGGGACGCCATGCTCAACGTCTCTTCTTGGTCGATCCGCAACCCGATTCCGGCCGTCATGCTGTTTGTGCTGCTGACGGTGGCAGGCTTCATCGCTTTCGGTTCGATGAAGGTGCAAAACTTTCCCGATCTGGATGTGCCCACCATCACGGTGACTGCCAGCCTGCCCGGTGTGGCGCCCACGCAGCTCGAAACCGATGTGGCCCGCAAACTTGAAAACGCGCTGGCCCCACTGCAGGGACTTAAACACATCACCACCAAAGTGCAAGACGGCGTGGTCTCGATCACCGCCGAGTTCCGCATGGAAAAGCCCAGCCAAGAGGCCGTGGACGATGTGCGCTCGGCCATTCAGGGCGTGCGGGCTGATTTGCCCGGCGACCTGCGCGACCCGGTGGTCAAAAAACTCAATCTGGCAGGCACGCCTGTGCTGGCCTACACCGTGCGCTCGGCGCGCATGGACGACGAAGCTTTGTCCTGGTTGGTCGACAAAGATATCACCCGCAAGCTCTTGTCGCTGAGGGGTGTGGGTGCGGTTAACCGCGTGGGTGGCGTGACGCGTGAGGTGCGTGTTGCGCTCGACGTGAACCGCTTGCAGGCGCTAGGCATCACGGCTGCCGAGGTCTCACGTCAACTCAAGCAGGTGCAGCAAGAAGGTTCTGGCGGGCGCATGGAGCTGGGCGCTGGCGAGCAACCCGTGCGCACCTTGGCCACCGTCAAAACGGCGCAAGAAGTGGGTCAAATTGAGTTGTCCACCTCGCGTGGCGGCCGTATCCGCTTGAACCAGGTGGCCACCGTGAGCGACACGTTGGCCGATGCGCGGTCTGCGGCCAGTTTGAATGGCAAGCCTGTGGTCGGCTTTGAGGTGGTGCGCAGCAAAGGCGAGAGTGAAGTGGCCGTGGGTCGTTTGGTGCGCCAAGCGCTGGCCGATTACCGATTGCAAAACCCCGACATCGAGATCACCGAGGCCTTTGACTTCGTGACCCCGGTGGAAGAGGAATACAAGGGCTCTTTGGTGCTGCTGTACGAGGGCGCGATTTTGGCGGTGCTGGTGGTGTGGCTGTTTTTGCGCGACTGGCGGGCCACTTTTGTGTCGGCGGTGGCGTTGCCACTGTCGGTCATCCCTGCCTTCATTGGCATGGCGTATTTGGGTTTTTCCATCAACGTGGTGACTTTGCTGGCACTGTCTTTGGTGATCGGCGTGCTGGTGGACGATGCGATTGTCGAGGTGGAAAACATCGTGCGTCATTTGCGCATGGGCAAATCGCCCTACCAGGCGGCGATGGAAGCGGCCGACGAAATTGGTCTGGCGGTGATCGCCACCACCTTCACCCTGATTGCTGTGTTTTTGCCCACGGCTTTCATGAGCGGCATTCCGGGCAAGTTCTTCAAACAGTTTGGCTGGACGGCATCGCTGGCGGTGTTTGCCTCGCTGGTGGTGGCGCGGGTGCTCACGCCCATGATGGCGGCATACATTTTGAAGCCCATCGTCACAGCCGCGCACGAGCCCGCTTGGCTCAAGCGCTACATGGTCTGGGCCACCTGGTGCATGCGGCATCGCTTGGTCACCATGGTTCTGGCCACGCTGTTTTTCATTGGCTCCATCATGCTGGTGCCGCTGCTGCCCAAGGGATTCATTCCTCCCGATGACAACTCGCAAACCCAGGTGTATGTGGAGCTGCCCCCCGGTTCCACGCTGGCGCAAACCCAGGCCAGCGCCGAACACGCCCGCACACTTTTGATGACGGTGAACGACGTGAAGAGCGTGTACACCACCATCGGTGGCGGCAGTGCGGGCAGCGACCCCTTTGCGGGCAGCGGCGCGGCCGAGGTGCGCAAGGCCACGCTCACCATCCAGCTGAGTGAGCGCGGTACGCGTCCGCGCAAGCAAGCGATTGAAAACGACATCCGTACCGCGCTGCAGCAACTGCCTGGCGTGCGCACCAAGGTGGGCTTGGGTGGCTCGGGCGAGAAATACGTGTTGGTGCTCACGGGTGAAGATCCGCAGGCCCTGCAAACCGCTGCCAAGGACGTGGAGCGCGACCTGCGCACCATTTCAGGTTTGGGCTCCATCGCCTCCACCGCCAGCCTGGTGCGCCCTGAGATCGCGGTCCGCCCCGACTTTGCCAAAGCCGCCGATTTGGGCGTGAACAGCGCCGCCATCAGCGACACCTTGCGTGTGGCCACTCTGGGCGACTTTGACCAAGCCTTGCCCAAGCTCAATTTGTCGGAACGCCAAGTGCCTATCGTCGTGAAATTGGGCAACGAATCCCGGCAGGACCTGGCCACGCTCGAGCGCCTGATGGTGCCGGGCAGCCGTGGCCCGGTCATGCTGGGCCAGGTGGCCAGCATCGAGGTGGCGGGCGGCCCGGCCGTGATCGACCGCTACGACCGCCAGCGCAACATCAACTTCGAGATCGAGCTGTCAGGCATGCCGCTGGGGGACGTGACGCAGGCGGTACAAAAGTTGCCCGCATTGCAAAACCTGCCGTCGGGCGTGAAGGTGGTGGAGGTGGGCGACGCCGAAGTGATGGGTGAACTGTTTGCCAGCTTTGGGCTGGCCATGATGATTGGCGTTTTGTGCATCTACATCGTGTTGGTGCTGCTGTTCAAAGGCTTCCTGCACCCCATCACCATTTTGGCGGCGCTGCCGCTGTCTTTGGGCGGCGCATTTGTCGGCCTGCTTATCGCGGACAAGAGTTTTTCCATGCCCTCGCTGATTGGCCTGATCATGCTCATGGGCATCGCCACCAAAAATTCGATTTTGTTGGTGGAGTACGCGATTGAAGCGCGGCGCGGCAAACCCGCCGAGGGGGACCGCCCCGCTGTGCTCGGCATGAACCGTTGGGACGCACTGCTGGACGCTTGCCACAAGCGCGCCCGCCCGATTGTCATGACGACGATTGCCATGGGTGCCGGCATGCTGCCTATTGCCGTGGGTTGGGGCGCTGCCGATGCGAGCTTTCGCTCGCCCATGGCGATTGCCGTGATCGGTGGCTTGCTCACCAGCACGGTGCTTAGCCTGTTGGTGATCCCGGTGGTGTTCACGTACCTGGACGATTTGGGTCAGTGGTCCGGCAGAATGTTTCGTCAACTCACACAAACAAGGAGCAAAGCATGAACAACAAAGTGGCGATGGTGGTGGGCGGTGGCAGTGGCATGGGCGCTGCAGCGGCGCGTAAGCTGGCGCAAGACGGTTTTCAGGTGGCCGTGCTGTCCTCTTCCGGCAAAGGCGAGGCTCTGGGCTGTGAGTTGGGGGGCATTGGTCTGACAGGCTCCAACCAGTCGAGCGATGACTTGCAAAAGTTGGTTGATCAAACCATGGCGCGTTGGGGCCGCATCGACGTGTTGGTCAACAGCGCAGGGCACGGCCCCAAGGGCCCAGTGCTGGAGCTGACCGATGCACAGTGGCATTTGGGCATGGACATGTATTTCCTGAATGTGGTGCGTGCCGTTCGCGTGGTCGCTCCCATCATGGTTCAGCAAAAAGGGGGAGCTATCGTCAACATCTCGAGTGCTTGGGTGGACGAGCCCAGTTCGATGTTCCCGACCTCTGCCGTGGCCCGTGCCGGTCTGGCGGCATTCACCAAACTGTTTGCCGACGAGCATGCCGTGCACAACGTGCGCATGAACAACGTGCTGCCCGGCTGGATCGACAGCTTGCCCGCCAAAGAAGAGCGCCGTGAGAGTGTGCCCATGCAGCGATATGGCACGAGCGAAGAGGTGGCGGCCACCATTGCCTTTTTGGCTTCAGAGGGTGCGGCCTACATCACGGGCCAAAGTCTCCGCATCGACGGTGGTCTCATGCGTTCGCTCTGAGCCAAGCGCTGGTTCAGGGCATCAAGGGTTACAAAAGTCACAGCGGCTTGGGTCGGCCCAGGGGTCCGAAGACAGGGTGCGTTGCTCCTCGTGCTGGCATGTCTTGCAGTGCCACACCTCTGCAATCGGCAGCCGCGTCTTTTGGCCGCAGGCCCGGCAAGGCAGGCCCGCAACCCGTGACTGAACCCAGAAGCCGGGGCTTTGGCATTGTGGGCATGGCGACTGCAATTTCAGGATCAAATCGTCGCAAGCCTTGCGGATGAGCGTTTGTCTTGTGGGGTTGCAAAACGCACGCAGGTCGTTTTCGACAAACACCATGCCATTGGCTGACTGGGCTTGAAGCTCTGCAAATGTCCGAACGAGTGTTTGTTCGTCATGGATGTTTTTGACGATCTGCAAATGGTCCTCGTGTTCTGGGCGCATCACCAACTGGTGCTCTGGAAACTTGGCGTCTTGGGCAAAGCGCATCAACTCTTCCAAGCTCGTGACGGCTCTGTGCAGACTTTGGGCGGGGCCGTGGGCAAAGCCAGTCACTTCAAGCTGTTGGGCCGGGTCGACCCACAGCAGCAATTCGGTGTTCCAGGGCATGAAACCGCCAAACGGGTCAGATCCGAAAGAGCCCTCGCTGGCGATGCCAATGGGGGCACCGGTCAGGTCCATGCCGATCTGGGCCTTGCGACGTGCTGCATCGATTTGGGAGCCTGGCCGAGCGATCTCGCGGGTGTAAGTGCCCAGCTGGTCGGTATCAAAGGCGTTGGTGTGAACCAGCTCACAGCCCAAGGCGGACTCCAGCGGGGCCTTGACCAAATCTTGTTTGCCGTGTTGCGTGAGAAATGCAACACGGCGAGCCAGATGAGCGCTCTTTGTCGATCTGTCCATGCCAACCTTACATCAGAATCCCTTGGGCCACAGCCACATAGATGGGGATTCCGAACACAATGTTCAAGGGAAACGTGATGCCCAGACTCAGACCGAAATAAAGCGAGGGGTTGGCCTCAGGCAGTGCGTAGCGCAGCACCGCCGGGACCGCAATGTAAGACGCACTGGCTGCCAAAACCATGAGCAGGGCACCATCACCAGCTGACAAATTTAGCAGAAATGCCAGGCCCAAAGCCAGCGAGGCGTGCACGATGGGACCTGCGATGGCGTAAGCGACCAACACGGGCGACTTGCCCTTGACCTGTGGAAGATTTCGTGCAGCCATCAAACCCATGTCGAGCAAGAAGAAAGCCAGCATGCCTTTGAACAGGTCGACTGAGAACGGTTGCATGGCCGCTTTGCCTGCGTCGCCGGTGATCATGCCAATCGCCATGGCCCCCAGCAGCAGCAGCTGCGCGCCGTCGGTGAAGGACTCGTGAAGGATCTTGCCGACCGACACACTGGTCTTGGGCGCGGGTACGCCATTGGCCGTTGCCACGGTGCCTTTGGCTGCTTTTTGCCGCAAGGAATTGGCAAACACCACGGCCAAGATGATGGCTGGCGACTCCATCAAGGCCATCGCTGCCGCCATGTGGCCACCATAGGCAATGTCTTGGTTTTCCAGGAATTGAACAGCGGTGACAAAAGTGACCGCGCTGACTGAACCGTAAGTGGCAGCGACCGCAGCGGCATCGAACCCAGACACAAAGCGGCGCAGAAGGGTGTAACCGATCAGGGGAATCACGATGGCCAGCCCGACGGCGGCGGCCAAGCTGATGCCTACGTTGGCGGTCAAGCCTGATTGTGAAAGTGCAAAGCCGCCTTTGAGACCCAATGCCATCAACAGGTAGAGCGACAAGAAGCGGGAAATAGCGGGAGGGATTTCAAGGTTGGATTTGACGGTGCCGGCCAGCACGCCAAAGATGAAAAAGAGAATGGCCGGATCGATCAGGTTTTGCATTTGTTATTCCTTTGCCCGATCATAGAAATATGCTTCATGCTTGTAAAATCGATTCTTATAAAGTCAGCTATAGGTAAAAATCTATGAACGTCACGTTTCGTCAGCTGCGTTTGTTTTTGGCTTTGGCCGAAACGGGCAGCGTGAGTGCAGCCGCCAAAGTGATGCATGTGACCCAACCCACGGCCTCGATGCAGCTCAAGGAGATGAGTTTGTCGGTAGGTTTGGCGCTCTATGAAGTGATCGGCAAAAAAATTTACCTCACCGATGTGGGCAAAGAACTCGCCGTCACCGCGCGAGCGGTGGCGCAGACGTGGGACGTGTTTGAGCAAAACGTCGATGCTGCTAAAGGTCTGTCGCGGGGCAAGTTGCGGGTGGCGGTGGTCAGCACGGCCAAGTACTTCATGCCCCATCTGATTGGCAGTTTTTGTACCAAACACCCGGCCATCGATGTGTCTCTCGAAATCTTGAACCGCGATGGCGTGGTGCAACGCTTGCGCGAAAACTTGGACGATCTGTACATCATGTCCATGCCCCCCAAAGACATGGATTTGGGCGATGAAGCGTTCATGCCCAATCCGATTGTGCTGATTGCACCCAACGCCGACCCTTTGGCCAAGCGCACGCAGATCGGTTTGCACGAGTTGACTCAGCGCCGCTTCATCGTGCGCGAAAAAGGCTCGGGCACCCGCATGGCCGCTGACCAGTTTTTTCGAAAAATGAAGTTTCGCCCGGATGTGCGCCTGGAGTTGGGCAGCAACGAGGCGGTCAAAGAGTCTGTGGCTGGCGGCCTGGGCTTGGGCGTGGTGTCGCGCCACGCTTTGCACGGGCATAAGAAAGAAAACGGTGTCAGCGTGATTGACATCGAGGGCTTCCCGGTGTCGTCTGCTTGGCACATCGTGTACCCGGCCAGCAAAAAGCTGTCACCTTTGGCCTTGGCTTTTAAAAAGCACATGATCCAAGAGGTCGGTCGGCGTAAATGGCCACTGGCCTGAGACCATTCGGTGCAATGCCCTCAGATCAAGGCGTTGTGAACACCGTCAACACCCCGGTGTAGCCGTACAACTGGTTGCGGGCGATCTCGCCGGCAGCGAAAAACCCCACTAAGGGTACATCGCCCAAAGCATGGCGAATGATCTGCAACTCGGCGCTGGGGCTCCCAAAATGTGGACCGCCTCGGCCGGTGCAGCTCACATACACCGCTCCGGCAATGCGTGGACCTGCCTTAGGGAGTGTTGGCAAAGGGTTGTCGCTCATCGAATGGATGGCCTCTATTGACAATGTCTCGGGCTCTAACTCTTCACGGATCTCGGCGCACACGCGCACCAAGTCAGCCCGTGCGGCCTGCACATCGCGGCGGCAAAAGGTGAGCAGCATGCCGGGCTCTAGGTTTTCTGCGACGGCCACGCCTTGGCGCAAAGGATCCAGCCCAATGATGTGCCGCACCCGCACATCGTTGCCCAAATGGCCGGTTCGGCCCACGCCCGAATGCCCTGCCGCGCTCAAGCCCACCAAAGTGGAGCGCACCACGGCGATGGCCTTTTGCGGCTCGCTCAGGCTGATGCCCAGGTCGGCGAGCATCACATCGAGTGCCGCCTCGCCTGCCAGTTGCAGCACCACATGGCCTTCTGCTTGCGTGATTTCGCGCTCAGGCGAAACCGGCTGACAGCCTTGCGTGACGCGAGACATCAAAGAAACATCTGGCGAAAAAGCCACCCCGCTCAAGCCGCCTTCGAGCACGCCGCCGTGCACTTCCGATCCGCCTGCATCTTCGGCACGCACGGCGAACTGCACGCTGCGCGTGCGGCTGGCACTGAGACCGCCAAACAAATAGCCCTGCTGTGTGCGGCCCGCCATTTCTGCGATCAGCTCGGCCAGCTCGGGTGTGTGGGGGTCTGCATGCACCAGTGCCGCATTGGCCCATGCCGCAGGCAGCGGAGACACGCCGGAAAACACCCGGTATTGCTCGGGTGTCAGGTCGCACAGCATGAGCGCCATGGCGGGCTCATCCAAGTATTCGGCGTTGTTGACCGCCACACCGATGCCCACCGTACCTGCCCAATCGGGTACAGCTGGCAAGGCCTGCCGCAAATGGTCAAGCAGCGCCTGCGCGTGCGGCGCGTAATGGTCGGTGATGTACAGCAGGCCCAAGCGAGGCTGCGCGGCGTAATCGGGCAGTGCCATTTGGGCTTGCAATTGCGCCAAGACCAAGCCTGCGGCCATGCGCCACTGTGGGTGCGTGGCATGGCCACAGGGAAACAACTTCATAGACAACTTATTTCAGAACGGTTTTGCGTGCAGTCCGAGTGGCCGTCTTGGCCGGCTTGGCCGTTGGTTTTTTGACCGAGACGGTCTTGACCGATTTGGCATTCACACCCGCTTGAGCAGCTTGAGCTGGCTTCGCCGATGTGTGCTTGGCGCGTTGACGTCCAGCGGTGGTCGAAGACGAGCCGGGCTTGCGGGGCGCTTTGGCTTTGGCAGCCGATTTGGCGGTGGCGTTTTTGGCGCTCATGCCCGCCTTCATGGCTTCGCCCGCCACATCTTTTAAGGCGGCGGCGGCAATGCCCTGAAACTGCTGGGTCAACGCGCCCCACCATTGCATCGGGTCCACGGCAGGCTGACTCGCCGAGTCTGCGGTCTTGGTTTCGCTGGCCGGGCTTGCCTCTGCCTTGGGGACTTCGTTGGGCGTGGGCTGTGCGGGTGCCGCTTGGGGCGCAGGCTTGGGGCTGAACAGCGAAGACTTGGATGCGCTGGGGGTGTCGGCGGTCTCGGCGGGTGTGGCCTGAGCAGGTTCACTCACCGGGGGCTTGGCCGTGAACGCCTTGGCCAAATCGGCCATGTTGACGTTCATGCTTTGCAGCGTGGTCAAGGTCATCTTTTGCACTTCCATCGCCTGGATGGTGGCTTTGAGTGCGGTGGTGTTTTGCTCCAACCAAAACAGCACCGACTTCAACTCCTGGATGCGCTTGTCGATGTCTTCGATGCTGAGGGTGGGGGCGACCCAGCTGGCCATGCCGGGCATGCCACCTGCCGCTGCGGGCTGGGCGGCCGATGCGGTTTTGGACAGGTTTTGTAAAAAATCAAAACCCGGCACAAATTGGCCGAAGCCGAAAGCAGAAGGCTCGCTCATGGCAGTTCCTCAAAAAGTGATCTGCAAAGCTTACCCGAAGACGCTTTCAAAACGGACTGACCTGCCCCCAAAGGCGTGTCTGTATGGGGCTCACCCTTCGACAAACACCCGTGCCTTGCGCGGTGTCAAAACCAGCGTCTCGCCTTCCTTGAAGTCTTGCTGGCGGTACTGCGATGCCGACAACTGCGCTTCGATCACCGCGTCCTTGCCAAACATGCCCGCTTCTACGGGGTCGAGTTCCAGCCGTGCTACAGGCCCGACCACAATGGCGCGGCTGAGCTTGGCCACGATGCCGGTGTGGGCGGTGCCCGCTGTGTAACGCGTCACATCCAGGTCGTGCGGTCGCACATAGGCAAAAGCCTTGGCGTCTTGCACTTGGCCGTGTTCAGGGCTTTCGAGGCGGATGGCGTGTTGGTCGGCGCCAATCAGCATCTCGCCTTCGTGGGCGCGCCCGTGGAACAGGTTCACATCGCCCAAAAAGCCATACACAAAGGGGCTGGCCGGGTGGTCCCACACCTGTTGGGGCGAGCCGATTTGCTCGATGTTGCCCTTGTTCATCAGGACCACGCGGTCCGCCACCTCCAGGGCTTCTTCCTGGTCGTGCGTGACAAAGATGCTGGTCACATGCAGCTCGTCGTGCAGGCGGCGCAACCAGCGGCGCAGCTCCTTGCGCACCTTGGCGTCCAGCGCGCCAAAGGGCTCGTCCAGCAGCAGTACCTTGGGCTCAACCGCCAAGGCGCGTGCGAGCGCGATGCGTTGGCGCTGCCCGCCCGACAACTGCGATGGGTAGCGGTCGGCCAGCCAATCGAGCTGCACCAAGCTCAACAACTCGTGCACTTTGCGCTTGATTTCGGATTCGCTCGGACGCTGGTTGCGTGGCTTGACGCGCAGGCCAAAGGCCACGTTCTCGAACACCGTCATGTGGCGGAACAGTGCGTAGTGCTGAAACACGAAGCCCACCTGTCTCTCGCGCACGTGCACATGGGTGGTGTCTTCGCCACTGAAGGCAATAGTGCCCTGGTCGGCGGTTTCCAAGCCCGCGATGATGCGCAGCAGCGTGGTTTTGCCGCAGCCCGATGGCCCCAGCAAGGCGACGAGTTCGCCCGACTCGATGTCAAGGCTGACCTTGTTCAGCGCGGTGAAGTCACCAAACTGTTTGTGGACGTTGCGGATTTCGATGCTCATGTTTCAAACCAGAATCTAAAGGTGAAGTCAGTGGGCTGGCTGCTCGGGCGGGGTGTTGGCCGATGCTTGCATTTCTTTTTCATGCTGCCATTCAATGAAGGACTTGATGGCCAGTGTGACCAGGGCCAACAAAGCCAGCAACGATGCCACGGCAAAAGCAGCCACCGACTGGTATTCGTTGTAGAGGATCTCCACGTGCAAAGGCATGGTGTTGGTCTGCCCCCGGATGTGGCCCGACACCACCGACACCGCACCGAACTCGCCCATGGCCCGTGCATTGCACAAGATCACGCCATACAGCAGGCCCCATTTGATGTTGGGCAAAGTGACCCGCCAAAAGGTCTGCCACCCGGTGGCACCCAAGACGATGGCCGCTTGCTCTTCTTCACTGCCTTGCGCTTGCATGAGCGGAATCAACTCGCGCGCAATGAAGGGAAAGGTGACAAACACCGTGGCCAAAATGATGCCGGGCACCGCGAACACGATCTTGATGTCGTGGGCTTGCAGCCAAGGGCCGAACCAGCCATGGGCCCCAAACACCAGCACATAGACCAATCCCGCCACCACGGGCGAGACTGAAAATGGCAAGTCCACCAGCGTGGTCAAAAGCGACTTGCCCTTGAACTCGTACTTGGCAATGGCCCAGGCCGCCGCCACGCCAAACACCAAATTGAGCGGTACAGTCACGGCCGCCACAATCAGCGTCAGGCGAATGGCCGACCAGGCATCGGGCTCCTTGAGCGCTTCCAGATATGCATCAAGACCTTTGCGCAGGGCTTCGGTGAACACCGCGGCCAGTGGCAAGACCAAAAACAAAAACATGAAGGCCAGCGCCAGCCCAATCAGGCTGCGGCGAATCCAGCGGGCTTCGGTGGTGCCCGCCTGGACTTTGTTGGCGGTGAGTGTTGGGCTCATGACGAAGCTCCCGAACGGCGACGTTGCCAGGTTTGCAAGCCGTTGATGACCAAGAGCAACATGAACGAGATGACCAGCATCACCAAGGCCACAGCGGTGGCACCTGCGTAGTCGTATTGCTCTAGCTTGCCAATGATGATCAGCGGCGTGATTTCGGACACCATGGGCATGTTGCCCGCAATGAAAATGACCGAGCCGTACTCACCGATGGCCCGCGCAAACGCCATGGCAAAGCCGGTCAGCAGCGCCGGCGCAATGCTCGGGAAAATGACCCGGCTGAAGGTTTGCCAGCGTGTGGCGCCCAGGCAGGTGGCCGCTTCTTCGAGTTCTTTTTCGGCGTCTTCGAGCACTGGCTGCACCGTGCGCACCACAAAGGGCAAGCCAATGAAAATCAGCGCAATCACCACCCCGTTGGGGTTGAAGGCCAGCTGGATGCCCTGGGGCTCCAGGTATTGGCCGATCCAGCCATTGCCCGCCAGCAGCGCGGTGAGCGAAATGCCCGCCACCGCAGTGGGCAGCGCAAAGGGCAAGTCCACCAGCGCGTCCACAATCTTTTTGCCAAAAAAGTCATAGCGCACCAGCACCCAGGCCACCAGCAAACCAAACACCACATTGACCAATGCGGCGATCAGCGATGCGCCAAAGGTCAAGCGGTAAGACGCCATGACGCGAGGGCTCGTCACTGCGACCCAGAACTGCTCCCAGCTCAGGGTGAAGGTTTTGAAAACCAAGGCCGACAGCGGGATCAGCACGATCAAGCACAGGTAAAAGAGGGTGAATCCCAGGGTCAGGTTGAACCCGGGCAACACCCTGGCTGGCACCCGCCGCTTGGCAGGTGCCGCGATGGGCAATGCAGTCATGGCGAGAACTTATTTGACGGTGTAAATCTTGTCGAACTGACCGCCATCGTTGAAGTGCACCCGCTGCGCTTCGGCAAAGGAGCCAAACACTTCGTCCACCGTGAACAGCTGCAAAGGCTTGAAGGTTTGGGCGTGCTTTCTGAGCACAGCCTGCGAACGTGGACGCAGCGCATGTTTGGCCGCGATCTCTTGGGCCTCTTCAGAGTAGAGGTAATCCAGGTAAGCCTTGGCCACTGCGCCCGTGCCTTTTTTGGCCACGGTGCGCTCCACCACCGCCACCGGGTTTTCGGCCACGATGCTGATGGACGGGTGAATCGCATCGACCTTGCCCGCGCCAAATTCGCGGTCCACCGAGACCACTTCGGACTCAAAGGTCACCAGCACATCCCCGATGTTGCGCTGCAAAAAGATGGTGGTCGCATCGCGCCCACCTTTGGCCAGCACCGGCACGTTTTTGTAGAGCTTGGTGACGAACTCAGCGGCCTGTGCATCGCTGGCGCCCTTTTTCTTGGCGTAGCCCCAAGCCGCCATATAGGCCATGCGGCCGTTGCCACCGGTCTTGGGGTTGACCACGATCACCTGGATGCCGGGCTTGACCAGGTCGTCCCAGTCCTTGATGTTCTTGGGGTTGCCGTTGCGGGTGAGGAACAACATGGTCGAGGTGGTGGGCGCTGCGTTGTGGGCAAAGCGCTTGTTCCAGTCTTTGGCCACCACACCGGTGCTGGCCAGAAAGTCCACGTCGGTGGTGGTGTTCATGGTCACCACATCGGCGTCCAGGCCATCGTTGACGGCACGCGCCTGGGCGCTCGAGCCGCCATGGGCCTGGTCGATCTTGATGTCTCTGCCGGTGGTCTTTTTGTAATGCACCACAAAAGCGGCGTTGTAGTCCTTATAGAACTCGCGGGCCACATCGTACGAGGCGTTGAGCAAGTTTTGAGCGCTGGCTGACAGGCCTGACAAGGCCAAGGTGACGGCCAAAGTGATGTGGGTGATTTTTTTCATGGTGATTCGGTCTGGGACGGTGCAAGACATGGAAGGTCTTGATTGGCTTGGCCGACCCACTGGATCGACCGCCATCAAGTCATGGCCGCGATTGTGGAATCGGTTCGTTAAATCTCAAACGAATCATTTATTGTTTGCTTATGCGAATAAGCAACTAAAGAGCTTTTCACTTGCGGGTGTAAATCTGGTCAAACTTGCCGCCATCAATAAAGTGCACCTGACTGGCTTTGTCCCAACCGCCAAAGGCCTCATCGATGGTGAACAGGTTCAGCTTGGGCAGTTGTTTGGCGTACTTGGCCTGGGCTTTGGCCGAGCGGGGCCGGTAAAAGTGCTTGCCGATCAGGTCTTGCGCCTCTTCGGTGTAAAGGTATTCCAGGTAGGCTTGGGCCACCGCCCGGGTGCCCTTTTTGTCTACGTTTTTGTCGATCAAGGCCACAGCGGGCTCGGCCAGGATGGAGATTGAGGGGTAAACAAAGTCCACCTTGTTGCCGAATTCCTTCTCCAGCAAATAGGCTTCGTTTTCCCAACTCAGGAAGACATCGCCCTGGTTGCGTTGTGCAAAGGTCACCGACGAGCCCCGGGCACCCGTATCGAGCACAGGCACGTTCTGGTAGAGCTTTTTCACAAACTCTTGTGCCTTGTCATCACCACCGTATTTGCGCTTGGCAAACTCCCACGCGGCCAGATAGTTCCAGCGGGCGCCGCCCGAGGTTTTGGGGTTGGGCGTGATGACCTTCACATCCGGGCGCACCAGATCGTCCCAGTCTTTGGGAATCAGGTTGCCGTTGGTGTGCAGGGCGTCGGTGTCACCGGCCAGGGCCAGCGTGGCCACATCGGCGTCCAGGCCGTCAATGATGGAGCGGGCCTGCTTGCCCGAGCCGCCATGTGACTGCTTGATGGTCAGGTCCTGACCGGTGCGGGCTTTCCAGTGTTTGGCAAAGGCTTGGTTGAACTCAACGTACAACTCACGGGTGGGGTCATACGACACGTTGAGCAGGCTGATGGGGGTCTGGGCTTGCGCGGTCAGACCCGACCAGGTCAAGGTCAGCAGCGCTGCGAACTTAAGAAAAGGGCGTTTGGATTTCACGGAATCATTCCCAAAAAATACACATCAAAAAATTGATGGGATGGATTCTGGAAGTGGCTCGCTCAAACTCCAACGACTGTTTTTCTATTTACTCATCTCCATCGAATCTATTCAGCGCAGCTGATGTGTCGAGAGCCTCAAGATGAAGGACATCAAGACGCTGACAACCAACGTTTGAGCGCGGCTGCGTTCGGTGGACCAATCACGCGCTGTGTCCGGCCCTTGGCGTCCAGCAAGACCACATAGGGCGTCACGTTGGGCCAGGTGGGATCGACCGCCTGACGGATGGCGGGCTCGAAGCCGTCAAAGGCGTAAATGCGGGTCATGCCTTCAAAGTGCGCGGCATGTCGCCAAGCTTGTGCGCCGGTCACATCCATCACCACCCCATTCAGCTCGGGGCGCTGCTTCCTGTTCCTCACCGCTTGGTGCACCGCTGCAAAAGCCGCAGGGCAAGTGCTGCAATACGAGGTGGTGAACACATAAGCGGCCGGGCGCGGCCCGTGTTGCATCAGATGCGCCCAGGTTTTTTCGTCAAAGGGCAGCACCGTGCCAGCCGCCTGCGCCCGGCTTGAATGGCTGTGCGCCCCGGCATGCGGGTGTCCTTGTGCCAGCCCGGGTGGGGCGGCCAGGCCAAGTGCCAGCGTGCAGATCGCCAGGCCTGCGCTCAAGCGGCCAGTGGATTTAAAAATGGAGTTCATGGACTTGTATCTCCTGGGTGTTGCGCCAGACCACCACCATCTGTTCGCCGTTTTGGGCCAGACGCGGGTGGTCGTTGTGGCCCGTGGTTTGAGCCAGGGTTTTGAGGCTGAAGTTCTGCCCGCCGTCTTGAGACAACCAGGCCTTGAGTGTGGTGACGGCCCCTTCACTGCTGCGCCAGACCACGGCCACCTTGCTGCCGTGGGCCATCACGTCGGCATGTTCGGCACGCGGGTCGGGCAAGGTGCGTTCGGTTTTGGGCAGGGGCACGCCTTGGGCGTTTAGCCGGGCATAGCGCACCGCCGCTTGGTCTTGGCCATGGACTTTGCGGATGCCAAACCAGACGGTGTGAAAACCGTTGGCGCCGGCATGGGCGTCCGCAGCCAAGCCCGGCCCGTGGTGCGGGCAGGCGTTGATTTGCCAGCCATCAAATGTGCTGCGCGTGATGCGGTTGGCCGCAGCGCCGACGCTGGCAAACGCATGGTCACGGGTGTTGCCGTCAAACACATGTCGCCAAGTCGCCTTCAAATCGCCCTGGGCATTGCGGGCCAGCCCGATGCGGCAGCATTCGCAAGAGTGGTCGGCCACTTTGGTGTCCGGCCCGAAGCTGGCGCCGCCATCCTGGGAGGCGTTGCGGTAGATGGCTGCCCCAACGTAGGCTTGTGCAGAACCTTTGGGCGCTTGATCGCGCTTGTCGATCCAAAGGGTGTGCAAAACCCCCTTTCCATCAAAAGCGATGGCATCGAAGCGGTGCGTGATTTCCTGCCGATCTTGGTGCACCGTGAAAGGCTCACCAAAGCTGGCGCCGCCATCGCTGCTGCGCAGCATGCGCACAAAGCCTGTGAAACGCTTGGCCAGCGGCATGGTGTAACTGATCACCACCCAGCCTTTGGGGCCGAAGGCGATCTTGGGGCGGCTTTCGCCATCGGCGGCGATCGGGTCTTGCCCGGTGTTCAGGATGCGCGGCTCGCCCCATTGCACAGGACCGCCCAAAGCGGTCGTCTGCACAAAGAGCTGCGCTTGCGCATTGATACCGACCACCCACAAGCGACCATCGGGCGCAATGGCTGCGCCCGTGGCCAGCTGTGGGCGCTGGTGGCGAGCATGACCCGCCGATGCGCTGGCGTCTTGCGCCATGGCCTGTGGCCACAGGCCTGCACCCCACAGGGTCAGTGCGCAGAGCCAAAAGCGCCAAGGGCCGTGTGCATGGCGATTCATCGGCCACCCCACGATTTGTTCAGGCCCACCATGATGCTGCGCGGCGCACCTGCGGCATAGGTGTTCTGGGTGTTGGGGTTGTAGGCGCCTCTGCCCGGGATGAACCGGCTGGCCGCATTGTCCGAATAGTTTTTGTCGGTCAGGTTGCGTACCTGGCCCCAGACTTCCCAGCCATCTTGCAGCTTGTGGCTCATCGTCAGGTTGAGCAAGGTGTGGCCTGCGTAGCGCACCGTGTTGGCGTTGTTCATCCAGGAGCTGCCTTGTTTGACCAGGTTCAAGGCTAGGCGGGATGTGGGCTTGAAATTCCAAGCCACTTGGGCGTTGAGGGTGTGGTTGGGGGCCTGGGGCATGCGCTTGCCCGAAAAGTCTTCGATGGCACCCGCGGCATCGCTCAGGCGGTAATCCACATAGGTGTGCTCTGCCCAAGTCGATCCCATCCGCCAGTCCCACGAGCTCAGCTGTTGGTTCAGGCTCAATTCAAAACCACGGCTGCGGGTGTCTCCCGCATTTTTGTTGAAGCTGTTGCCCACCTCTGGCGTGTAAGACACGATGGTGTCCTTGCCACTGAGTTGGTACAGCGCCGAGTCGATGCGAACGCCGGAGACCAAGACGGCACGCCAGCCGAGTTCAATGTTGTCGTAAGTGGCCGGCTTCAATTCAGGAATGGCGGTGCGGCCATAGAGCTGGCTGACTTCCGGTGGTGTAAAGCCCAAGCTCAGATTGCTGTACAGACTGCTGCTGGCGCTCAGGGCATAGGTGGCGCCCAGCTTGGGGCTGAATTGGCCGAAGTTTCGCACTTCGTTGGGGGCACCGAAGTTGGCGCCCGGGGTCAAGTTGTTTTTGAAATCGTAGCGGATGCTGTCGTATCGCCCGCCTGCAACCACCCGAACTTTCTCGCTGGGGCTGAACTCCAGCTGCGCAAATGCGGCATCGTTGGCGATGCCCACACCGTAGTTGCGCACGCCATTGGGGTTGTTGACACTGTTGAGGCTGTAGCCGATGTAGCGTCCTGTGGGCACATCGCGCACGATGGCCAGGTTGTCAGAGACAAAGTCATTCTGACCGCGGTCGATGTAAACACCTGAGACCAGCCGTGCCCGCAGGCTGTCCAGTTTCTGCGTGTGTTGGATGTCCAAGCCCAGAGATTGGACATGGTTGTTGTTGATCGTGCCTCTGCAGTTGGCGCCTTGGCAACCGGTGATGGTGTAGTTGGGCAGCTGGGCGTGGTCATTGTTGCGGGCAAACAGCGTGACGGTAGTCAGCCCGCCACGGGTGGTTTCGCCTTCCCAGGCCACATTGAAGCGTGTGGTCTTGTCTTTGCGCCAGGTGAAGGTGTTGATGCTCTTGCCGGGGTGGGTGCGAAAGTCGTTTTCAAACAAGCTGCCCGGCGTGTCCGAATCCAGGTTCGTGTGCACCAAGGAAGCCCGCATCCATGAGGTGGCGCTCAGGTTGTAGTCACCGCGCAAAGAGAAAGAGTCTTTTGTGCCGCCACTGTGTTGCTGCCAATTGAGGCTGTCGCGTTGCGAGCTGTAATGCGAAAACCGCAGACCCAGATCGCCCCAGGTGTTGCTGGCACCCGAATCGATGCGCGTGAAACCATCGGTGCTGTCATGGCGAATGCCCATGTAGCCCGTTGGGGTGCGAGATGAACGCTGGGTCAAAAAGTTGACCGCGCCACCGACCGCATTGCTGCCATAGAGAGAAGAGGCAGCGCCCTTGACCACTTCGACGCCACTGGCGCCGTTGGTGTTGATGGCGTTCAGGGCGTTGTGGTTGAACACGCCCAAGGGTCGAATCGGAATCCCGTCTTCCAGGTACTGGTAAACCGACTGGGTACTGATGGGTTGACGAATGCCCATGCTGTGTTGTTCGTTGCCCAGATCGTTCCAGAAGACACCGGGGATGCGGTTGATGATCTCGCCCATGGTTTTGGGTTTGTCGGCATCCCATTCAGCCCGGGTGACCGAGCCAATGGACACGGGAGTTTCAGACAGTTTGGTTTCAGAGCGGGAGCTGGATACCACGATGGTGTCCAGAGCGGTCGGCGTTTGTGCCAGAGCTGTTGCGCTCAAGTTGGCCAACAGGCTGAACACGGCCAAAGACAAAGGAGAAAGTGCAAGGGAATTTTTCATGACAAGTTTTCAATCGATCGGACCCCATCAGCCGTTCAGGCCAAAGGCATTGACACGTACCGAACACCAAGCGGTGTTCAACACGTTGTGAAATGGATCAATTGAAAATAGGCGGCCCGCGCGAGGGCAGTGGCGGCGCAGTCCGGGCCAGCAGCAATGCCTCGGGCAATCGCTGCATGATGTAAGCCCGTGCATCGGGCACATGGGCCAAAGCTGCCAACGTGGGCGGCGGCAGCGCAGGGCTGGCGTGGGCGCACATCGGGCAATCCATGCCGCTGCTCACCAGCGGGCCTTCGCCCTCGCCTTGCACCACCAACTTCATGACGCCCATGCTGGAGCACACAACCTCCATGGTTTTGGGCTGCAGCGTTGAGGCCAAAACCGACACGCTCACAAACAGCACATACCAAGCCAGCACAAGACGGGCCAGGCGATGCAGTTGGGCAGAAGTCCAGGTCATGGGCTGATCAAAAGGGAATCAAGCAGTGAATGGGTGATCAGTGCTTGTGCTTGTGGCCTTCGCCATGCTTCATGGCCGGGGCAGCGGCGGTGCGGGCGGGCACTTTCAATTCCACCGACTGGCGCTTGCCATCCTTGCCTTCAACCACCAAGGTCACGGGCACAGTGTCACCGTCTTTGACCTGACCTTTGAGGTCCATCAGCATGACGTGGTAACCACCGGGCTTGAGCTCGACTGCTTTGCCTGCGGGCAAGGCCAGGCTGGGCACTGCACGCATTTTCATGACGCCGCCGTCCATGGCCATCTCGTGCACCTCCACCACACCTGCCACAGGCGACTGGGCCGAGATCAGTTTGGCGTCTTGCGCCGACTGCAGCTGCATGAAAGCGCCCGTGGCTTTTTGCTGCGCCACAGTGGCACGCACCCAAGCGTCTTTGACAGTGACTTGGGCTTGGGCCGACAGGGACACGGTCATGGCCAGAAAAAGGGCAGACACAGACAAAGCGGGACGGAACATGGATCACTCCTGGTGGTTATCGAACAGATGAAGAGACACAGACAGTGCGCAAGGGACACCCCATGGCGCAGGGTGCACAGGCACAGGTGGACGCCGAAACCGACTCAGCCCCCCAGCGTTTCAGGGGGCGGTGTTTCAGGCGGAAAAGATGGGGGGTGCGCGGGCTTGCCAGGGTTGACCCAGCAAACTGGCCAGCCGCGCCGCCGGCAGGGCTTGCAAAACATGGGACAAATGGCCCGTTGGCAACTGTGCCAGCACGTCGGCCGCAGGGGGCGCGATCAGGGGCAAGCAGGCGGGGCAGTCGAGCGCGGTGTGTGCTGCTGCGCGGTCCACATCGGCACCCGCAGCATCCACCGGCACCAGTTTCACGCCGCCCATGGCGCTGCAAACCATGTGCACGGGTTCTGGCTTGACCAGTGGTGATGCCACAGCCGCCCCGACAAACAATGCAAACCATACCAGCACGAAGCGGGTGAGGCGGTGGGCATTGCGCAGGGATTGCAGGCTGAACATGGCGCGAATTATGGCACCGATGGTCCATGCCCAGTGGCCGCCACCTTAAAAGCACAGGATGGACCTGACAGGCATCTTGGTGACTCTTTGGCCCCGGGCCATGGGCTAATCTTGAGCTTTTGTCACGCCACTGGAGACCCTCATGCTCACACTCTGCGGCTTTGCGGCCAGCAATTACCACAACAAAGTCAAATTGGCCTTGCTCGAAAAAGGCGTGCCCTTTGTAGAGGAGTTGGCCTGGGTGGGTGCGACAGATGCGCAAGCCAGCCCCTTGGGCAAAGTGCCCTACCTCAAGACGCCAGAGGGCGCCCTGTGCGAGTCGGCCGTGATGATGGAATACATCGAGCACAAGTACCCGCAAAACCCCTTGATCCCTGCCGACCCGTTTGCCGCCGCCAAAGTGCGCGAATTGGCGCTGTTTTTGGACCTGCACCTGGAGTTGGTCGCGCGAAATTTGTACCCCGAAGCCTTTTTTGGCGCCAAGGTGAGCGACTCGGTCAAAGAGAAAACCGCTGCGCAGCTCGAAAAGAGCGTGGCTGCTTTTGCCAAGTTGGCCAAGTTCTCGCCCTTCATCGCGGGCGACAGCCTGAGCTTGGCCGACTGCGCCGCCGTGACGCACCTGCCCTTGGTGTCTGGCGCCACCAAGTTGATTTACGGCAAAGACTTTTTGGCCGAACTGCCTGTGCGCGATTACCTCAAGATGATGGGCGAGCGCCCCCACATGCAGACGGTCAACGCGGACCGCAAAGCCAATATGGAATTGATGATGTCACGCATGAAAGCCAAAAGCTGAGTCTGTGCGCTTGAGCACTTAAGGCCCGTCAACCCCTGCCCATGGCCAATGCCATGCGGCAGCGGGGGTTGACCCACATCAACACCGCGTCACCCCAAGCGCCTAGGATGAAGCCATGACTTCATCCAGCACCCCAAGCCTCTTCCTTTACCGCGAGCGCCTTTTGCAAGAGCGCACGCAGTTGCTGCAGCGCATCGCCGAGCAGCGCGGCGGCTTGGTCTCGCGCGCCGACATGGCCGCCGACCACTTTGACAACAGCTTTCAGTCGCGCGCCCAGATTCGGACCGAGCGGCAAACCGAGTTCGCCATCAACGAACACGAAACCGCCGAATTGGGAGACATCGAAGCCGCAATGGAACGCCTGGATGTGGGCACCTATGGTCAGTGCAGCGACTGCGGCCTGACTATTCCGCCCGCACGTCTGAACGCCTACCCGACCGCCAAACGCTGCATCGTCTGTCAGACCCGTAAGGAACAAGGTCGCTGACCATCTTGGCGGACGGCCCTGCCGTTTGTGGGTTGGCCGATCGCGGTTTTCACCCATGGCTTCGGGGGTGTGGCGCTGCTATGCTCGGCGATATGAACAGCCTTTTTCATTTCGCATTTCATGTCACCGACTTGGATGAAGCCCGGCGCTTTTATGGCGGCGTTCTGGGTTGCCAAGAGGGGCGCTCCACATCCACTTGGGTGGACTTTGACTTTTTTTCACACCAAATTTCTTTGCATTTGGGTGAGCCCTTCAAGACCACTTTGACGGGCCACGTGGGCGAGCATCTGGTACCCATGCCGCACTTTGGTCTGGTTTTGCAAAGGGACGATTGGCAAAATCTGGCCGATCGCTTGCAAGCGGCCAACAGGGCCTTTGTGGTGCCGCCGCATTTGCGTTTTGCGGGTCAGCCGGGCGAGCAATGGACCATGTTTTTCATGGACCCGTTTGGCAACCCGATCGAAGTCAAAGGCTTCGCCAGCTTGGACACGGTTTACAACACTTGAGCTTGTTTCGGCTCAACGCTGGGTGACTTCGCGCATATCAGTCGTCCCCAAAGCTTTGGGGTTCAGCAAGGGCACATCCTTCTTGGCGCGAGGCTTGCCAATGGGGCTGGACGATTGGCCTCTTTGCGTGGCTGCGATGTCTTCTTCGCTGGGGTATTGACCCAGTACCCAGTAGTCAAACACGCGCCGTGCAATGGGTGCTGCTGCTGCGGCACCAAAGCCAGCGTTTTCGACCACCACGGCCACCGCAATCGTCGGCGATTCTGCCGGTGCGTAGGCCATGTACAAGGAATGGTCACGTTGGTACTCTGACAATTTGGCTGCATCGTATTTCTCTTTTTGCCCGATCGTCACCGCCTGCGCCGTGCCGGTTTTGCCGGCGCTGGTGTAACCCGCGCCAGCAAATACGCGGGCCGAGGTGCCCGAGGTGACCACGCCCACCAAGCCTTTGTGCACCACATCCAGGTGTTCGGGTTTGTAGCCCAGATCCCGTGCTGCTTGCGCGCCCACTTGGGCTTGTGCATGGGTCAGCGCGTCTTGTGTGGCGGTGACCACGCGCGGTTGGAACTGCATTCCCCGATTGGCCAAGGTGGCTGTGGCCGAGGCCAGTTGCAGCATGGTGAAGGTGTTGTAGCCTTGGCCAATGCCCAGCGAGATGGTTTCGCCGCCAAACCATTTCTTTTGCTCTGGCTTTTTGAAGTAGTTGCGCTTCCATTCGGTGCTGGGCAGGATGCCGCGCACTTCGCCGGGCAAGTCGATGCCCGTGTGTTGGCCAAACCACAAGGGCTTCATGAAGTCATGGATGGCGTCTACCCCCATGTCATTGGCCAGTGAGTAGTAGTACACATTGCTCGACGACACGATGGAGCGCACCATGTCCACGGCGCCCAAGCCATGGTCACCGTGGCTGCGAAAGGTGTGGCCGCCATAAGTCCATGAACCTGAATCCTGGGTGATGGCGCTGGCCGTGCGTTTGCCGGTCGTCAAAGCGGCCAGGGCCATGAAGGGCTTGTAGGTGGAACCTGGTGGGTAGGTGCCGCGCAGGGCGCGGTTGAGCAAGGGCTTGTCGATCGAGCCATTGAGCATTTGCCAGTTTTCGACATCAATGCCGTCGACGAACCAGTTTGGGTCAAAGGTGGGTTTGCTTACAAAGGCCAGCACTTCGCCGGTTTGGGGGTCCAGCGCGACCAAGGCACCCCGGCGATTGCCGAACAGGTCTTCTGTCATCTTTTGCAGCTGGATGTCGATCGACAAGACCACGTTTTGACCCGGCGTGGCGGGGCGGTTCGACAGGCTGCGAATGGCCCGGCCACCGGCAGACGTTTCGACTTGGTTGACGCCCGTGATGCCATGCAGTTCACGCTCGTAGCGCTGCTCAATGCCCAGTTTGCCGATGTATTCGGTGCCCCGGTAATTGGCGATGTCGTCGTTTTCTTCCAGCATCTCTTTGTCGCGCTGGTTGATGCGGCCGATGTAGCCAATGACGTGGCTGGCCAGCTCGCCATAGGGGTATTGCCTGAACAGCCGGGCTTTGATTTCTACCCCTGGAAATCTGTAACTCTGTGCACTGAAACGGGCCACTTCCTCGTCGGTGAGTCGGTTCCGAATGGGCAGGGAATCAAAGCTTTTGGACTCTTCACGCAAACGCTTGAAGCGACGGCGGTCTTTGGTCTGGATGTCCACCAGTTCGGCCAGCGCGTCGATGGTGGCCTCCAGATCCTTCACTTTGGAGGGGGTGATTTCCAAGGTGTAGGCCGAGTAGTTGTTGGCCAGCACGACGCCATTGCGGTCCAGAATGTTGCCGCGTGGCGGCACCGTGGGCAAGATGGCCGTGCGGTTGCTTTCGGCCTGAGTCATCAGGTCATCGTGCCGAATGATCTGCAGGTAAATCAGCCGCGAGGCCAGCAAGCCAAAACACAACAAAACCACCCATTGGATGATGACGACGCGGGTTTGAAAGCGGTCAATTTCGGCGCGGGTGTCGCGCAATTCGGCAAGAGAAGGCAGGTGCAGTGACATGCTCAAAGCGGCCGAATGTCATCGCGCTCAAATGCTCGGCGTTGCGGCGCCAGCAGCAGGGCGCCAATCAAGGGCCAAAGACCCGCCTGCAACAAAGGCGCCAGCAGCATCGACCAGCTGGGCCAAGCGTCGTGCACCAACAAGCGGGTCAGCCACTCGACCACCGAGGCCGCAATGAACAGAGGCAGAATTTGCAGCGCTTGTTCGCCCAGCGGAAACCACAGCATGCGCCGCTGTGTGGCGGTGGCCAAGCCGCACAGCACCACATAAGACAAGGCGTTTTGACCCAGCAAGGCCGATTCGTGCACGTCCACCATCAAGCCCATGACAAAGGCCAGCACCAGCCCGACTTTGCGGGGTTGGTGGACGGTCCAAAACACCAAAGCGATCGCCAGCACATCAGGCACCCAGTCTTGGCCCCACAAGCCCAGCAGCATGTTCATCAGCAGTGCGAGCGCCAGGGTCAAACCAATGAACCGGGGGTTGGCGGGCAACAGCAGTGGACGTCCAGCCGGCATGATCATGGCGTGCCCCCTTCAGTCTTGGCAGCTTGCGGCGGTTTGCTGGCGGTTTTGTTTTTGTTCGGCGTGCTTGGTGTTTTGTCGGCCACAGGTTTGGCTGGCCAGTCTTTGACCGGCAACAACACCAACAAATGACGACCGCGCTCAATGGCCGTAGGTTCGGCATGCACGGTGGCAAAAGAGGCATCGACCCGGCGGTCGATTTGCGAGATGCGACCGACATGCAAGCCCGGTGGGTAAATGCCGTCGATGCCGCTGGTGGTCAGCAGATCGCCCTTTTGCATGTCGGTGCCCGAGGGCACAAATTTCAGCTCCAAGGCGCCGCCCACGCCCATGGGGTTGCCGCTGGCAACGTGCCGAGCGCCGGTGCGTGCATTGATGACAGGAATGCTTTGCTGCCGGTCGGTGAGCAAGGTGACTTCGCTGACCAGTGGGTACACCCGGGTGACTTGGCCCACCACCCCTTGGGCATCGATCACGGCTGACCCTGCTTGGATGCCGGCGAAGTCGCCACGGTTCACCACCACACGGCGTGTGTAAGGGTCGGCCGTGTCGTACAAAATTTCGACGGCTTTGGTCGGCCCCGCCACGCTGGAGCGCAGTTCGAGCAGTTGTCGCAGGTTGGCGTTTTCCAGACTCAATTGTTCGACTTGCTGAAGCCGTTGTGCTTGGGCAATGGTTCGGGCTTCGTAGGACAAAGCGGCATCGCGTGCAGATTCCACACCGCCGAGGTAATTCCCCGTCAAATCCCACAAACGGGCAGGTTGCAGCGAGAGCCACTGCAAGGGCGACAAAGCCATGGCCACGCCCGCCCGCAAGGGTTGTGAAATTTGCAGTCGATGGTCTGCGGCCATCAACATCAGCGACAGCAGACTGAGCAAAATGAGCTTGGTGGTTGTGGACAGGCCCTGCCGAAAAATCGGCGGAGCGCTGCGCTCGTAAGTATCCAGGGCCATGCGGTGAGTGCTCCGGATGCGGGGTGGACGAACCCGTCTTTATTCGCTGGTGAAGATGCTGCCCAGCTGGTCCATGCGCTCCAGCGCCATGCCGCAACCACGCGCCACGCAAGTCAGCGGGTCTTCGGCCACCAGCACAGGCAATCCGGTTTCTTCGGCCAGCAGGCGGTCCAAGTCGCGCAGCAATGCGCCACCACCCGTCAGCATCATGCCGCGGTCGGCGATGTCAGCGCCCAACTCGGGTGGGGTGTGCTCGAGTGCGGTTTTGACGGCCGAGACGATTTGGTTGAGCGGGTCGGTCAGGGCTTCGAGGATTTCGTTGGAGCTGATGGTGAAGCTGCGCGGCACGCCTTCGGACAGATTGCGGCCATTGACTTCCATCTCTTTGACTTCGCTGCCCGGAAAGGCCGAGCCAATGTTCTTTTTGATGGCTTCGGCGGTGGGCTCACCGATCAGCATGCCGTAGTTGCGGCGGATGTAGTTGATGATGGCTTCGTCAAATTTGTCACCGCCTACGCGCACACTGCCCTTGTAGACCATGCCGCCCAGAGAGATGACGCCGACCTCGGTCGTACCACCGCCAATGTCCACCACCATGGAGCCGGAGGCCTCCGATACGGGCAGACCCGCACCGATGGCCGCGGCCATCGGTTCTTCGATCAGGTACACCTCGGAGGCGCCTGCACCCAGGGCCGACTCGCGAATGGCTCGGCGTTCAACTTGGGTGGAGCCGCAAGGCACGCAAATGATGATGCGGGGACTGGGGCGGAAGGTGCTGCGGGGGTGCACCATGCGGATGAACTGCTTGAGCATCTGCTCGGTCACGGTGAAGTCGGCGATCACGCCGTCTTTCATGGGGCGAATGGCTTCGATGTTGCCGGGCACTTTGCCCAGCATGGCCTTGGCTTCGTGGCCCACGGCTTGCAGGGTTTTTTTGCCCTGAGGGCCCCCTTCGTGGCGAATGGCCACCACCGAAGGCTCGTCGAGCACGATGCCCTTGTCGCGCACAAAAATCAGGGTGTTGGCAGTGCCCAGGTCAATGGCCAGGTCGCTGGAGAAATAACGGCGGAAAGAGGAAAACATTCAAGGGTCCTTGCACGCACTAACCCTTGCCAAATGGCGGCTTGAGGGGTTGAGTGTGGCGGTCAATCAGGGGTGTTGTCAGGGCGGGCTCTAGGACAGCAGGGCGAGCGGCACCAAACACAGGATAATACCCGATCCCCCGGCAAAACAGGGCTGACAGAGCCTTGCCAGCGCCGGAAAACACGGCCACTTACAACTGTTTGCACACCATGTCCCTGACCTCGCAGGATATTGCCCGGATTGCCAACCTTGCCCGGTTGGAACTGCAACCTGAAGAAAGTGAGCGCATGCTCACGCAAATCAACGGCTTTTTCAGCATCGTTGAAGCCATGCAAGCCGTGGACACCACCGGCATCGAGCCAATGGCCCATCCCGTGGCCGCCATTCAGGACATCACATTGCGCCTGCGTCCCGACGTGGCCAGCGAACCCAACCAACGCGACCTGAACCAGCAAAGCGCCCCCGCCGTCGAGCGCGGTTTGTTTTTGGTTCCCAAAGTCATCGAGTAAGCCATGAGTGAACTGCATAACCTGAGCGTGAAAGCGCTGGCCACCTTGTTGCAGGCCAAAGAGGTCAGCGCTGTTGAAGTCGCCACACGCTTTCTGGCCCGCATGGGCGGCAACCCGCACAATGCCTTCTTGGACATCGACAGCGAAGTGACGCTGGCCCAGGCCCAAGCTTCGGATGCCAAGCGTGCCAACGGCACTGCAGGTCCGCTGGAAGGCGTGCCAGTGGCGCACAAAGACGTGTTCGTTACGCGCGATTTCGCCACCACCGCAGGCTCCAAAATCCTCAGCGGCTACCGCTCGCCTTTTGACGCCACCGTGGTGCAGCGCCTGCGCACGGCCGGCATGGTCACGCTGGGCAAGCTCAACTGCGACGAATTCGCCATGGGCTCGGCCAACGAAAACTCGGCCTATGGCCCGGTGCAAAACCCTTGGGACACGGCCCGCGTGCCCGGCGGGTCTTCGGGCGGCAGCGCCGCCGCTGTAGCCGCAGGCTTGACGCCTGCCGCGACCGGCACTGACACAGGTGGCTCGATTCGCCAGCCCGCCAGCTTTTGCGGCATCACCGGCATCAAGCCCACTTATGGCCGCGCATCGCGTTACGGCATGATCGCCTATGCCTCCAGCCTAGACCAAGCCGGCCCCATGGCCCGCAGCGCCGAAGACTGCGCGCTCTTGCTCAGCGCCATGTGCGGCGCAGATTTGGACCGCGACTCGACGTCGCTGGACATGCCCACAGAAGACTTTTCTGCATCGCTGAACAACTCGCTTAAAGGCCTGCGCATTGGCATTCCCAAAGAGTTTTTTGGCGAAGGCCTGGCCGCCGATGTGCGCGCCGCAGTAGACGGGGCTTTGCGTGAGTATGAAAAGCTGGGTGCCAAGCTGGTGCCCATCAGCTTGCCGCGCACCGAGTTGTCCATTCCCGTTTACTACATCATTGCCCCAGCCGAAGCCAGCTCTAATCTCAGCCGCTTTGACGGTGTGAAGTTCGGCCACCGCGCCAAGGACTACAGCGACCTGGTGGACATGTACAAAAAGACCCGCGCCGAAGGCTTTGGCAACGAGGTCAAGCGCCGCATCATGACGGGCGCTTATGTGCTCTCGCATGGTTATTACGACGCCTACTACCTGCAAGCGCAAAAAATCCGCCGCATGATCGCCGACGACTTCCAAAACGCGTTCAAAGCATGCGACGTGATTGCTGGCCCCGTGGCCCCGTCTGTGGCCTGGAAGTTTGGCGAGAACGCGGGCGATCCGGTGGCCGACTACCTGGCCGACATCTTCACCCTGCCCGCATCGCTGGCGGGCCTGCCCGGCATGAGCGTGCCCGCAGGCTTTGGCGCGGGCAATATGCCCGTGGGCCTGCAGCTGATCGGCAACTACTTCAAGGAAGCCCAGTTGCTGAGCGCCGCACACCGCCTGCAACAAGTGACCGACTTCCACCTTCGCAAGCCGGAGGGCATCTGACATGAGCAAACTCGTCCAAGGCTACGAAGTCGTCATCGGCTTTGAAACACACGCCCAACTCTCGACAAACAGCAAGATCTTCAGCCGTGCGCCCACCGCCTTCGGTGCCGAAGCCAACACCCAAGCATGTGCGGTGGACATGGCCCTGCCCGGCACGCTGCCCGTGATGAACATCGGCGCGGTCGAACGCGCCATCGAGTTCGGTTTGGCCATCAACGCCCACATTGCCGAGCGCAGCATCTTTGCGCGCAAAAACTATTTCTACCCCGACCTGCCCAAGGGCTACCAAATCAGCCAGTTCGAGATCCCGGTGGTGCAAGGCGGCGAGGTGTCTTTCTTCTTGGAAGTGGGCAAAGAAACGGTGCGCAAAACCGTGCGCCTGGAGCGCGCCCACCTCGAAGAAGACGCGGGCAAATCGCTGCACGAAGACTTCATTGGTCAGTCTGGTATCGACTTGAATCGCGCCGGCACACCCCTGCTGGAGATCGTGACGCAACCCGACATGAGCAGCAGCGAAGAAGCCGTGGCTTACGCCAAAGAGCTGCACAAGATAGTGACCTGGATCGGCATTTGCGACGGCAACATGCAAGAAGGCAGTTTCCGGTGCGACGCCAACGTGTCGGTGCGCAAACCGGGTCAGCCCTTGGGCACGCGCCGCGAGATCAAAAACCTGAACAGCTTCAAGTTCATGCAGCAAGCCATCGACTACGAAGTGCGCTGGCAGATCGAAGAAATCGAAGACGGCCGTGCCATCCAGCAAGCCACCGTGCTGTTCGACCCCGAAACAGGCGAGACCCGCGCCATGCGCACCAAAGAAGATGCTGCCGACTACCGCTACTTCCCGGACCCCGACCTGCCCCCGCTGGTGATCGGCCGAGACTGGGTCGATCGCGTGAAAAGCGAGATGGCCGAGCTGCCCCGCGTGATGGCCGAGCGCTTCGTCAAAGACTACGCGCTGCCCGAATACGACGCCACGCAGCTGACCCAAAGCAAAGCGGTCGCAGCCTACTTTGAAGCCACGGCCAAAGCCTGCGGCCAAGCCAAACTGGCCAGCAACTGGATCATGGGCGAAGTCTCACGCCGCTTGAATGCAAGCGAACTCGGCATCGAGCAAGTCCCGGTCAGCGCCGCGCAACTCGCTGCCTTGATCGGTCGTATCAGCGATAACACCATCAGCAACAACGCGGCGCGTCAGGTGTTTGAAGGTCTGTGGAACAAAGAAGGCCCCTCCGGTAGCGAAGGCGATGTCGACGCCCTCATCGAAGCCAAAGGCCTCAAGCAGATGAACGACACCGGCGAGCTGGAAAAGATCATAGACGAGGTGTTGGCCGCCAACCCCAAGAACGTCGAAGAGTTCAAGACCGGCAACGCTAAGGCCCTGAACGGTTTGGTTGGCCCCATCATGAAGGCCAGTAAGGGCAAGGCCAATCCGGCGCAGGTGAATGCGTTGTTGATGAAGAAGCTGGGGGCGTAATCTTTGGATTGTTTTACGGGGCGGATGGGCTTGACCGCCTCATAACTCAATCTGGATAAACAAATGACTTGTTAATTCCCTTGCTTGCGAGATAGCGTGCGCATTCTTCTTGCGAACCTGTCGGCAGGACAATTTTTATAGCGATAACCTCCCCATCCATCTCCTGTTCCTGCATCCGCCAAAGCTCCAAGAGATCTAGCCGCAACTCCATCTGTGCAAAGTAAATAGCTTGCTGATTTTTGGCGCGTTGATATGCAATTTGTTTACTTGGCGAAAAAAGCAGTGGTCGACCATTCGCAGAGCCATTTTTAACCTGCTCGCGCACTTTTACGGGGCATTGGCCGCCACCTTGATGCTGTCGAGCAAGTGCTGGGGCAGTAGCAGCGAAATGGTTTTGGTCGGGGTCGCAAGTTGGGCGGCTTGACCTTTTGCGCTTGAGACCCTATCGGTAGACCTCACGCCGATTGCCGACCCGCAGCACGCGCACCAGAATTTTCTGATCCTGGATGTCGCAGATGATGCGCCAGTCGCCGACTCGGTACTTCCAATAACTGCCCAGGCGCTGACCCGAGAGGGCCTCACCGATGTCGCGTGGGTTGGTCAAACTGCTGACGCGTGTGCGCAAAAAACCCACCAGCCGGATCTGGATGGGCTTGTCGAGTTTGCGCAGGTCCTTAAGAGCATCCGGGTCAAACTCAATTTGCCAGGCCAAGCTCGCGCTCCACGTCTTCCAGCGAAATGGTGTTGCGGTTCTTTCGGGCGCGGGCCTCGGCGAGGAAATAGTCTTCGAGGTCGTCGATGTGCTCGAGTATGGCTTCGCGCACCAGCGCGGTCTTGGTCAACCCGGTCTCTTGGGCCAGTTGAGCCAAGCGGGTTTCGATGTTTTCGGGCAGGCGTATGGCGAGCATGGCTTCTTCCCTTTCAATGTTTGCTATACAAGTATAGCTGGCCCATCCATAGCAGCCAAATTTGACCGCATCAGTCGACTGAATGTCATTGAGGTCCGGGTCAATCTGCAACTTGGCCTGGTGTTGGCCCACGCGTCCCGACAGCCAGATGCGAATTAATATTTGTGCGCGCCTTCATGCACACGGAGATCGTCATGCCAGCCACCGATTCAGCCCCCGCCCCGCCTGGCCTGCGGGTTTTCAGCGCGTGTGCACGCCCTTCGAACCGGGGGCTCGCCCCCCACAGAGGCAAGGGCGTGCCGGTTTCAGCGCTTCAGCGGCACGATTTCCTGCTCAATCGCGCCAAACAAGCTCTCCCCGTTTTGGCCCTTCATCTCGATGCGGATCGTGTCGCCGTACTTCATGAACTCGGTCGAGGTCTTGCCGTCCAGGATGGTTTCGATGGCGCGCTTTTCAGCGATGCAGCTGTAGCCCTTGGGCCATTCAGGCTTGCCGTTGACGTCGACACTCTTGTTGCTCACGGTGCCACTGCCCACGATGGAGCCGGCTCGCACATTGCGGGTCTTGCAGACATGAGCGATCAACTGGCCGAAGTGGAAGGTCATCTCGGGGCCGGCTTCGCACATGCCCACCTTGCGCCCGTTCCAGGTGGACTGCAGCGTCAGGTGCACGCGCCCGCCTTGCCAGGCATCGCCCAGCTCGTCGGGCGTCACGGCCACGGGGCTGAAGGCGGTGGCGGGTTTGCTTTGGAAGAAGCCAAAGCCCTTGGCCAGTTCGTTGGGGATCAGGTTGCGCAGGCTGACGTCGTTGGCCAGCATGACCAGACGCACGCCTTCGATGGCATCGTCGGCGCTGGTCTGCATGGGCACATCGCCGGTGATGACAGCGATTTCGGCCTCGAAGTCGATGCCAAAGGCTTCGCTGGCACAGACCACCGGGTCGCAGGGGCCAATGAAGTCATCGCTGCCGCCTTGGTACATGAGCGGGTCGGTGTAAAAGCTGCTGGGCAATTCGGAGTTGCGCGCCGCACGGACCAGTTCCACATGGTTGATGTAGGCTGAACCATCGGCCCACTGGTAGGCGCGGGGCAGGGGTGCCATGCAGCGCTCTGGGTCAAATGGGAAGGCGTGCCGTGCTTTGCCTTGGTTGAGTGTGCTGTACAGGTCTTCGAGTTGGGGGGCCAGAAAGTTCCAGTCGTCCAGCACCTGTTGCAACTTGCTGGCGATGCCGGTCGCATAATGTGCAGTGCTCAGGTCACGCGAAACCACCACCAGTTGTCCGTCGCGTGAGCCGTCTTTGTAGGTCGCCAATTTCATGATGTGTGCCTGTTTTTACCGTGGTTCTATGCCGTGTGCATCAGGGCTGAACCACACGAGGAATGACGCATTCAATGCTGCGTAAATTACGCATTGTTAAACTCGTTTAACTAAACGAAACCTGATTCTAGAGCATATGGCCTATTCCAGCACCACCGAAATGAGCCCGGAAGGGGACAAAGAACGCGCAGGCATCCAGTCGGTAGAGGTGGGTTTTGCCCTGCTGGATGTGTTGGCCCAGGCATCTGGACCTTTGATGTTGCGCGACCTGGCCAGTGCGGCGGGCATGAGCGCGGCCAAGGCCCACCGTTACTTGGTGAGCTTTCAGCGCCTGAGTTTGGTGGTGCAGGATGCCAACACCCGCTACGAACTCGGTCCCGCCACTTTGCGCTTGGGCCTGGCCACGCTGTCCAGACTGGACGCGGTCAAACTGGCGCGTGAGCGCTTGCCCACATTGATGGACCAGACCGGCCACACCCTGGCTCTGGCGGTATGGGGCAACCGGGGACCGACCTTGGTGCACTGGCAAGAAGCCCCTTTGGCCATGCCCGTCAGCTTGCGCCTGGGCGATGTGATGCCTTTGTTGTCTTCGGCCACGGGTCGGTGTTTTGCAGCGTTCATGGGCCACGGCGGCGCGGCCGACAAGGCCCAGCCCATGATCGAGGCGGAGCTGGCCCTGGCCCGTAAGCTCGGGCGCAGCGATTTGCCCTCGACAGCAGCGCAAGTGCAGGCGATGAACACCGAAACCCGTGCCCAGGGTTTGGGCCGCGTGGTCAATGTTTTGCTGCCCGGTATTTCGGGCTTTTGTGCCCCCGTTTTTGATGCGGATGGACATTTGGCTATGGGCGTGGTGTCGCTGGGCTCGACCGCCACCTTGGACACCGATTGGGCGGGTCCTGTGGCGCAAGCGTTGAGGGGATTCGCGGCGCAGCTCTCATCCGATCTGGGCTGGACTTCGGTCTGAAGTGGGCCCAAGCCTGTCACGTCGCCAAAACCGCGCTTGACATGTCCATGCTTGCTGCCACACCTGCACAGCCTCCTCGCCCGGTCAGTGGCCCGGCTCCAGGGGCTTTGTGGTCTTGGATTTTGGTGGTTTTGGGCCTGCATCTGGCGGTGGGGATGGCGATGGTGGGCGCAAGGCTTTGGCAAATTCAAGGGCCTCAGTCCTTGCGGGTGGGCCCGGTGCAAACCCGGTGGTTGCCACCCGCGCCATCACCACCAGCCACTGTGCAACAGCCAAAGGCTAAGCAAGAGCGCCAAACGCGCTTGGCCACCGAGCCTTCGGTACCAACACCAAGGCCAGCGTCTGCGGCAGCACCTCCACCAGAGCCAGACGATGCCCGCGTGGCGACTGAACCCATGACAGAGCCCTCAAGCCCCCCGACATTATTGGGCGAGAGCGATCAGGCGGACAGGACACAAGCCGCAGCAGAGGCCAAGTTGGCAGCGACGAACGATGTGCACAGTGCGACCCTGGCATCAGCAGACAAGCCCGCTGCTTTGCCGGCAACACCCACAGGCTTGGCCGAGGTCAACATGGCTTTGCCGCAATTGGGTTTGGCTGCACTGCCGACATCAGCCCTGCTGAATTACCGGCTCAGCGGCCAAGAAAAGGGCATTCCCTACCAAGCCACAGGCGAGTTGCGTTGGCAGCGCAATGCGGGTGCCTACGCCATGGGTTTGTCGGTGCGGGCATTTTTGTTGGGAACCAGGGTATGGCGAAGTCAGGGCTTGATCACCGCACAAGGTCTGGCGCCGGTTCGATTTTCTGACAGCTGGCGCAGCGAAAGGGCCACGCATTTCGATGGAGAACAAAACCGCATCGTGTTCAGCAGCAACGCACCCTCTGTCCCATTGCAGCCCGGCGCACAAGATCAGATCAGCCTGTACCCACAGATGGCGGCCCTCATGGCGCAAGAGGGAGGACGTTTGCAGCCCGGTGCGCGCTTGCAGGTGCAAACCGCTACGGTGCGCGACGCTTTGCCATGGCTTTTGACCTTGGAACAAGAAGAGACGCTGCAGGTGGATGGGCAAAACCTGCAGGCGACCAAGTGGGTTTGCCAGCCGCGCAACCGTTTTGACGCCAAAGTGGAGTTCTGGGTCGCTGCCAAGCATGAATGGTTGCCTGTTCGCATCCGCATCACCCAAGTCAGCGGCAGCTTCATTGACTTGCTGTTGACGGGCCGAGCGGGCTTGCCCGACCTGCCTTGATCCTCGGCCCAGCGTAAAAACCACAGCCTCTTGAAGTCGTTGCAAACAGTCCCATGTGCAAACGACAAGATAAGGGAGAATGAGCGCATGAACCTGTTGTACGAATCCGATACTTTTGCTGTCATGCACGTCTTGGCCAATGCACCCAGCGAGGCGGCCCCCAACAGCAGTCAGCCTGTGCTGGAACGACATGGTTTTGAAATCGTGGACAAGCGTTCTGGCAAAGAGGTTTATCTGGATGGGTCTTGGGCAGAAATGTTCCAGCAACAGATCCAAGCTTGGCAGCAGCAGACCCCCACGCAAGAAGAAGTCGAAGACACGCTCGAGGGTTACACCGGCTTGGCCCAGCAGCCGGTGGTGGTGCACTGACGTGGTCAGTCCTCGTCGCCAGTCTGCCCAACGCTGACCATCAGCCGCCAGCACCTGTGGGGGCGTTTTTTAGGTGGCCTTTTTGTCTCTGCCGACCCACTTGAAAATCGGCCCAACCAAGATCAGCACGGCCACCAAGCGGCAAACCTGAAATGCCGTAACGACGGGCACGCCCAGCTGCAGCACTTTGGCCGTGATGGCCATTTCGGTGATGCCGCCAGGCGCCGTTCCCAAGATGAGGGTGGCCGGGTGCAATCCCGTGCCCCAGGCCAGCGCCAAGCCAAACAACACCGAGGCCCCCATCATCCACAAAGACCCCCAGGCCACCGAACCCAGCCAAAGGGGCGCCGTTTGGATGAACTCGCGCCTGAACCGGATGCCCAGGCTCACGCCGATCACCAGTTGGGCGGCGTTTGTCAGCACCGTGGGAACAGCCGAGCCTTCCCAGCCCGCCAAGGTCAAAGCCATGGCCACCAACAAAGAGCCCATGAACCACGGGTTGGTGCGGCCCAGCAGGGTCATCAAGACACTGCCTGCCGCAGTGGCCAGGCCCAACCAAAGCAAGCCCGGCCATTGCGCTTCGCGAGGCCCGGGCAACAAGGAGGCATCGACCGTCAAGCCCCATTGGTGTTGTGCCCACTGCATGCCAAAGGGCACAGCGATGACCACCAGCACCAAGCGCATGCTGTGCGCTGCGGCCACCAAGTCGGTGCGGGCGCCATAGCGTTCGGCCAACAAGGTCATTTCGGAAGCCCCGCCGATGGCGCCAGAAAAATACGTGGTGGCCAGCAAAGCTCGGGGCGACAAATGGGCCAATTCGGCCCCGTGCCTGCGTTGCAGCCAAAGGCCAAACAAGCCTCCCAATGCCAGCGCCCAAACCACGGCCAAGGCAATGGCCCACCATTGGGCCAGCACCAAGGCACTGACCTGGGGCGTGAAATACAACCCCAGTGCCGAACCAATCACCCACTGACCGCTGTTTCTCAAGAGGTTGGCGCTGTGTGTGGGGGCGCCCGCCATCGAGGCCAATGCCGTCACCATCAGGGGCCCCAGCATCCAGGGAATGGGCGTTCCTAGCCAAACGCACAACTCGGCGGCTGCCAGAGCCGCCAGCAAGGTGAGTGCAGTTCGGCTGCTTTGACCGGCAAGCTTCAGCTTAGGCATGCCGACGGATGCTGTCGGCCACCGTCTGCACGATCTGGTCAATGTGGGCGTCTTCCACGATGTAGGGTGGGCAAATGACGATGTTCTCGCCCGCCGGGCGCACCCAAACTCCGTGGTGGAAGCAGTCCATGAAGATGTCGTAAGCCCGCTTACCGGGTGTGCCCGGGATGCTGGCCAGCTCCACCGCCCCGGCCAAGCCCAGCGTGCGGATGCCGATCACATTGGGTAAGCCTTTGAGTGCACTGTGCATGGCGTCGCCCAGCACGCGGCCCTTTAGACCTGCACGGGCAAACAGGTTTTCTTCCTTCATCAAATCGAGCGTGGCAATGGCGGCGGCGCAAGCGACCGGATGGCCCGAATAGGTGTAGCCGTGGAAGAACTCGATCGCATGCTGCGGCGAGTTGGCGTTCATCATCGCGTCGTAGATGAAATCGCGGCAGATCACGCCACCCAGCGGAATCACACCATTGGTCACCGCCTTGGCAAAGTTCAGCATG
Organism: Limnohabitans sp.; assembly: GCF_040400975.1. Classification (GTDB taxonomy): domain Bacteria; phylum Pseudomonadota; class Gammaproteobacteria; order Burkholderiales; family Burkholderiaceae_C; genus Limnohabitans_A. The sequence continues at coordinate 53,673 of NZ_JBBAPF010000003.1, read as the reverse complement.
TCGGGCACCACGCCATAAAAATCAGCGCCAAAGTTCACGCCCAGGCGGCCAAAGCCGGTGATGACCTCGTCAAAAATCAGCAAGATGCCGTGCTTGTCGCAAATTTCGCGCAGGCGCTTGACATAGCCTTTGGGCGGGAGGTACCAACCCGCGCTGCCCGAAATGGGCTCGACGATCACCGCCGCCACGTTGCTCGGGTCGTGCAGCACCAGGATGCGGTTTTCCAGCTCCAGCAGCGGGTCTTCGGCCCACACGGGTTCTTCGTGGTGGATGTAAGCGTGGTTCACCGGGTCGTGGATGAAGCGCATGTGGTCCACACGCGGCAGCAGCTGTGAGCCATACACCTTGCGGTTGGCCGGCAGGCCACCCACGCTCATGCCGCCGAAGTTGACGCCGTGGTAAGCCTTTTCGCGGCCAATGAACACATTGCGGTGGCCTTCGCCCCGGGCGCGGTGGTAGGCCAGCGCCACTTTCAGGGCCGTGTCGGCGGCTTCAGAACCGGAGTTGCAAAATAGCACCTTGTTCAGGTCGCCAGGTGCCATCTCGGCAATCATCTGCGCGGCCTTGAAGGCCTTGTCATTGCTGGCCTGAAAAGCCGTGGCGTAGTCCAGCGTGTCCAGTTGGTTTTTGATGGCTTCGTTGATCGGGCGGCGGTTGTGGCCTGCGCCCACACACCAGAGGCTGGAGATGCCATCGATGACTTTTTTGCCGTCGTGGGTGGTGAAGTGCATGCCTTCTGCGCCCACGAACACCCGGGGGTCTTGCTTGAATGCGCGGTTAGGCGTGAAGGGCAACCATTGGTTGTCCATGTTGAAGTCGGTGTGGGCCACGGTTCTTGCTCCTTTGTATCGGTGAACACAATCAGTTTAATGGGCAAATTCACTTGCACACGCACGGCTGTGACAGCTTGTCTGTGGCAAAAAAAGGGGTCTTTACAATAGACATGTGAACTACAACCCAGCGCGAGATGCTTGGTGCGCAGGCTGCAGACCTTGTTTTTCTGCTTTTTCTCCATGACCACCACCTACATCCTGACCCTTTCCTGCCCCGACCGCACCGGCATCGTGCATGCGGTGTCGGGCTTTTTGCTGGAGCGTGGGGGCAATATTGAAGAAGCGGCGCAATACAACGACCACGACACGGGTTTGTTTTTCATGCGGGTTCAGTTTGCGTGTGATCAGCTGGATGGCGAGACTTTGAACATTCAATGGGCTGCGTTTGCACAGAAATTTGACATGCAATGGGACCTGCACGCCACGTCCCAGCCCATGCGCACCGTCATCATGGTCAGCAAGGAGGGCCACTGCCTGAACGACCTGCTGTTTCGCTGGAAGAGCGGTTTGCTGCCTTTGGATATTCGCGCCATCGTCAGCAACCACCGCGAGTTCTACCAACTGGCGGCCAGTTACAACGTGCCGTTTCACCACATCCCGGTGACCAAGGACAACAAGGCACAAGCTGAAACCAAGCAGTACGAGATCATTCAGGCCGAAGGGGCCGAACTGGTCGTGTTGGCTCGCTACATGCAGATCCTCTCTGACGACCTGTGCCGCAAGCTGGCTGGTCGTGCCATCAACATCCACCACAGCTTTTTGCCCAGCTTCAAGGGGGCTAAGCCCTACTACCAGGCGCACGACCGGGGCGTGAAACTGATTGGTGCGACTGCACACTATGTGACCGCCGATCTGGACGAAGGCCCGATCATCGAGCAAGACGTGGCCCGCGTGGACCACAGCAAGACAGTCGATGACCTGACGGCCCAAGGCCGCGACACCGAAAGCCAAGTGCTGGCCCGCGCTGTCAAGTGGCACAGCGAACACCGCGTGCTGATCAACGGCCATAAGACGGTGATTTTTAAATGAACCTCTTTGCGGGACAGATCTTCAGCGCTGCTCCCAACTGATCCACCATGTCAGCCAACTCCCGCATCCCGCCCATCCAGTGTCTCTTGACCTTTGAGGCCTTGGCGCGCTTGCGCAGCGTGACGCAGGCGGCCGAAGAGCTGTGCGTGACGCCCAGCGCCGTGAGCCACCGGGTCAAGCAGTTGGAGCAAATCATTGGCACCAAACTGTTTGGGCGGGCTGATTTTTCGCTGACCACCGAAGGCAACGAATACCTGGCTCATGTGCGCGAGGGCTTGGTGTCCTTGCAGCGCTTTCCCAGCGCCAGCAACACCCCTGGCCGTCGCAAACTGCGCTTGGCGGTCACGCCCACTTTTGCGCGCTCGGTCTTGATGCCCAGGCTCAAGCACTTTTTGGACGCCTACCCCGAAATCGACATCACTTTGCAAGTGAGCATTCCTCTGCTGGACGTGGTGGCCGAGGACGCCGACTTGACCGTGCGCTTTGGCACTGGCCGTTATTCAGACGTGGAGCATGTGTGCCTGGCCAAGGACGATGTGACCCCCTTGGCATCGCCCGCTTGGTTGCGCGAGAACGGCCCCTTTGCCAGCGCCGAAGATCTGCAAGGGGTGGCACTGCTTCGCAGCCCCTTGGAGCCTTGGCGCACTTGGTTTGCGGCGCATGACCTGGATTGGCCCGAGCCCACCGATGGCTCGTCTTTCAACGACATAGGCCTCATGTGCGACGCTGCCGCCCAAGGCTTGGGCGTGGGCCTGATCCGCACCAAACTCGGTGCACCTTGGCTCGAGAGCGGCCAATTGGTGCGCCTGTTTGAACGCAGCGTGCCCAGCCCGCACGCCCATTACCTGTGCTGGCGTACCGGCACCATGGAGCGCTGGGAATGCGCCACCTTTGCCGACTGGCTCAAAAAAGCCTTGGCTTGATTTCACAAGCCTGTCAAAGATTCTTCAGCCCCACGGCTTGGGCTTGCGCTTACAGTTAAGGCCTAACTTGAAGGTTTTGAATGCCATGAGCGCCAACACCCCTGCCGAAACACAGCAACTGACCGCCACCGAACGTGCCGAGCGCCAACGCGCTGTGGTCCAAGCCTTGGGCCGCGTGCTGCCAGCCGACGCCATCCTCTTCACGCCCGAAGACACCACGCCTTACGAGTGCGACGGCCTGACCGCCTACCGCGAGCGGCCCTTGGTGGTGGCCTTGCCCGAGACCGAAGCGCAGGTGCAAGCTGTGCTCAAAGTCTGCCACGCCTTGGCGGTGCCGGTGGTGGCGCGAGGCGCGGGCACGGGCCTGTCGGGCGGCGCCATGCCGCACCGCATGGGCGTCACGCTGTCGATGGCGCGTTTTAACCAGATCAAAACCGTCGATCCGGTCAGCCGCACGGCGGTCGTGCAATGCGGCGTGCGCAACTTGGCCATCAGTGAGGCGGCTGCGCCCTACGGTCTGTATTACGCGCCCGATCCGTCCAGCCAGATCGCCTGCACGATTGGCGGCAACGTGGCCGAAAACTCAGGCGGGGTGCACTGTCTCAAATACGGCCTGACGGTGCACAACGTGCTCAAGGTCAAAGGCTTCACCATCGAGGGTGAACCCATCGAATTTGGCAGCGACGCGCTCGACACCTCGGGTTACGACCTGTTGGCCGTGCTGGTGGGCAGCGAAGGCATGCTGGCCGTGACCACCGAAGTCACCGTCAAGTTGGTGCCCAAGCCGCAGCTGGCGCGCTGCATCATGGCCAGCTTTGACGATGTGCGCAAAGCCGGTGACGCGGTCGCCGCCGTGATTGCGGCGGGCATCATCCCTGCGGGTCTGGAAATGATGGACGGTCCCATGACCATTGCTGTGGAAGATTTTGTGCATGCGGGCTACGACCTGAGTGCCGCGGCGATTTTGCTGTGCGAGAGCGACGGCACCCCTGAAGAGGTGGAAGAAGAAATTGGCCGCATGAGCGAGGTGCTGCGCGGCTGCGGCGCGACCGCCATCACGGTGAGCCGAGACGAAGCCCAGCGCCTCAAATTCTGGAGCGGCCGCAAAAATGCCTTCCCGGCATCGGGCCGCATTAGCCCCGACTACATGTGCATGGACTCGACCATCCCGCGCAAGCGCCTGGCCGACATCCTGCAAGCCATCTCGGAGATGGAGGAAAAGTACGCCCTGCGCTGCCTGAACGTGTTCCATGCGGGCGACGGCAACTTGCACCCGCTGATCCTGTTCGATGCGAACGACCCCGACCAGCTGCGCCGCTGCGAGCTGTTCGGTGCCGACATCCTGGAAACCAGTGTGGCCATGGGTGGCACCGTCACAGGCGAACACGGTGTGGGCATCGAGAAGGTCAACAGCATGTGCGTGCAATTCAGTCCAGAAGAAAACGAGCAGATGTTCGCCGTCAAACGGGCTTTTGACCCGCAAGGGCTGCTCAACCCCGGCAAGGTGATTCCGACGCTCAACCGCTGCGCCGAATACGGCCGCATGCTGGTGCGGGCAGGGGCGATTCAGCACCCGGATTTGCCACGGTTCTGAGCCCCACCACCCCCAAAAGCCTGAGCAAGCCTCAGGCTTTTTTATGTTTATTTGGTTGCGAGCGCAACCAGTTTTACCTACAATTCAGTCAAATCCCGTTTGACTCATGACCACATCACCCTCACCCACATCGCTAAAGGTGGGCAAATCTGTCGTGCCACTCGACCGCACGCTGACTTACCGCTTGCACCAGCTGCACAAGCTGACTGACATGGACAGCCAGTCGGTCTATCCGGAGCGTACGGGCTTGTCCATGAGCGACGGGCGGTGCCTGACAACCATTGGCACGTTTGAGCCCTTGTCGGTGAAAGAGCTGGCCGACAAGGCCAACCTGAACAAAGGCCAAGCCAGCCGCGCCGCCCAAGCGCTGGTCGATCAAGGGCTGGTGCTCAAAGCTGACCACCCCGGTGATGGCCGCGGCGTGGTGCTGACGCTGACGCCCGCCGGACGGGAAGTCTTTGGGCGCGCCATGGCCATGATCCACCAACGCAACCAAGAGATTTTTGGCTGCCTGACGGACCAGGACCAAAGCGCTTTGAGCACCCTCTTTGACCGCTTGATTGCCCATGCCAGACCGGGCGTTGTTACGGCCCCTTGCCCTGCCGATGCCATGGACGTCCGTGCAGCCCGCAAATTAAACAAGCGGCCCCGCTAAAGCCCATTCAAGGACATCACACCATGCATACCCCTACCCGCGAAGCCCGGCCCTCGATCTATTACCAGTACGAGGTTTTTAAACCTTGGCTGGCCTCTGTACACCCTTCGCAAGACCGAAAAAAAGTCGTGATCGTTGGCGCAGGGCCTGCCGGCATGGTCACGGCGCTGGAGCTGGCGCGCCATGGCGTGCCCAGCGTGGTGCTGTCGTCTGAACTGCAGTTTTCGCAGGGTAGCCGCGCGATCTGCTTCACGCGCCGCTCGATGGAAATCCTGCAACAAGTGGGCGTGGCCGACCGCATGACGGCAGGCGGTCTGCCCTGGCGTTTTGGCAACTCGTTTTACCGGGGCCAGCGCGTGTTTCGCATGGAAGCGCCGCACGACCCGGATGACCGGTTTTTTCCGATCATCAACGTGCAACAGCAGTTCATGGAGGAGTACCTGCACGACGCCTGCAAAGCCAACCCGCTGATCGATTTTCGCTGGGGTAACAAGCTGGATGGCATCGACCAGAAGGACGGCTACGCCGTGCTGGAAGTCGACACGCCTGAAGGGCCCTATGCGCTGGAGAGCGACTGGGTGGTGGCCGCTGACGGGGGACGCTCAGGTCTGCGCAGTGCCATGAACCTGCAGATGGAAGGCGCGTCTTACGAAGGTTTTTTCGTGATCGCTGACATCAAGATCGACTTGCCTTTCCCCACCGAGCGCCTGGCTTTTTTTGACCCTGAGTGGAACCCCGGCAACACCATCTTGATGCACCGCGAGCCTCATGGCATTTGGCGTGTGGATTACCAATTGCCTCCGGGAGAAACACCCGAAGAGGCGCTGCGCCCCGAATCGCTCAAGGCCCGCATCGACGCACAACTGGCCATGATCGGCCACGCGGGTCTGAAGTGGGAGATGGACTGGTCATCGGTCTATTCGGCCCGCACACTCACGCTGCCTGACTTTGTGCACGGCAGCGTGATCTTCACCGGTGACGCGGCGCACCTGCTGCCCATCTTTGGTGTGCGCGGGGCCAATACGGCTTTTCAAGATGCGCAGTCGCTGGGCTGGCACTTGGCCTTTGTGGTCAAAGGACTGGCGGGCCCACAGCTGCTGGCCAATCACAGTACCGAGCGGGTGGGCGCGGCGCGCGAGATCATCACCGAGGCGGGCAAAAGCACCCGTTTCATGGCCCCGCCCAGCCCCGGCTTTCGGTTGTTGCGCGACGCGGTGCTGTCGCTTTCCCTCACGCAAGAGTTCGTGCGACCGCTCTACCACTGGCGCACTTCGCGGCCCCATGAATACACCCACTCCATGCTCAACTGCAGGGACGACGACAACGCCCTGTTCAATAATGGCCCGGCGCACGGCGCGCCGCCGCAAAACGTGCGCTTGGGTGCCAGCGTTGGCGAGGGAGACTTCTTGCTCGACCACCTGGGGGGTGGTTTTGACCTGCTGTATTTCACCGCCAACGACCTGCCAGAAGCACTGCAAGAGGTGATTGGCGCTGCGCGCGCCAAAGGCATGCCCTTGAAAGTGATCGCGGTCGGTGCGGCCCAGCTTGTGGCGGGAGCAGACAAACACTTGCCTGACGTCGACGGTCACCTGCGTGCGCGCTACGGCGTTCCGGCCCATGGTGGCGCGTATTTGCTGCGCCCCGACCAGCACGTTTGTGCGCGTTGGCTGACGCTCGACGCCACGCGTCTGCAAGCCGCGCTTGTCACCGCGCTACCGCAATAAGGAACACCATGAGCGACCAGCAACTCACCATCGGCGGGCTTGAAACCGTCTACGACGCACTGGCCACCGCCATTGACCAAGCAGGCGCAGACAAGGCCCAGTTGTTCCTTGTCAAACTTGCGCTGCTCAATGCCAAAGCCTTGGCTGACGAGAACCTGTTTCAGCAACAGATCAGTGTGGCTCTGCAAGACCTCTGAGTGTGGCGGGGCAGAGCCCCTTCACCAGGTGTCAATCGCCAACGCGCCATCAGCAGGTCGCACCCGCCCCGCCGCCAAGCCCGCCACCAGCCAGTCGCGGGTGCTGGCCGGATCGATCACCGCATCAATCTCCAGCGTGGCCGCCATGTTCATGGCGCTGCCGTTGTCGTATTGCTGCGCCAGCAACTGCTCAAACAAGGCTTCCCGCTCGGGGCCTTCGGGCAAGGCTTCCAGTTCTTTGCGGTAACCCAAGCGCACCGCGCCTTCAAGGCCCATGCCGCCAAACTCGCCGGTGGGCCAGGCCACCATGCTCAAGGTCTCGTGAAAGCCGCCGCCGGTCATGGCCATCGCGCCCAGGCCATAGCCCTTGCGCAGCACCACGCTGAGCAGTGGCACCCGCAGGTGCGCGGCCGCCACAAACATGCGCGAGACGTGGCGCACCTGCGCCGTGGCTTCGGTGTCGGGGCCGACCATGAAGCCGGGCGTGTCCACCAAGCTCACGATGGGCAACCCATGCGCGTTACACAGTTGCATGAAACGCGCCGCTTTGTCCGCGGCATCGGCGTCGATCGCGCCACCCAGGTGCAGCGGGTTGTTGGCCAGCACGCCTACCGGTCGACCCGCAATGCGGGCGAGTGCCGTGTGAATGCCCAAACCAAAGCCGGTGCGCAAAGGCAACAGACTGCCCTCGTCGGCGATGCCCTGCATGGCCGTGCGGGTGTCGTACACGCGCAAACGGTTTTCGGGCACCACATGGCGCAGGGCCTCGGCTGGAGGCGCTTGCCAGGTCTGGGTGAGCCCCTGGAAAAACGACAGGTATTGCCGCGCCGCAGCGACGGCCTGCGCTTCGTCATCGACCAAAACGTCGATCACGCCGTTGCCGTGCTGGACGTCGCTTGGGCCAATCTGCTCGGGCTTGAACACGCCCAAGCCCCCACCTTCGACCATGGCCGGTCCGCCCATGCCGATGTTGCTGCCGACAGTGGCGATGATGACGTCACAGCAGCCCAGCAAAGCGGCATTGCCTGCAAAGCAGCGCCCCGCCACCACGCCCACCACCGGTACCTGCCCATTGAGGCGGGCAAACGTGGCAAAGGTGGCCAGGTTCAGGCCCGCGACGATGGCGACATCGACATCTCCAGGGCGGCCGCCGCCGCCTTCGGCGAACAGCACCACGGGCAGCTTGTTTTGCAAGGCCACGCCCAGCATGCGGTCGGTCTTTTGGTGGTTGCGCATGCCTTGTGTGCCCGCCAGCACCGTGAAGTCATAGGCCATGACCACCACGCGTTGGCCATTCACGCAGCCAATACCGGTGACCATGCCGTCGGCCGGTGTGTTGCGCATGAGGTCGTCGGCACTGCGGCGGCGGCTTTGCGCCGCCACGGCCAAAGCGCCGTACTCGGCAAATGATCCCGCATCGCACAGGTCGGCAATGTTTTCGCGGGCGGTTCTCAACCCCAAGGCGTGGCGCTTGGCCACGGCTTCGGGGCGTGCCGCGTCGTGGGTGAAGGCCAGACGAGTCTGTAGTTTTTTCAGGTCAGCGCGGTCCTTAGAAAGGGGGGCAGTAGCCGAGCTGGCGGCAAAGGCCTCGGTCTGGGGGGCAGCCTCGGCCAAGGGCATGAGCACACCCAGCACCTCGCCTTCTGCCACTGCCTCGCCTGCCTGAAAGTAAAGCTCGCCCACACGCCCGGCCTGGTTGGCGCGGATTTCGTGTTCCATCTTCATGGCTTCCAGAATCACCAACACGTCGCCAGCGGCCACGTCTGCACCGGGGGCCACCAACCATTGAACCAGTTGCGCCTGTAAAGGAGAAAGGATGTTTTGCATCCATTCATTGTGCGGGGCTGCCCGTGCGACAGGGGGTCAAGTTCGGGACAATTTAGACTGGGCCATTTTGAACTTCTGAAACCCCCGCCATGAACTTTGAACCCCTGATCGAGCTGACCCGCAACGGTATCCAGGAATGCGTGCACATGGGCGCACTGGCCGTGACCGACACCGAAGGTCGCGTGCTGGCTCAGGCGGGCAACCCGCACTGGCTGTGCTTCACCCGCTCCACCCTCAAGGCCATGCAAGCCTTGCCGCTGGTGCATTCGGGCGGCGTGGTGCATTTTGGTTTTACAACGCAGGAGCTGGCCATGATGTGTGCCAGCCACAACGGCGAAGAGATGCACGTTGAGCAGGTCACCTCCATCCTGCGCAAAAGTGGCAGCAGCACGCGGCAGATGCACTGCGGTTGCCATGTGCCTTACCGGTTCACCTTTTTCGACCGCCCCGTGCCCGAAGGCCTGGCCTACGACGAGCGGCACCACAACTGCAGCGGCAAGCACAGCGGTTTTCTGGCCTATTGCGTCCAACACGGACTGCCCACCGACAGCTACACCGAGATGGACCACCCCTTGCAGCAAAGCATCCGTCAGGCCGTGGCGCATCTGGCCGGTTTGAGGGAAGAGGAACTGGCACTGGGCATCGATGGCTGCTCGGCCCCCAACTACGCCATGCCTTTGTCACGCTTGGCACGCAGTTATGCCCGGCTGGCGAAGCCTGAGTCGGACAGCTTGTATGGCGAGAGCCTGCAACAGCTGGGCCAAGCCATGAGCGCACACCCTGAGCTGGTCTCGGGCACCGGGCGCAACGATGCCGATTTCATGCGGGCTGGCCGTGGCGATTGGGTGACCAAGGTGGGCGCGGACGGCGTGCAGGTGGTGGGCAGCCGTTCGCGTGGTCAGGCCCTGGCCATCAAAATCATGGACGGCAATAAGGCGGCTCTGTTTGCCGCCACCGTGGAGGCGCTGGACCAGTTGGGTTGGCTGGACGATGCGCAGCGCCAAGCACTGGCACCCTGGCGTGCGCAGGTGCTGCTGAATGTGGCGGGTGTGCCGGTAGGTGAGCGCCGCAGCGTGTTCCGCTTGCACATGAGCTAAGGGGCCTGAAAACCGGTCTCGCGTGGTCAGCGTTGGCCAAAAATTGCCGTGCCCACCCGCACCAGGGTGCTGCCTTCGGCAATGGCCGCCGCCATGTCGGCGCTCATGCCCATCGACAAGGTGTCCAGCGGCAGGCCTTGAGCGCGCAACTGTTCGAACAGGTCTTTGGCCTGGCGGTGCACGGTGCGCATCTGCGCCTCGGTCTCGGCAGGTTCAGGGATGGTCATGAGGCCGCGCAACTGCAAGCGCGGCAAGGTGGCCACGGCCTGCGCCAGCGCGGGCAGGTCTGGTGGGCTCACGCCCGACTTGGTCTCGCCCCCGTCCACATTCACCTGAATGCACACCTGCAAAGGCGGCAGGTGCTCGGGGCGTTGTTCGGACAGGCGCTGGGCGATTTTGAGGCGGTCGATGCTGTGCACCCAGTCAAAGTGCTCGGCCACCAAGCGCGTCTTGTTGCTCTGGATCGGGCCGATGCAATGCCAAACCAGTGGCAAATCCCGCAAGGTGGTGATCTTGTCCACCGCTTCCTGGATGTAGTTTTCGCCAAAAGCGGTTTGCCCTGCCGCATGGGCCTGGCGCACCGCATCGGCGCTCCAGGTCTTGGACACGGCCAACAGCTGCACACTGCCCGGGTCGCGGCCGTTGGATTGGCAAGCGGCAGCCATTTGTGCCCGGACCCGTGAGATGTTGTCGGCAATCGAAGTGTTCATGGCCTCGAGCGTACCAAACCCCCCGTGTCGCCCATCGGTCAGCCTAAAGCACCCGTTGCGCGCCAGAACACCGACACACTGCTAAATTAGCCGTTTTATTCACTTCCAAAAGAGACCACCATGAGCCAGATTGCCGCCAAAACCTACGAAGCCAGCCCCGCCCGAAAAGTGGCCTTTTTGGGCTTGGGCGTGATGGGCTACCCCATGGCGGGCCATTTGGCCCGTGCTGGCCACCATGTCACCGTGTACAACCGCAGCGCCGCCAAAGCAGCCGCCTGGGCTGCCGAGTGCCCTGGCAACGCCACAGCGCCAACTCCGCGCGAAGCCGCTGCGGGTGCCGACATCGTGTTCGCCTGCGTGGGCAACGACGCCGACCTGCGCAGCGTGGTGTTGGGCCCAGACGGTGCTTTTGCCGGCATGAAGCCTGGCGCGATTTTTGTGGACCACACCACCGCCTCTGCCGAAGTGGCCCGCGAGCTGTATGCCCAGGCCCAAAAGCTGGGCTTGCACTTTGTCGACGCCCCGGTCTCTGGCGGCCAAGCGGGCGCGCAAAACGGCATGCTCACCGTGATGTGCGGTGGCGATGCTGCGGCGTTTGACCAAGTCAAGCCTGCGGCCATGGCGTTTTCGAGGGCCTTCACCCTGCTCGGTGCTTCGGGTGCGGGTCAGTTGGCCAAGATGGTCAACCAGATCTGCATCGCGGGCTTGGTGCAAGGCTTGTCCGAAGCCATTGCCTTCGGCCAGCAAGCGGGTCTGGACATGCACCAGGTGCTGGACGTGATCGGCAAAGGTGCTGCTCAAAGCTGGCAACTCGACAACCGGGGCAAGACCATGGCCGACGATAAATTTGAGTTTGGTTTCGCGGTGGACTGGATGCGCAAAGATCTGGGTTTGGTGCTGGACGAAGCCAAGCGCAATGGTGCCCGTTTGCCCGTCACCGCATTGGTCGATCAGTTCTACGCCGATGTACAAAAAATGGGTGGCGGCCGCTGGGACACCTCCAGCTTGATCCGCCGTTTGCGCTGAGCGGTTTTGGCACCCATACCGATCCTGTCGGTCTGGGCACAAAAAAACGACCCGAGGGTCGTTTTTTTGATGGGATTCAGCGCCTCAGCGCGAGGTGGTGGGCTGGCTCAAACGCTTGAGTTCTTCTTCCGAGATTTCGTCAAACACCCGCACCACTTTCACCACCCCACCCATGCCCCGCACAATGTCGGTGGCCCGTTTGGCTTCGCGGCTGGTGACACGGCCCATCAGGTACACGATGCCGCGCTCGGTGACCACTTTGACGGCATTGGCCTGCAGGTCTTTGGCATCAATGAAGGCAGCCTTGACCCTGCTGGTCATCACCGTGTCTTTGGAGCGTTGGGTCAAGGAGCTGGCTGGCATCTGTGCCAAATCGTTGACCACCGACAGCACGTTCTCCTGGCTCTGTGCAATTTTTTCGATGCGCTCTTTTTCGGCCGCAGTGGTGACCTCGCCGGTCAGCAGCACTTTGCGGTTGAAACTGGTCACGTTCAAATGGACGCGATCGCCCAACTCTTGGCGCACGGCGGAGGCAATTTTGATCTCAATCGCCTGATCTTCTACCTGTGCACCCGAGGTGCGGCGGTCGGTGACCATGATGCCCGTGGCGACTGCCCCGCCCAAGAGCAAGGGTGCACAGCCTGACAAGCCCGTCACAGCCACAGCCAAAACGGCACCCGAAAACACCAGAGATTGAAGATTGCGTTTCATTTAAAGAGGCTCCTGTTCGCCCAACAATTGGGTATCGATTCCATCACACAGACAGTGCAGCACCAAGTGCTGCACTTCACAAATTCGTGCCGCCCGCTCATGGGGCACACACACATGCACATCGGTTTCGCGCAGTTGGCGCCCCAAAGCGCCGCCTTGGTGACCGGTCAAGGCCAGCACGCTCATCTCTCGCTCATGGGCCGCTTGCACGGCTTGGACCAGTGCTGCTTCGCTGCCGTCGATGCTGATCAGCACCAACACGTCGCCCGTCTGGCCCAGCGCCAAGATTTGTTTGGCCAAGGCTTGACCATCGCTCCAGCGGGTGGCCATCAGGGCGTCAGAAGACAAGCACACAGCGGCCAGACCTGGACGGTCCCGTTCAAAACCACCCACCAACAGGTTCACCAGGTATTGGGCCAAGGCGCTGGACGATCCCATACCGCCCACCAAGACCTTGCCGCCACCGGTGACCGATGCCAAAACCGCTTGCACGGCCGCATCCACCGGTTTGGCCAAAGTTTCGGCCACCTGGTAGTGCAAATCTGCGCTGTCAATGAAGTGTTGTTGGATTCGAAGGTCGAGCATGCGCTGGCGATGATAACCCCGAGACCCAGGCCGTTTCTCGCGAGAGCGGTCAAATCCCATTACAAGTAGGTGTGTTGGCGGCCAAGAGAGGTGCTTCAGCTGGCGTCAAAAGCCGCCTTGAGCCACAGCGGGCCTGCCGTCTCAATGGCGACCACATCAAATCGGACCGCAGGCAAGCGACGCCAGCGCAGCAGGTAATGCTGGGCCGCCAAAATAATGCGCCGCTGCTTCACGTGGCCAATGCTCGCGGCCGCGCCGCCGTGGTCATTGCGGCTCCTCTTGCGCACCTCGACAAACACCACGGTGCCGTCGCTTGCCTGCATGATCAGGTCGATTTCACCGCCGCCTCGGCCGGGCGTCCGATAATTGCGCTGCAGTAAGCGCAAGCCGTGCCCCTGCAAATAGGCCAGCGCCTCGTCTTCGCCCGCATCGCCTCGGGCTTTGGTGGTCTGTCCCACCGCGTCTTTTTTGAGGAATTGCATTGACTCCGTCTCCCTTGTCTGCTTCGTTCGCCAAAGCCCTGGAGGCTGCGCACGACGCTGCCGGATCGCAAAATCACCCGGCCAGCACACTGTATGTCGTGGCCACCCCCATTGGCAACCTGGCTGACATCAGCCTGCGCGCGCTCCATGTGTTGGCCAAAGTCGATGTGGTGGCCTGCGAAGACACCCGTCACACCCAGCAGCTGCTGCGTGCCTATGGCCTGGACCGCCCGGGCTCACAGCTCTTGGCGGTGCACCAGCACAACGAAGCCGAGGCCGCGCAAAATGTCCTGCTTCGCCTGGCCCAGGGCGAGCGGGTGGCCTATGTGAGCGATGCGGGTACACCCGCCATCAGCGATCCCGGTGCCCGCTTGGTGGCGGCGGTGCGGCAAGCGGGATACCGGGTGCTGCCCTTGCCGGGTGCCAGCAGCGTGACCGCAGCCCTCAGTGCTTCGGGCATGACAGGGGATGAAGGTTTTGTCTTCAGGGGCTTTTTGTCCAGCAAATCGACCGAGCGGCAGCAGGCGGTGCAAGCTTTGGCGCAAGAAAGCCGCGCGGTGGTGCTGCTGGAGGCACCGCACCGAATCGAAGCCTTGGCCCAAGCCCTGTCGGTGCTGGGCGAACGCCGCATCACCGTGGGGCGCGAATTGACCAAGCAGTTCGAGCAAATCGACACCTTGGCCGCGCAAGACTTACCCGCTTGGTTGGCCGAAAAACCCGACCGTCAGCGCGGTGAGTTTGTCTTGGTGTTGCACGACGCGCCCGTGGCGGCAACACAGGGTGAAGGACTTCGGGTTTTGCAGGTGCTGTTGGCCGAGCTGCCTTTGAAAACCGCCGTCAAACTGGCGGCAGAGATCACGGGCGAATCGAAAAACCAGCTTTACGACTTGGCTTTGAGTCTGAAAAAGAACGAAGCGCCCTGAGCTGGCCTTGTGGGCAGGTTTACCAATGCGCCCCGAAGGTATCCCGCAATTTTTGCAGTTCGTGTTCAGCCAGCGCGGGGGTTTGGGGCTGCAACACCATCAAACGCGCCGTTTCTTCCAGTTCTTCCAGCGTGGCCATGGCCGCCCCAGGCGTGTCGTGCCACACATTGGGCCCCAGACGCGGCAGCATCACGGCCCGAATCGGCGTTCCTTGTGCCTCGTAATGGGCAATCAGGTTGGCCACTTCTTGCGCCGCCGCAGGGCTGCCGGGGTGGTGATAGGCGGTAAGTGGCACATGACCGACCTTCATCACGAAATAAGGGGTGATGGGCGGCAGCAATTCAGGTCCGGTGGCATTCAGGCTGAGCGCCACGCCATGCGTGCTGTGGGTGTGGATGACGCAGCGCGTGGAGGGTGCATGCAGACAGGCTGCAGCGTAAATCTGACGGTGCAAGGTCATGGTTTTGCTGGCCTTGTCACCGCTGATCTGCTGGCCTTGAAGGTCCAGCTTGGCCAACCGGGCCGGGTCCAACCAACCCAAGCAGGCGTCGGTGGGCGTGATCAAAAAGCCATCGTCCAGCCGCACGCTGATGTTGCCGGCGGTGGCGTGCACATAGCCTCGGGCAAACAGGCTTTGCCCGACGCGGCATATTTCTTCACGGGCTTGGGATTCGTTCATGCGGTGGCTCCGGCGTGTCCATCTTCCAGCATCAACTGCTGCAAGGCTTTGGTTTCTTGGGGGCTCAGACCGACGGCCCCGTGCAGGTAGTCGCGCATGCCGCCGTGCTGCGCATCGACCGCATCAAAAGCCGCCTGCAAAAACTCGGGCTGCACCTGCCACAGCACCTTCATCACATGCGGGTGGCCTTGGCCTTCCATGCGAGCGTCGCGTTTGTAGAGCTGGTTGGTGAGCAGGTAGTCGTGTTCGATGGTGGCGCGGTCCACGCCCAAAGCGGACAACAGCAGCGCCGCTGCAAAACCCGTGCGGTCCTTGCCTGCGGTGCAGTGAAACACCTGCGGTGTGGGCTGCTCCAGCAGGTGCTTCAAAAACCGGCCAAAGGTGGTGGCGTTGTGGTTCACAAAATCGCGGTAGGTCTCGCGCATCAGGTCCACGGTTTCCTCGGTGGTGGGCACGATGCCTTGCGCCACCAGGGACTGCATGCGGGCGATCACGGTGGGCTCGATGGTCAGCGCCACGCGCTGCACACCCGGTATGGCATAGGGCGTGGCTGTGTACTCGGCCGCTCCTCGAAAATCCAGACTGTGCCCGATGCCCAGCGATTGCAGGCGCACCAGGTCTTCGTCCGTCAATCCCGCCAGATGGTCTGAGCGGAACACGTGGCCACGCCGCACGCGGCGGCCATCGGCATTGCGGTAGCCACCGACATCGCGGAAGTTCGAGGCGCCTTGCAGCAGGGCAATGGGTACGGGGGTCATGCGCATCCGATCAACAATCCATTCACAGCCATAAAGCGCTATTGTCGTGTGCCGGCAAAAGGGCACCCGTTGCCTTAGGCGACAAGACCCCAGGCGCCTTGAGCGATCGCTGTCAGGGCTGAGCCAAGCCAAAGACCCACAGATGGCACACGGCTTGCTTGTCATGGCCATGCACCTTGAATTGACGCCTGCCTTGACCGCCACACCCAGCAACCCCGCTCACATGCCCGTCACCGACGCTTGGCGCGACCCTTTGGGCCTGATGCTCGAATCCACAGGCGAAGGGGTTTTTGGGGTGGATTTGGAGGGGCTGTGCGTCTTCATCAACCCCGCTGGCGCCCGTCTGCTGGGTTGGACGCAGCAGCAGGTGTTGGGGCAGAACATGCATGTGCTGACGCACCACGCCCATGCCGATGGCACGCATTACCCCTTGGACGATTGCCCGATTTACAACGCGTTTCGCAAGGGCGAGCCTTGCCGCATCGACACCGAAGTGTTTTGGCGCGCAGACGGCAGCAGCTTTCCGGTGGCCTATTCCAGCTACCCGGTGTTTGACCAGGGCCAAGTCCGTGGCGCTGTGGTGACTTTTGCAGACATCACCGAGCGCAAGCGGGCGGAAGCTGCTTTGCACCAAGCCAAAAACGAGTTGGAGCAGCGCGTGGCCGAGCGCACACAAGCGCTGGAAACCGCTTTGCAGCAAGTGCGCGAGCTGGCGGCTTGGTCGGACGCGGTGCGCGAAGAAGAGCGCACCCGCATTGCCCGCGAGGTGCACGATGAACTGGGCAGCTTGCTGGTGGCCTTGAAGATGGATGTGGGTTGGCTGGACAAGCGTTTGTCCGAACAAGAGCAGCGCTCAGCCCTTGAGGCGCAAAGCATGCGCGAAAAGATGCGGGGCAAGTGTCAGAACATGGGCCGCTTGATCGAAAACGCGGTGGTCAATGTGGGCCGCATCATCACCGACCTGCGCCCCAGCATCTTGGATCACCAAGGGCTTTGGGGTGCGCTGGAGTGGCAAGCGCAAGAGTTTGTACAGTCGGCCGAGCAAGAACTCAAATGGTGCATGGAGGTGAACGAGCAACGCGTGTTGCCCGAACCCATGGCCATGGCGGTGTTCCGTATTTTTCAGGAGATGCTGAGCAACGTGGGCCGACACGCGCAGGCCCGGACGGTGGACGTGGACATCGTCGAGCGCGAGGACTGGCTGCACCTGTCGGTCGAAGACGACGGTTGCGGCGCCGAGGCGCGGGCGTTTGAATCGGCGCAGGCGTATGGCGTCATGGGCATGCGTGAGCGGGCGCGCCATTTCGGTGGGGCGATCGACATCGACAGCCAGCTTGGGCGGGGCACCCGCATGCGGCTGTCCATGCCCTTGCCAAGTTGGGAGGGCGCGCCATGAGTGCCGCCGTGCGCGTGCTGCTGGGCGACGACCACAAGATCGTGCGCGAGGGACTGAAGATGGTGCTGGCCGATGACGCGGGTCTGCAGGTGGTGGCTGAGGCCGACACGGGCCCCGGTGTGCTGGACGCGGTGCAAGCCTTGCAAGGCCCGCAAGGGCTGGACGTGGTGCTGCTGGACATTGCCATGCCCGGCATGGACGGGCTGGATGTGTTGCAAATCTTGCGGCGCGACTGGCCAGGGCTGCCCGTGCTCATGCTCAGCACCTACCCCGAAAAACAATACGCGGTGCGCTGCATTCAGCTGGGGGCATCGGGTTATTTGAACAAAAGCACCGACCCGGACGACTTGATCGCTGCTTTGCGCCGCGTTGCAGCGGGGGGCATGCACGTTTCGCCAGCCACCGCCGAGGCCTTGGCCAGTCTGGTCAGCAAGGGCCGCACCAAAAGCGGGATTGAGTTGCTCTCGCACCGCGAGCACCAGGTCTATCTTTTGTTGACGCAAGGCTACAGCGTGAGCGAAATTGGTGCACAACTGAGCCTGGCCCCCAATACCGTGAGCACTTACCGTGCACGCATCCTGGAAAAGACCGGCACCAAGAACGATGTGGAGCTGGCTTTGTATGCGCAAAGCTTGAGCGGGGCTTGTTGATCGATCCAGTGAGCGCTTGCACCACTGTTGGCGTCTTTTTGTAGGTCGGAGCTTCAGCTCCGACGCGGTTGAGCAGGCATGGGTTCATGTCGGGGCTGAAGCCGCCGACCTACTACAAGGCAATTGCGCCGTGGCATTTGTAGGGGCCGCCCTACAAGGCTTCGACAAGCCCCTCACGAAATGAAGCCGTGCCCCACCGATGGCACGCATTCAACGATTTCTGGCCCGCAGCTTGCATAGACCTGAGCATCTTCAACAAAGCGAGGTTGCCATGTCTGAATTCTTTGATCCGTACAACGCCGACCGCCCCCTGATGCTCAAGTGCAGCTGCGGTCGGGACCATTCGCCTGCCGACCACCATGCAGCAGTGGCTGCTGATGCCGCTGCCGCCCAGTTGCGTGCGCGCTCGGAAACGGCCGGGTTCGAGGCTTACAGCCAGGAGTTCATCGAAGCGACCTTGGTCAAGGCCTTGTTTCCGCAAGACGAGGAGCGTCGCATGTTCTTGCGCGCTGTGGGCAAAAAGACCGCCATGGCCGCCATTGCCAGTGTGCTGCCCATGGCCAGCCTGCAAGCCATGGCACAGGAAAAAGGCCCGCTGGAAAAAACCAATTTGAAGATTGGCTTCATCCCGATCACCTGTGCCACTCCGCTGATCATGGCGCATCCCTTGGGCTTTTACAGCAAGCAAGGCCTGAATGTTGAAGTCACCAAGACCGCAGGTTGGGCCCTCGTGCGTGACAAGATGATCAACAAGGAATACGACGCTTCGCATTTCCTCTCGCCCATGCCCCTGGCCATCAGCATGGGGCTGGGCGCCAACGCCACGCCCATGAACGTGGCCACCATCCAGAATATCAACGGGCAGGCCATCACCATGAGCCTGCGCCACAAGGACAACCGCGATCCCAAGAACTGGAAGGGCTTCAAGTTCGGCGTGCCCTTTGACTACTCGATGCACAACTTCCTGTTGCGCTACTACTTGGCTGAAAGCGGCCTGAACCCCGACACCGATGTGCAGATCCGCGTGATCCCGCCCGCCGAGATGGTGGCCAATTTGCGTGCCGGCAACATCGACGGTTTCCTTGGACCTGATCCTTTTAATCAACGTGCGGTGTTCGACGAAGTCGGCTTCATCCATGTGCTGACCAAGGACTTGTGGAACGGTCACCCTTGCTGCGCTTTTGGCACCAGCACCGAGTTCATCCAGAAGAACCCCAACACCTTTGCTGCGCTTTACCGTGCCGTGCTCACCGCTGCAGCCATGGCGCGACAGCCGGGCAACCGCGAGCTGATCGCCAAAGTCATCTCGCCTGCCCAGTACCTGAACCAGCCTGAAGCCGTGCTCAGCCAGGTGCTGACCGGCAAATTTGCCGACGGCCTGGGCAAGGTCGTGAACGTGCCCGACCGCGCTGACTTTGACCCCATGCCTTGGCAAAGCATGGCCGTGTGGATGCTCACGCAGATGAAGCGCTGGGGCTACATCAAGGGCCAAGTGGACTACAAACAGATCGCCGAAAAGGTGTTCCTGATCACCGATGCACGCAAGCACATGAAAGAGCTGGGTCAGAGTTTTGCGGCGACCACGCCCTACCCCAAGCACAAGATCATGGGCAAAGAGTTTGACTCGGCCAAACCCGAGGAATACCTCAAGACCTTTGCGATTCACAAGATGGGTTGAAGCACCATGAAAACCACGCACCTCAATTTGCGGGCCGCCATGGTCTCGCTGCTCATGTTCTTGGTGTTTCTGGGGGCGTGGCAGCTGTCGGCCACCGCGCCAACCGTGGCCGGTGCCGCCAAGTCAGGCATGACGGCCGAAGAGATCGAGTACCAGAAGATGATGGGCAAGGACCCTGGCGCTGTCAAAAGCACCGGCTTTCCGCCACCTCTGGAAGTGGGCAAGGCCATGCTGGGCCACCTGGCCGATCCTTTTTATGACAAAGGCCCCAACGACAAAGGCATCGGCATCCAGCTGGCGCATTCTTTGGGTCGGGTAGCGCTGGGCTTTTTCTTGGCCGTACTGGTGGCGCTGCCGGTGGGCTTCATGATCGGCATGTCGCCCCTCATGCGCAAGGCGTTTGACCCCTTCATCCAGGTGCTCAAGCCCATCAGCCCGCTGGCTTGGATGCCGCTGGCGCTGTACACGCTGAAAGACTCGGATGTGAGCGGCATCTTCGTCATCTTCATCTGCTCGGTCTGGCCCATGTTGATCAACACCGCCTTTGGCGTGGCCTCCGTCAAGCGTGAATGGCTCAACGTCGCCAGTACGCTGGAAGTCACACCGTTGCGCAAAGCCTTCAGGGTCATCTTGCCTGCCGCAGCGCCCACCATCGTCACCGGCATGCGCATCAGCATGGGCATTGCCTGGCTGGTGATTGTGGCCGCCGAGATGCTGGTCGGTGGCACAGGTGTGGGTTATTTCGTATGGAACGAGTGGAACAACCTCTCGCTGGTGAACGTGATCTTTGCAGTCTTGGTGATCGGCCTGGTGGGCATGCTGCTGGACCTGGCGTTTGCGCAATTGCAAAAGGCGGTGACCTATGTGGAGTGACACCAGCGACCGCGAGCTGATCGCGCCTTTGCCCGCAGAAATTTTTGCACCTCAACCCAAGGCCCAAGCCATGAACGCTTTCCTCAAGATCGAAAAACTGGGCAAGGCCTATCAAAGCGACAAGCCGGTGTTTTCCGACGTGTCCTTCAACATCGACAAGGGCGAGTTTGTCTGCATCATCGGCCATTCGGGCTGCGGCAAGACCACCATCTTGAACGTGCTCGCTGGCTTGGACACTGCCACAGAAGGCCATGCCTTCATGGACGGCCGCGAGATCGCGGGCCCCAGCCTGGAGCGCGGCGTGGTGTTCCAAAGCCATGCGCTCATGCCCTGGCTCACCGTGCGGCAAAACATCGCGTTTGCTGTTCGGTCAAAGTGGCCCGATTGGAAAACGCCTCAGGTCAATCTGCATGTGGAAAAGCACGTCGGCATGGTCGGCTTGTTGCACGCCATCGACAAAAAACCCAGCCAGCTCTCGGGCGGCATGAAGCAGCGCGTGGGCATTGCCCGTGCCTTTGCCATTCAGCCCAAGATGCTCTTGCTCGACGAGCCCTTTGGCGCGCTCGATGCGCTCACGCGCGGGACCATTCAGGACGAACTGATGACCATCGTGCGCCAGACGCAGCAAACCGTTTTCATGATCACACACGACGTGGACGAGGCCATTTTGTTGTCCGACCGCATCTTGCTCATGAGCAATGGCAACGAGTCGGGTGGCAGCTATGTGCCCGGCGGCTTGGCCGAAGTGGTGGTCAACCCGTTGCCGCGCGAACGCACCCGCGCCCAGCTGCACCACCTGCCTGGCTACTACGACATGCGCAACCACATCGTCGACTTTTTGGTGTCCCGCGCCAAAGCCCATTGATTCTTTCTTTTGTCCAGATTTATCTTCAACTCCCCTCAAGAGGTCTTTCATGAACCGTTTAGAAGTCACCGAAAAAATCATCTCCACCAAAGTGGCCAAAGGCATCAAGTGGAGCGACGTCGCCGACAAAGTCGGCCTGTCCAAAGAATGGGTCACCGCCGGGTGCCTGGGCCAAATGACGTTTGACGCCAAGCAAGCCAAAATCATCGGCAAGATCTTTGGCTTGAGCGCCGACGAGATCAAGTGGCTGCAAGTGGTGCCCTACAAAGGCTCCTTGCCCAGCCAGGTACCGACCGACCCGCTGATCTACCGCTGGTACGAAATCGTGAGCGTCTACGGCACCACCATCAAAGAACTGATCCACGAAGAGTTTGGCGACGGCATCATGAGCGCCATCGACTTCAGCATGGACATCGTGCGTCAACCCGACCCCAAGGGTGACCGGGTGAATGTGGTGTTGTCGGGCAAGTTTCTGCCTTACAAACAGTACTGAGCTGCTGTGCCCTGCGGGGCATCCCAAAGCCGTGGTGAACGCTGTCACCACGGCTTTTTGTTGTGGACCGATCAGTGCAAGGACAAAGGCAGTGAAGTGGTTTTGACCCGGACTACCGCATCGCGCACAACGTAAGGCTGGACGCAGGGCTGCACGGTGCTGTCGCGCATATCCGCCTGGCGCTGGACAGCGCAGACCAGGGCTGCGGTCAGCGTCTGGGCCTGACGCAAGATGGGTTCAATGAAGCGGCTGGACTGGCCGTTCACACTGATGCAGTCGCCCAGGGCGTAGATCTGCGGCACGCTGGTTTGCAGGGTTTGTGCATCCACGGCGATGCCGTTTTGCCAAACCAAGTCCGCGCTGCGCGCCAGGCGTGTGGGCGTGACCAGGCCGGTGGCGGCAACCACCTGATCGGCCATCACGGTTTGTCCATCGCTGGTGGTCAGCCGGTACTGGTCGCCCTGACGCTGCATATCTTGCAGTTGCACCGTGCCCATGAAGTGGATGGGCAAACCAGACCATGCGGCCAGCAAAGGTTCTCCTGCCTGGTCAGCTGTCCAGCGCGCCAAGGGCCGCGCTTGGGTGTCGATGAGTGTCACGCGGTGTCCGCCCAGGGCCAGGTCATTGGCCAGTTCGCTGCCAATCAATCCAGCTCCCACGATGGCCACATGCCGGGGCGTGTGGCCCAGCGCAGCCTGAAAGCGCTGGTAGGCCTGTAGGTGGTTGATGCGCCAGCACAGGTCGGCGCGCAAGGGCGCAGGCAAAGCAGCCTCGGCACCGTGAGCCAGCACCAGATGGGCGTAGCGCAGGGGCCCTTGGGTGGTGCGCAGTGTGCGGCTTTCGGGGCAGATGTGCAGCGCTTGGGTGTGCGCCAACAGGCGCACTTGCCAGCGCGCTGCGGCTTCGCTGCCGGTTTCCTTGACCAGCGCCTGGGGTTGGATCTGGCGGGCCATGGCGACCGACAGCAGGGGTTTGTCGTAGACATCGCCAGCGCAAGCAGTGACCAGCGTGATCGGTGTGTCGGGCAATTGGCTGCGCAGGTTTTGCACCAGTTGCCAGCCCGCTTTGCCCGCCCCCACCACCACGATGCCGGGCGCCGAGCGTTGGGTAGCCAAGTGGGCGCCCGCCATGCTGGCCGAACTGTTTTGAAGGGCGCTCAGGTTTGGCGCAACATACAGCTCGAAGTCCGACTTGGTCACGCCGCACAAAGGGCATGCCCAGTCTTCGGGGATATCGGCAAAGCGCGTGCCCGCCAACAGGCCGCTGTCGGGGTCGCCATCTTGCTCGTTGTAAATGTAGCCGCAGGCGTGGCAAATGTAGAGCTGCCAGGCGCCATCGGCTGGTGCGAGGCTGGCGCTTGGGGTGGTGACACTCATGCGGGCATCTCCTGGGCACTCAGGCGGGCCATTTCCTTGCGCAGGTGCTTGATGGCGGGCGTGACGATCGCGACAAACTGCGCTTCGCGCACGCGGCGCTGTACGTCCGATTGCATCAGGTAGCCGCGTGCGCCTTGGTGCATGAGGGCCGAGTTGGCGGCGCGCAGGGACAGCTCGGCACAGTGGCTGCGGGCGTCCAGCACGTTGATGAAGTAGTCGGTCGAGGCGTCGAACGGGGTTTCGGCCAGCTTCATGATGCGGGCAAGCAGCGCATCGAATTCGGCTTGCAGATCGGCAGGCCGGTCTTCGAGATACTGGTTGACATGGCCGAGCTGGCCTTCGACGGCCCACATGCTGGCGATGGCACCCTGGATGATGCCGGCCGCCATGCCACACTGCAGCAGCACAAAGCCGCCGCGAATGCGCGCTATGAAGGGCTTGGCCGGGTCGGCAACCAGATCGTCTTTGCCGACAAACAGGTCTTTGCAATGCACACTGAAGGTGCCAGTGCCTTCCATCCCTGAAAATTCCGGGCAGGCTTTGAGCGTCACGCCTGGCGCATCGCAGCGCAGCATGAACATGATCTCGCGGCTGGCGCTTTCGTCTGCCGTGCTGACCGCAGCAATCGCACCAAAGTAGTGGTCTGCCGCCAGGTTGCTGACCCAGGGCAAAGTGCCGTTGATGCGGTAACCGCCCTCCACCGGCGTGGCCTTGAGCAGCAAGGCTTCGATTTTCGCGAAGCTTTTCATCGGGTTGGACAGGCCGGTGCCGCCCAGTGACTCGCCGCGCACATGGCGAGCCAGCCGTTCGCCAGCCAGTGCCGGATTGCCCGAAGCCTGCATGTAAAGCCCGGCCACGGATTGGCACCACATCATGAAGCCGGTGGCCCCGCACACTCTGGACGCTTCGGCCATGGCCGCAATGGCCAGACCAAAGTCGCCGGGGGTGCCGTCGGCTTGGGGCAAATGCGCACCCATTGCGCCTGCCGCCGCCAACTGTTTCAGGACAGCTTCTGGGTAAGCACCGCGATCGATCGCGTGTGCCTGCTGGGCCAATGGGCCTTGGGCAATGGCGCGCACGGCCTCAATGAGCGGCTTGGGCCGGGCGGCAAGTTCGGGGGGCAGGTCGGCGGGGTTCATGAAAGCTCCAGAATGAAGGTGAGCCCTGCACAGGCCGCAGGGTTAAAGACAAGAATCAACGGGCGGGTGCGACAGAGCCGGACCTGCCGTTGTGGACGCCTCAGGCCATCGAGATCTCAAAGGGGATCGGGTTGCGCATGCTGTTGGCCACGGGTGAGTAAAAGTTGGCGTGTTGCACGATCTCGTCCAGCACTTCGCGCGGGGCATCACCTTCCACCAACACCTTCACGCGGATGGCCTGAAAGCCCATTTGGGGTGGCGTCATCTCCAAAGCGCCGCCTGCACCCCAGGCGGCAGGGTTGCCAATGTCGCCCTCCAGAAAGACTTCGAGCTTGCTGAGCTTGACGCGTTTCCAGGTGGCCACGGCGGTGACGCCCACGGCGATGCAGCCGCCCAGACCCGAGAGCACGATCTCGCCGGGTGCCGGTGCGGTGTCTTCGCCAAACAGGTGCAGTGGCTCGTCGACCACCACGGTGTGCTTGTCGCCCACCGAAGACAAGGAGCGGTATTGGCCCTCCATGACGGTGTGGACCTTGTTGGTGCCGCGCCGCGCTGGGTTGGCTTTGCCGCCGGCGGCAAATGTGGCCAGGCCCTGGGCGTCGATGGGGCGCAAATAGGCTTTGACGGTGGTGGGGTTGTCGAGGGTGGCGGCGTCGGTCATGTCAAATCCTTGGGCATTGAGGGTTGTAAAACAGGGCATGCAGCGATGCCTGTGACCTTGATTTTGCAAAGGCCGTGCCAGGGCTGCGTGCCAGCGGCCCTGGTGCAGCCTTGAAGCACGCAAGTGCTTCATTGACAAGGGATTTTGGCTTTCAAGAGGCTTGCAGCTTGGTGCAGCGGTGGCAGCACCGGGCTGGCATGGGCCGAGGGCTTGAACATTGTGTTGACAATGTGTCAACACAATGTCCGATCAGCGCAAACCGGCTTTGCGCAGCCGGTAGGCAAACTGGCGCAAAGTCAGCCCCAGGCTTTGGGCGGCGCGGGATTGGTTGCCCTGATGCTGGTCCAGGGCTTGCTGCAACACCTGCACCGTGTGCGATTGCGCGCTTTCGTAAGGCCGCACGCCCAGCCCCGCCGAGCCAGGTCGCTCAGGTGCCGGAGGCTGAGTCGTGGTGGGCCCTAGAGCGTCTGCCATGGCAACTGCGGACTTTGCAACAGTGCTCGTGAGGACTGGCGTGGCCGAAGCTTGAGGCAAAAAAGGCTTCAACTGCCCGGGGGTGAGCAAAGTTTGATCGGCCAGCAACACCACGCGTTCGATGCAATTGCCCAGCTCGCGGATGTTGCCGGGCCAGGGCTGCTGCGTCAGGGTGTCCAGTGCCTCGGGGCTGAGGTAGACGTTTTTCTGGTGCGTCTGGTTGGCCCGGTTGACAAAGTGCAGGGCCAGTTCGCGGATGTCGCCGAGGCGCTCGGCCAGTGACGGCAGCCGGATCGGGATCACGTTCAGGCGGTAATACAGGTCTTGCCGAAATAGCCCGACCTGCACCTGGGTGGCCAAGTCGCGGTTGGTGGCGGCCACCAGGCGCACATTCACCTTGACTTCGCGCTGGCTGCCCAGCCGAACCACCGCGCCCTCTTGCAAGGTGCGCAGAAGTTTTGACTGCAGGGGCAAAGGCAGCTCGCCGATTTCATCCAGAAAGATGGTGCCGCCATGCGCCTGCTCGAACCAGCCGGGTCGCGCCTGGTGCGCCCCGGTGAAAGCGCCACGTTCGTGGCCAAACAGCTCTGACTCGAACAGCGTGTCAGGAATCGCTGAGCAGTTCACCTTGATGAAGGGCTGGGTCGAGCGCGGGCTGGCCAGGTGCACCGCTCTGGCAAACAGCTCCTTGCCCGTGCCGGATTCGCCCAGCAAGAGCACGGTGGCTTGCGACTGCGACACCCGTTCCAGCTCGGACAAGGCCTGCAACAAAGCGGGAGAGCTGCCGATCAGCCCATAGCGTGCTGCGTGTGTGCTCAGCGCCTGCGACAAGGCCGCATTGCGGGCCCGCAGATGGCGGGTTTGCTCGTTGACCAGTTGCTCCATGTGCAGCACTTGCCCTGCCAAGGTGGCCAGCACCTTGAGCACGGCCAGGTCGTCGTTCAAATGGCGCTGGCGGCTGCGAATGCGGTGGCAGCCCAGCACACCCACGGTGGTATTGCCCAGGGTGATGGGCAAGGCCAGGTAGGCCACCGTCTCGGCAGGAAACTGCTCTGCGGCCACGGAGCGGAACAAAAACAAGGGCTCGTGGGCAATGTCCTGAACAATCGCGGGCAAACCGCTTTGCAGCGCCCGCCCCGTGATGCCTTCGCCCTCGGCATACACCCCCCGGCGCATCTCCATGCCCGTCAGGCCATAGGCGTGGCGGATCGAAGCGGTGGCTGGGCCTTGGGTGGCGCCCACAGCCGGTGTGTCGCGCAGCACAATGCGCCCCCGGTTCAGGCCCAGCAACTCGCTCATCAAATGCAGCATCTCCCGCAACACCTCGTCCGAGGCCAGGCTGCGGCCCACCCATTTCATGACCTCGCGCATGAGCAAGAGTTCTTGCTCGCGCCAATGGGCCTCGGAAGGTGTGGGGTCTGGAATGGTGGTGGTGCGCATGCTTTTGGGACAAGCAAGCTTTGGACCATGCTGATGGCGGTCTGGCCATTTGACGACCTGATGGTTGGGATGGAGACCTCACCCGGTTAAAATCCAGCCAACCCCCAAGGAGCGTTGCAGCCCGCCACCGTCTAGGTGCAGCAGGTCAGGCTTGGGGCCGTTCAATGTCTGAATGATTTTGCACAACGACGCTCACCTGAATGCCTAAGGTGAGCCCGTGTCCGTTGTCGCGTCTGAAACCGTTTCTGTTCCCCCCATGAAGCTGTCCGGTCTGGAGCCTGTCTCCATCGGCACCGCTTCGCTGTTTGTCAACGTCGGTGAGCGCACCAACGTGACCGGCTCCAAGGCTTTTGCCCGCATGATCTTGAACGGCGAGTACGAGCAGGCCTTGGCCGTGGCGCGTCAGCAGGTCGAAAACGGCGCGCAGGTGATCGACGTGAACATGGACGAAGCCATGCTCGACAGCCAGGCGGCCATGGTGCTTTTCTTGAACCTGATGGCCGGAGAGCCCGACATCGCCCGTGTGCCGGTGATGGTGGACTCGTCCAAATGGTCGGTGATCGAAGCTGGGCTGCGATGTATTC
The DNA here is from genome assembly GCF_040400975.1 of Limnohabitans sp. GTDB lineage: Bacteria > Pseudomonadota > Gammaproteobacteria > Burkholderiales > Burkholderiaceae_C > Limnohabitans_A. Next base: position 26,291 of record NZ_JBBAPF010000003.1, on the reverse strand, counting down.
AGGGCAAGGGCATCGTCAACTCGATCAGCATGAAAGAGGGCTTGGACGAGTTCAAACGTCAAGCCAAGTTGGTCAAGCGCTATGGCGCAGCGGCCGTGGTCATGGCGTTTGACGAAAAAGGCCAAGCCGACACCTACGCACGCAAGATCGAGATTTGCGAACGCGCTTACCGCGTGCTGGTCGATGAGGTGGGCTTCCCGCCCGAAGACATCATTTTTGACCCGAACATTTTTGCCATCGCCACCGGCATCGAAGAGCACGACAACTACGCCGTGGACTTCATCGAAGCCACGCGCTGGATCAAGGCCAATCTGCCCGGCGCCAAGGTCAGCGGCGGCGTGTCCAACGTGTCTTTCAGCTTCCGCGGCAACGACCCGGTGCGCGAAGCCATCCACACCGTGTTCCTGTACCACGCCATCCAAGCGGGCATGGACATGGGCATCGTCAACGCGGGCATGGTCGGTGTGTACGACGACCTCGAGCCGGTGCTGCGCGAACGCGTGGAAGACGTGGTGCTGAATCGCAGGCCCGATGCGGGCGAGCGTTTGATCGAAGTGGCCGACAGTGCCAAAGGCGCAGCCAAAGACGAGACCACCAAGCTGGCCTGGCGTGGCACGCCCGATGCACCCGTGCGTGTGGCGCAGCGCTTGAGTCACTCGCTGGTGCATGGCATCACCGACTTCATCAGCGACGACACCGAAGAGGCCTACCAAGAAATTCTGGCCAAGGGCGGTCGCCCGCTGCATGTGATCGAAGGCCCGCTCATGGACGGCATGAACGTGGTGGGCGATTTGTTCGGTCAAGGCAAGATGTTCTTGCCGCAAGTGGTGAAAAGCGCCCGCGTGATGAAGCAGGCCGTGGCGCATTTGCTGCCCTACATCGAAGCCGAAAAACTTGCTAAGGAAGCTGCCGGCGAAGACGTCAAAGCCAAGGGCAAGATCGTGATCGCCACCGTCAAGGGCGATGTTCACGACATCGGCAAGAACATCGTTACCGTGGTTTTGCAGTGCAACAACTTCGAAGTGGTGAACATGGGCGTGATGGTGCCCTGCCACGAAATATTGGCCAAGGCCAAGGAAGAAAACGCCGACATCATTGGCTTGTCTGGCCTGATCACGCCCAGCCTCGAAGAGATGCAGTACGTGGCTGCAGAGATGGAAAAAGACCCCTACTTCCGCGAACGTCAAATGCCGCTGCTCATTGGCGGCGCGACCTGCAGCCGTGTGCACACCGCCGTCAAGATCGCACCCCACTACTCTGGCCCCGTGGTCTACGTGCCCGACGCTTCGCGCAGCGTGGGTGTGGCACAGGGCTTGTTGTCTGAGCAAGCGGCCAAATTCATCGCCGAATTGAACGCAGACTACGACAAGGTGCGCGAGCAGCACGCCAACAAAAAACAAACCCCGATGTGGACGCTGGCGCAGGCCCGCGCCAACAAGACGCCGATCGATTGGTCACAAGGCGTGCCCGCTGCGCCCAAGTTCATTGGCCGCCGTGTGTTCAAGAACTACGACTTGGCCGAAATCGCGCAGTACATCGACTGGGGCCCGTTCTTTCAGACTTGGGACTTGGCCGGCCCATTCCCCGCCATCCTCGACGATGAAGTGGTGGGCGAGCAGGCGCGCAAGGTGTATGCCGATGGCCAGGCCATGCTGAAGAAAATCATCGAAGGCCGCTGGGTCACGGCGAATGCTGTGCTGGGCTTGTACCCCGCCAACAGCGTGAATGACGACGACATCGCGCTCTACACCGACGCCTCGCGCAGCCAAGTGGCCATGACCTGGCGCGGCTTGCGTCAACAAACCGAGAAACAAGCCATTGATGGCGTGGTGCGTCCGAGCCGCTGCTTGGCCGACTTCGTCGCGCCCACAGGTCAAGACCATGTGGGCGTGTTCGCCGTCACCGCGGGCATCGGCGCCGACAAGCGCGCCGAGGCCTTTGAAGCCGCGCACGACGACTACAGCGCCATCCTACTCAAGTCACTGGCCGACCGTTTGGCTGAAGCCTTGGCCGAGTGCCTGCACAAAAAGGTGCGCACCGACCTGTGGGGCTACGCCGCTGGCGAGACGCTGAGCAACGACGATCTGATTGCCGAAAAATACCAAGGCATCCGCCCTGCACCAGGTTACCCTGCCTGCCCCGACCACAGCGCCAAACAAGCCATGTTCGAGCTGCTGCAATGCGAAGACATCGGCATGGGCCTGACCGAGAGCTTGGCCATGACACCGGCAGCCAGTGTGAGCGGCTTCTACATTGCCCACCCCGATGCGCAGTACTTCAACGTGGGCAAAGTGGGCGACGACCAGGTGCAGGATCTTGCTCAGCGCAGTGGCGTGCAGGTCAAAGACCTGCAGCGCTTGTTGGCCCCCAACCTTTAAAGCCCCATGCAAAATTTCTGGACAGCCTGTGGTCACCAGCACCTGACGCGCAACGAGCGTGGCTGGATGAGCGCCACGCCCGACTATTGGCGTTTGTGGTTGGAGCGCCCAGAGTTGGCTTTGGTGGAGGAGTCTTGTAAAGCCGAAAAGCGCTTGCACCAGGCGCTGTTGGACGCGCCTTTGATGGCGGTGACACCCGCGCAACTCAAGGCCTTCAAGGACGACGATGCGCGCGAAAACTATGAGCTGTTTTTGCGTTTTCGAGACGAGGTGGAGAGTGCTGGTTCGCTCGAAGCGGCCTATATGGTTTGGCAAAAATCCGGTAACATCCAAATGCCGCCGCTCTTCATTGACGTGGTGGTCCAGGCCATTGTGTGCAACGTGCTGGCCGATGTGCAAGACGCGTGGGTTTGGCGGGCGGCCGAGTTGCTGTTTCGCCGCCAACGCATCACCATCGAAGGTGGCCGTGTGCTGTCGGGCGACAGTGACACCCTAGACAGCCTCAAAGCCACTGGCGGTTTGGGTGAGATGGGCCGCTTGTTGATGGAAGGTGGTGCCACGCTCAAGGCGGTGGACGTCAAGGTGCTGCACCCGGACAACACGGATCGTTACTTTGCTCAGCGCGAAGGCTTGGGCCGTTATGCGTTTTTGCTCGACATGACGCACGAGCTCCAAAACGAATTGCCGCACGGATTGATCTTGAGCATGGTCAACGCCCGCTCAGGGCTGAAGGCCTTGTCGGTGGTGTTGGCCCGCTGGGTGCAGCACTTTTTGGGGGTTGCCGTCAGCATCGAGCCGGTGCAAAAGGTGGACGATCCCGCCTGGCGTTGGCATGTGGGGCTGGACGTGACCGCCACGGCTTTGCTCAATGACCTTTACCAAGGCGTCGAGCTGGATGCCAAACGTCAGCAACAACTCATCAGCTTGTTCAAGCTGCGTTTTGCCAACCCGGATGACATGCGCGCCGATGTGCGCGGCAAAACGGTTTATTTGGGCCTGGCCATGAACGAGCAGGGCTTGCTCAAGCTCAAGCCGCAAAACCTCTTGCTGAATTTGCCGCTGGTGCAAGAAGTTTGACCTGACCCTGGTGGGCGACATTTTTCAACCGAAGGTACCTGGGGTCCATCCATGCGTTTCCGCCAAAACCTTGTCTGGCTGTTGTTGGTGCTGGCCCTCGGTGCTTTTGTGGCCCTGGATCTGGGGCGTTACCTCAGCTTTGAACAACTCAAAGCCAGTCAGGCCATTTTTTCGCAGCTGCACGCCGAGCAGCCGTTCACGGTGGCCGCGGTGTATTTTGGGGTGTACGTGCTGGCCACGGCTTTGTCGATTCCGGGCGCGGTCATCATCACTTTGGCGGGTGGCGCGGTGTTTGGCCTGTGGCAAGGCTTGCTGCTGGTGTCGTTTGCTTCTACGCTCGGTGCCACTTTGGCTTTTCTGGCTTCACGCTTTCTGCTTCGCGAGTGGGTCGAAGCGCGCTTTGGTCAGCGCTTGGCCGACATCAACGCTGGCGTAGACAAAGAGGGCGCGTTTTACCTTTTCACCTTGCGCCTGATCCCGGTCGTGCCGTTTTTCCTGATCAACCTGCTCATGGGCCTGACGCGCATGAAGACATGGACTTTTTACTGGGTGAGCCAGTTGGGCATGCTCGCGGGCACAGCGGTGTATGTGAATGCGGGCACGCAGCTGGCGCAACTCGAATCCCTGCAGGGCATCTTGAGCCCCGCGCTCTTGGGCAGCTTTGTGTTGTTGGGTGTGTTCCCTCTGATCGCGCGTCGCATCGTGGCCGCGATTCAAAAGCGCAAGGTCTACGCCCGCTGGGCCGATCAGCACCCCAAGTCCTTTGACCGCAACCTGATCGTGATTGGCGGCGGCGCGGGTGGTTTGGTCAGCGCTTACATCGCCGCTGCTGTCAAAGCCAAGGTCACGCTGATCGAGGCGCACAAGATGGGCGGCGACTGCTTGAATTACGGCTGTGTGCCGAGCAAGGCCTTGATCAAGAGTGCCAAGCTGGCCCACCAGATGCGCCATGCTTCCAAGTACGGCCTGAGCGATGCGACCCCAAGTTTCAGCTTCAAGGCGGTGATGCAGCGCGTGCACGATGTGATCAAAGCCATCGAGCCGCACGACAGCATCGAGCGGTACACCGGTTTGGGTGTGGAGGTGCTGCAGGGTTACGGCAGATTGGTGAACCCGTGGACGGTGGAGGTGGCGTTGAACGACGGCACCACCGGGCAGGATGGCACGCCCAAGGTCGTGAGACTCACTGCCCGCAGCATCGTGATCGCCGCTGGTGCGCGCCCCTTTATACCGTCACTGCCCGGTTTGGACGATGTGGGTTATGTGACCAGCGACACGCTGTGGGACGCATTTGCCCTGCTCGACGAAGTGCCCCAACGTCTGGTGGTGCTGGGCGGCGGGTCGATTGGTTGCGAGTTGGCGCAAAGCTTTGCCCGACTGGGCTCGCACGTCACCCAAGTGGAAATGGGCGAGCGCCTCATGGTGCGCGAAGACGTAGAGGTGAGTGAATTGGCCAAGGCATCACTCGAAGCTGACGGCGTGCAAGTGCTCACCGGCCACCAAGCGCTGCGCTGCGAGTTGGTTGACGGCGAAAAGACCTTGGTGGTGGAACACAACGGCGCTGAAAAGCGCATTGTGTTTGACCAACTGCTGTGTGCCGTGGGCCGCGTGGCGCGTTTGCAGGGTTATGGCTTGGAAGACTTGGGTATCCCCACGCACTGCACTGTGGACACCAACGAGTACCTGCAAACCATTTACCCGAACATCTACGCTGCGGGCGATGTGGCGGGTCCGTTCCAGTTCACCCACACTGCGGCGCACCAAGCCTGGTACGCCGCCGTCAACGCTTTGTTTGGCGAGTGGAAGCTGTTCAAGGCCGACTATTCGGTCATCCCTTGGGCCACCTTCATCGACCCCGAGGTGGCGCGTGTGGGCTTGAACGAGCAAGAGGCCCAAGAGAAAAACATTGCCTTTGAAGTCACGAAGTACGGCATCGACGATCTGGACCGCGCCATTGCAGACAGCGAAGCGCACGGCTTTGTGAAGGTGCTCACCGTGCCGGGCAAAGACAAAATTTTGGGCGTGACCATCGTGGGCGCACACGCGGCAGACTTGCTGGCCGAATACGTGCTGGCCATGAAACATGGTTTGGGCCTGAACAAAATCCTGGGCACCATCCACACCTACCCCACGATGTCGGAAGCCAACAAGTACGCCGCCGGTGAGTGGAAGCGGGCACACGCGCCGCAACGCTTGCTCGCCTGGGTGAAGAAGTACCACGATTGGCGACGCGGATGACCCCGGCTTGGAAACCGGCCTCGGTGCTGTTGGCCATGGCCTGCGCCACATCACCCGCCCTTGCGCAAAGCCTCTCGCCTTTGGTGCCGCCCGAAGGCACTCCGGTCAGCAATTGGCGTTTTGTGGGCTTTCCCAAGTCCAAGGCCGATATTCCCGCCACCCGCTTCGAACTGGCTGAGGTGCAAGGTGAGCGGGCCCTGAAGGTCAGTACCCGCGCGTCCTATGGCACCTGGGTGCACGACCTGCCCAAAACCGATCCGGGCCGCCTGCAATGGCGCTGGCGTCTGGACCAGCCGCTGACCGCTGACAAGGACGGCAAAGTCGTCGCCGACATCCTGACCAAAGCCGGTGACGACGCGGCGCTCAAAGTGTGTGTGATGTTCGACCACCCGCTGGACCGCGTGCCCTTTGCCCAGCGCACGCTGCTGCACATTGCCCGCAGCATCAGTGGTGAAGACTTGCCCTCTGCCACGCTGTGCTACGTGTGGGACAGCGTGTACCCCGCTGGCCTGCAAGGTGCCAATCCCTACACCCCGCGCGTGCGCTTCATCACGCTGCAAGGCAAGGGGGCAACCTTGGCCCAATGGCAAACCGAAACCCGCGACGTGTCGGCCGACTTTGCGAAGTTGTTTGCCGATGAGCTGCCTGCAGGGGCCGCCGTGCCCAAAGTGCGTGCGGTGCTGGTGGGGGCTGACAGCGACAACACGGGTGCTGAAAGTGTGGGCTGGGTGAAGGCCCTCAACTGGACACGTTAAAGGTTGGGTTCTTTTGAAAGGATCGAGGGTTTTGCCGGGTTGATGGGTCTGCATCCGAAAGGATGCGTCCAGTCTCAGGCGGCTTTTTTGCCGTACAGGTCATCCAGCAGCGCCAAGCCGTTCGCGTATTGGGCTGCACTGCGCTTTTCCTCTTGGCGGGTTCGCCATTTGCGCATCGGTTGGCCATCTTGCAATTGCTGAACCAAATAGGGCAGCCAGCGGCGCGCCTGATGGGCCTTCACCAAGCTGTGGCTCGTGTCTGTGCTTGCCTTGGCGGCTGATTCAGCACGGTCAACGCCGACAAATTGCGCCACCACACTCAAGTTGTCCGAACTGTCAGGGCTTTGAGCCATCAACTTGAAGCCTGCGGTCTCCAACAATTTGCGCAAGGTGGGCCCCGTGAAATAAAGCGTGTGTGCCCTGAAAAACATGTAGTCCGGCGAGCACAAGCGTGTGGCGTTGGGCACTTCGATGTACAACAAACCACCGGGCTTGAGTTTTTCACCCATGGTGCGCAAGGCCGCGACGGGTTCGGCCAAATGCTCCAGCACGTGGAACATCGAAATCAAATCCAATGAACCCGCGGCTTCGCTGGCCAAGCCTTGTTGCAAGGTGCTGTTGTTGACGTGAATGCCCAACATGTTTTGGGCATAGGTGGCATAGCCCGCGTGCGGCTCGATGCCCTTGGCCATAAACCCAAGTGTTTGCAAAAGATAAACAAACTCACCACTGCTCGAACCGATGTCCAGGCTGCGTTGGGATGTGAGGTCGGTGTTGGACCAGCGTGCATCCGTGTTTTGACACAACCACTGCCAGCGCCACTGCGCATTGCGTCCAGCACGCAAAACATGCCGCAAGGCTGGCTGAACAGCTGATTTGTAGGCCTGTCGGTATTGGGTGGCGTACCAGTCGGCCAGTTCCTGATCGCTGGGCAGAGGGTCAATCCGGCCCAAGCCGCAACCGTTGCAAGACACGGTGAGCAAGGCACCGCCTGTTTTGCCATCCTTGTTGGCAATGACTTGTGCTGAACGCTCACCGCAGCAAGGGCAGACTGTGTGCGCGTTCAAAGGGGTGCCTGTGGCGGTGCTTGCTGGGGCAGAAGTGTTCATTGAGACATTTTAAATTTCATCAATGCCCCTCTTTTTAAGGGTATTCATCAGGTCGATGGCCGATGTTTGCGAAGGGGCTGAACCATTCGACAAAAACCATGATCACCCCCCAAAAAATCACGGTCGATTGCCAAATTTTTGTCTTTGTAGCTGCTGATGGCTCTGGGCTTGAAGGGTGGCTTTGCATTGGCCATGGCATTTGTGGTGCCAAGGCTGGGCTACGCCTTGTTGAAAAATCGGATCGCGCGGTTTGATGCAGCGGCTGTGGCGGCGGCTTACGGCTCGGTGAGTGCAGTGACGTTTGTGACAGCGACCCAAATCCTGGAAGCCAGTGGCTTGAGTTTCGGAGGGCATATGACGGTGGATACCGGTGTACATTGACTTCGCCAAGCGGGTGCTGGGGTGACACTTGTGGGTCTGGCCACAGCAGCAACATAGAACACGCTTGGCGCAGGCTTTAGTCACGCAGGTGTCTTACAAGGCGCTTGTTGGCTTTCAATCCCGGCTCAGGAAGGCTAAGCTCGATTGGCTGAAATGAGGCACACAAGACATGATCAACAAGTTCGTTTCGTCGGTCGCCGAGGCCTTGGCCGACACCCCCGATGGGGCCACCGTCATGATCGGGGGCTTTGGCACGGCCGGCATTCCGGACGAGCTGATTGAAGGTTTGCTGGCGCAAGGTGCACGCGACCTCACCTTGGTGAACAACAACGCGGGCAATGCCGAGCAGGGCTTGGCCGCTTTGCTCAAGGCGGGCCGGGTGCGCAAGATCATTTGCAGCTTTCCCCGGCAAGCTGACTCGTATGTTTTTGATGGTCTGTACCTATCGGGCCAGCTCGAGCTGGAGTTGGTACCGCAGGGCAATTTGGCCGAGCGCATCCGGGCGGCTGGCGCGGGCATTGGCGGGTTTTTCACGCCCACGGGTTATGGCACCGATTTGGCCAAGCATGCCGATGGCTCGCCCAAAGAGACCCGCGAAATCGATGGCCGCATGTACGTGTACGAAACGCCCATCCACGCCGACTTGGCGCTCATCAAAGCCGAGCGCGGCGACCGCTGGGGCAACCTGACCTACCGCAAGGCGGCGCGCAACTTTGGCCCCATCATGGCCATGGCGGCGCGCAAAACCGTGGCCACGGTGCACGAGCAAGTGGCTTTGGGCGAGCTGGACCCCGAGACCGTGGTCACGCCCGGCATTTTTGTTCAAGCGGTGGTCAAGATCGACCGTGTGGCCACGCAGGCCGGAGGCATCAAGGCATGAGCTACACCCGACGCAGCAAAGACGAATTGGCCGCCCGCGTGGCGCAAGACATCCCCGAGGGCGCCACGGTGAACTTAGGGATTGGCCAGCCCACCCTGGTGGCCAACCACATCCCTGCCAGCCGCGAAGTGCTCTTGCACAGCGAAAACGGCATCTTGGGCATGGGCCCGGCACCGGTCAAAGGCCAAGAAGACTACGACCTGATCAACGCAGGTAAACAGCCGGTGACTTTGTTGCCTGGAGGCGCGTATTTTCACCATGCCGACAGCTTTGCCATGATGCGCGGCGGGCATTTGGACATCTGCGTGTTGGGGGCGTTTCAAGTCAGCGCCACAGGCGACCTGGCCAACTGGCACACGGGCGAGCCAGACGCCATTCCGGCCGTGGGTGGTGCCATGGACTTGGCCATCGGGGCCAAGCAAACCTGGGTCATGATGGACCTGCTGACCAAGCAAGGCCAAAGCAAATTGGTGCAAGCTTGCAGCTACCCTTTGACCGGCATTGGCTGTGTCAAACGCGTCTACACCGACTTGGCCACGCTGGCTTGCACGCCACAAGGGCTTGTGGTCATTGACATGGTCGAGGGCTTGGGGCTGGATGAGTTGTCAGCGCTGATCGGCTTGCCGCTTAAAGCGGCTTGATGGCCGGGGCCAAAAAGCCCGACGCGTGCTTTGAGCCAGGGGTGGTGCTTCAACGCTCCAGTGGCACCATCAGCAGGTCATCGCTGGTGGTGACCCATTGGCCATCGCGGTACAACAAGGGTAAGGCGGCGTCCTTGTAACGGCCAGAGATGACTTCGCCCACCATGAGGCAATGTGTGCTCTCTTGCACCTGCCGAATCAGACGGCACTCCAGACTCATGACGGCACCGTGCAGGCAAGGTGAACCTGAATCAAATCCCCCCCATTGCTGAGCATCAAAGCGCTCATCGCCAAACAATGGGACTTGGCCGGCAAACAGTTTGGCCAGCTCGATGTGCTCGACCGCCAGCGTGTTGACACTGAACACCTGGTTATCCGTCATGTGGGTGTAGGTAAAGGCGTTGCGGTTGATGGCGCACACCACGGTGGGCGGCTCCACGCCCAATGACATGAAGGCCGAGACCGTCATGCCTGTGCGGTGAGGTGCTTGGCCCGTGGCGATGATGTTCACCGCCGCCGGGTGCAAGCGCATCAACTGTCTGAAAGCTTGAGGGGTCATGCCGTGGCAGTTTCCAGGGGTGCGTCCACGTTGATTGCCGAGCCCAGGCCCAGCGCTTGGTTGACACGAGGCATGACTTCGTTGGCCATCAGTTCCATTGAGCGGCGTCCCAACTGGGGGTCGACCAAGTCCATGCCCGCGTAAACGATTTCGCCAAAGGGGCCCGCCTTTTCACGCAAAGCCAGAATTTTGTCGGTCACCTCATTGACGGTGCCGGTGATCACCAACTCATCGAGCAGGCGGTCCAGGGTGACATGGCTGTCATCCTCGTCGGCGTGCTTTTTGAAGATGACGTGCCGCTTGGACATCATCATCTTGGTCAGCATCTGGCGGTAGTAATAACGGTAAGGGCTGTTGGCATCCGCGCGGCCATATCGGTTGGCTGTTGCGGCATCGTCGCTCACGAAAATGGTGCGAGCCACGCGCCAGTCGGCTGGGTTGGCCACTTCATTGACGGAGGTTTTACCTTCGCAGTAATTGTCCCAATGGCTGGCCAGCCAATGGTCCATCAAGAAGTTGGCCGACATGGGGTGGAAGTTGCGCTTGCCCATGGCGATCACGCCTTTGGAATGGGGAGCCACCACCGTGCCGACAATTTCTGGTCGGGGACCTTGAAAAGGCTTCATCAAGTAGCCCCGACCGATCGAGGGAACAGAGGTGACCTGTGTGCTGACTTTGAAGCGGTTGTCCGGAAAGTCGATGTTGTAAGGCGGCTCGCGTTCCCAGATGGCCAAGATCACATCGATGGCCTCGGCAAACATTTTGTTGCGGTCCTGATCCAAGATGCCCAATGCTTCGGCGTCCGATGCCAATGCGCCGGGGCTGATGCCGAAGATGAAACGGCCCTTGGCCAGATGGTCGAACATGGCCGCCTGTGAGGCCAGCAGTGTGGGGTGCGAGTGCGACAAGTTGGAGGTCCCGCTGCCCAGTTTGATGGTCTTGGTTTCAGGTATCAAGGTGGCCAAGAACAACAAGCTGTTGGTCACGTTTTCGGCTTTGTCAGTGAGGTGCTCGCCCACGAACGCATCGTAAAAACCCAGCTTGTCGGCCAGGATGATGGTCTGCCGGTCCTCATGCAAGGTCTCAGTGGTGTCCCGCTCGAAGGGATGCAGGGGCATGGTGAAGTAGCCTAGGCGCATGATGGATCCTGTTTGATTTTTAGAAAATTTTGACTCACTCGGGCTTGATGCCAGCGTCTTTGATGACCTGTGACCAACGGGTGATTTCACTTTGAATGAAGCGAGGGTAATCGGCCTTGGATACCCGAGAAGGCTCCAGACCCAATTGCGCCAAACGCGCCAGAAATGCCTCATCTTTCAGTGCAGAGCTGATGGCCCCGTCCAGTCTGCGCACCACGTCGGGCGGGGTGCCGGCGGGTGCCGCAAGCCCCAAGAAGAAGCCCAATTCATACCCAGGGTAGGTTTCGCCAATGGCCGGGACGTTGGGCCATGGCTTGAAACGGGTGGCACCGGTCACGCCAATGGCGGTGGCTTTGGGGTTGTCAATGTGGGCCATGGCCGGCAGGTATTCCAGAAACAGCACCTGCAGTTGGCCACCGTAAAAGTCTTGCAGGGCCGAGCCGATGCTTTTGTAGGGGATGCCGGTCATCGGTGCACCGGTTTTGACCCTGAACATTTCAGCGGTCATTTGCGAGGCCGAGTTGTAGTGGCCAAAAAACACCTTGCCGGGGTTGGCTTTGGCGTAAGCCGTCAGATCGGCTGCTGTGCGGATGCCCGAGTCTTTGCTGACCATGGCTACCGATGCGGCTGTGCCGAACTGACCTAGGTGTTCAAAGTCTTTCAGGGGGTCATAGGGGACTTTTTTGTACAGGCTCAGGTTCGCTGCCAGCGTGGTGTTGGTGGTCAACAAAAGTGTGTAGCCGTCGGCAGGCGCATTCTTGACAGCCTCAGTGCCCAAGATGCCGTTGGCGCCCGCCCTGTTCTCGATCACGACGCCCTGTTTGAACTGCGCTTCCAGGTATTGGCCAAAGGCGCGAGCGGTGATGTCGCCCGAACCGCCGGGCCCGAAGGGCACCACGATCTTGATCGGCTTGTTGGGAAAGCCCTGCGCGCTGGCTATGCCTGCGCACAGGCTCAAAGGGGCCAGCACACTCCACTTGAGGAATCGGACAAACTTTTGCATACACAGGTCTCCATCGTTGGTTATCGTGGGCGAATTCTAGGAGGGGGGGAGTGAATTGACCAAGCCCTAAATTCCGACATGCGGAATTGCGGACATGTGCTGGGGATGCTTGGGCTGTCTTGCCGCCCAAGGTAAAGCCGCATGTACTCAAAAGGCGATGCGCAGGCTTTGCGGGTCCTTGATGGCCGTACGCCAAGTTTCGGCCTGAGTGGGGTTCATGCGGGCCAACTCATATTGTGCCGACATGATGTCGGCCTCATGGGCCAGGGTGGCGGCCAGGTCGCTGAGGTAGCTGCCCGTCATGCGCTCGAGCGTGGACACGGCGCACAAGGAGGCAATCGGGTAACGACGACGGTCAAAAACGGGCACGGCAATGCCCGATATGCCACGTCCGGAACGGGTTTTGGTCAAGGCGTAGCCGTTTTTGCGTGTCTTTTGAATGCCGCTGGCCAATTTGCTGAAGGCCTTGTCCTGGCCGCTGCGCAGGCGGTTAAAGGCCAGGATGTCGACGGTCTCATCCTCGGGCAAAAACGACAGAATGGCCAGACTGAAAGAGCCGATACCCATGGGCCAGCGGTTGTGCACCTGCAGGATTTCGGCGTTTTGCGGCAGGTGGCCTTGACGCTTGTCGAGGCATACGGCATCGTAGCCACAGCGTATGCCCAGGTACACGGTTTCACCCGTGGATTGCGCCAAACGTTCAAACGATGGCTGGGCAATGCTTTTGATGTCGTGCACATCCAGTACAGACATGCCCAAGGCATAAACCTCCGGACCGAGCCGGTAATTGCGAGTGCCCCAGGGGCGCTCGACCAGGTGCTCATCGAGCATGGCAGACAGGATGCGGTGCACAGTGGCTTTGGGCAATTGGGTCAAGGTGCTGATTTGCATGAGGGCCGCGCCTTGCGAGCCAAAAGTGGACAAGGTTCGCAGCAGCAAGGCGGCTCGTGCGATGCTTTGAGCGCCATCGTTTTTCAGGGAAGGATTCATGGCATGAAGGGTGTCAAGCGCTGAGCGCCGAGGTGTCGCCAGCAGGTCAATCAACTGCAGTATTCCATGATTCGGAATATTGCAGCAAGAAACCCTGTTGCGGACGTCAAAGAGGGATCCCCCGATTGCCAAGCTAAAAAACGGTACGCATACTGATTTTTGTTGTGCAACACGGGGTCGCCAAAACCTCAAAAAATTCAACCTACCACGAGAAAACTGAAGGGGTCATTCCAATGACGACAACCAAGCGCAAAATTCTGGCCTGGCTGGGCTGTGGCCTTTTGTTCAGCGCCGGCTTGGCATCTGCTCAGGCGCAAACCTACCCGCAGCGTCCCATCAAAGCCATCGTGCCTTACGCGGCGGGTGGTTTTTCAGACCAGGCCAGCCGCATCATTGCCGAGGCCATGTCGCGCAATTTGGGCCAAAACATCGTCATCGAAAACCGTGCGGGTGGCGGTGGCCGAATTGGCAGTGAGGCGGTGACCAAAATGGCCCCCGACGGCTACCAGTTGCTCATGACCACCAACGGCACCAAGACCTACATGGCCGTGGTGGAAAAGTCTTTGTCGTATGACCCGGTGAATGACTTCACGCCGATTTCATTGGTGGGCAAATATGGTTTGTTGATGGTGGTCAACCCCTCAGTGCCCGCCAAAACCTTGCCGGAATTTTTGACCTATGCCCGCGACCCTAGAAACAAGGGCAAGATCAATTACGCCACCTCGGGCATGGGCAGCGGTTTGCATTTTGCGGGCGAGTTGTTCAACGCCATGGCCAAGATTGACATGGTGCATGTGCCCTACAAAGGTTCTGGCCCTGGCATGCAGGATGTCCTAGCGGGGGTGTGCCAGGTGATTTTTGACGGCGCAGCCAAGCCGCACATCGATGCAGGCAAGGTGAATTTCCTAGGCACCACCAGCTCGGTGCGAGACCCGCGTTATCCGGATGTGCCCACCTTGAGTGAAGCGGGATTGACGGGTTACGACCTGACCTATTGGGTGGGCATTTTTGCCCCAAAAGGCCTGCCTGCCGACATCCAGGCGCGTTTGAATGCTTCGGTCAAAACCGCATTGGCCGATCCGGATGTGCAACGCAGACTCAACAACATGGGCATGAGCCTGGTCGGCAGCACCCCAGAGCAAATGGTGCAAGAAATCCGCAGCGAAACCGCCAAGCTGCGCCAGATTGCCGCGTCAATTCCAGGTGGGGTGAACTGAACATGAGCGAAGCTCTGCGCCCCCAAGACCGCCTGCCCTTTTCCTCCATCATTGACCGTCCTCCTTTGCCTCTGCCTGAGGGCGTTCGGCTGGTGGTCTGGCCGGTGGTCAATATCGAAGAATGGGACATTGCGCGCCCCATGCCGCGCATGGTTTCGCCGCCGCCAGGCGGGCAAGCGCCGGTGCCCGATGTGCCCAACTGGACTTGGCATGAGTACGGCATGCGGGTAGGGGTGTGGCGCCTCATGGACGCCTTTAAAAATGTCGGCGTTCGCCCGACGCTGTCGATCAATGCGAAGGTGTGTGAAACCCGGCCACGCGTGACACAGGCCGCGCTCGACGCGGGTTGGGAATTCATGGCGCATTGCTACGAACAAATTCCAATTCAAAAAATTCCTGACGAACGGGCCATGATGCAGCAGACGCTGGACGTGCTGACGCGCTTCACCGGCCAGCGCCCGCAAGGCTGGTTGGGTCCGGGTCGCAGCCAGACGCTGGAGACGCCTGACCTCATCAAGGAGCTGGGCATGTCCTGGTTTGGCGACTGGGTGCTCGATGACCAGCCGCAATATGTGCACACAAAACATGGGCCGTTGGTGTCGGTGCCCTACACCATCGAGCTCAATGACATCAACATCATGCTCACCTCGCACGAGCGTTCGGACGCGATGCTGCTGCGCACCCAAGATGCGTTTGAACGGCTGTATGCCGAATCGGCGCACAGCGCACGCATCATGGCGTTTGGGGTGCATCCATACATCTCGGGCGCTGCGCACCGCATTCGCTATTTTGAAATGATGTTGGAGTTTTTGGCCAAGCAGCCCGGTGTGGTGTTCTGGAACGGCTCGGAAATCAGCCAATGGTTTCAGCAAGCGAGCCCACTGCCAGCGCCTTGAGGCATGAGCCGTCAGACACCATTGAATCCGTCCGCTGAAACGCTTGCCGACACGCCGCTGCATGCGCTGTCTCTGGCGCAAGCCAGTGCCCTGATTCGTCAGCAGACGATCACGCCGGTGCACTTGGTGCAGGCCTACATCGACCGCATTGAGCGACTCGATGGACAACTGAATGCCTTCGTCACGCCCACGCTTGAGACCGCCTTGCAAGCAGCGCACCAGGCCACCCGTGAGATCGCACAAGGCAAATACCGGGGGGCTTTGCATGGCATCCCGATGGCGCACAAGGATGTGTACCTCACGCAAGGCGTGCGCACCACCGCGCATTCGCGGCATTTGCACGACTGGGTGCCCACGGTCAGCGCCACGCTGGTGACAGGTTTGGAACGTTTGGGTGTGATCAGTTTGGGCAAAACGGCTTGCCATGAATTTGCCTTTGGCTCGCCCTCAGAAGATGACTTGTTTCCGCCTGCGCAAAACCCCTGGCATCTGGCACACATGCCGGGCAGCTCGAGCAGCGGCTCGGGGGCGGCGGTGGCAGCAGGTTTGTGCATGGCGGCCACGGGCACCGACACCGGTGGCTCGATCCGTCACCCGGCGGCGGCCTGCGGTGTGGTGGGCCTCAAACCCACGCGCCATGCTTACCCTGTGTCGGGCGTGATCGCTTTGGCCCCCAGCCTAGACGTGGCCGGATTTTTGACGCGCACCGCGCTGGACCAGGCACTGATCTGGGATGCCTGGCACGGCAGCGATGTGACCACTGCATGCACTGCCGATGTGCAGCGTTCGGTGCTTCAGGGGTTGCGTATCGGGGTGCCAGCAGGTCTTTGGCACAACGCCGAAAACGGCCAGCCCACGCACGACCCGCAAATCCAAGCCTGCTTTGATCAGACACTGCAAACACTGCAGGCGGAAGGCGCCCTCGTGGTGACGGTGGAGACGGTGGATTGGCCGCCGCAGCCCGCTGTGGTGCAGGTGGCCAACACCCTGATTGCTTACGAAGCATTTCAACAGCTGCAGCACATTTGGAGCAACCACCCGGACCAGCTGGGACAGGGCTTGCGCCAAAAACTGGTGGGTGCAGCACAGCTGAGTTTGAACAGCTACCACGCCGCCCGCGTGCAGGCCGATGTGTGGCAACAGCAGGTCAGCGCTTTGCTAGCCAACCGGGTCGATGTGCTGATGTGGCCAGGCCGCGAAGCTTTGCCCGAAACCTTGCAAGCCCTGATGGCCAACCCCACCGGGCAGCGCAGTGCCTGCAACCGATTGTTCAGCCTGACCGGTCATCCCGCCTTGACATGCCCCATGGGCGTCTCGACCCAAGGCTTGCCCATGGCTTTGCAAATGGGCGCTGCCATGCACGGAGAGCGCCATTTGCTGCAGGTGGCCCATGCCGTGGAATCGGCCATCGGCTGGCGTTTGCCCGTTTTGATGGATTGAGCCATGTACTTTGTGAACACCGAAGGCGTGCGCCTGCATTACGACCTTGTTGGCGACCAAGGCCCTTGGTTGGCGCTGGTCTCGGGCGGACGGCGCAGCGGGGCAGAATTTCTGCCCTTGGCGCGCCGCATCGCGGCCCGGGGATTTCGGGTGTTGCTGCACGATCGTCGCAACACCGGGGCTTCGCAGGTCTTGATCGCAGGCGATCGCGGTGAAGAAGACATCTGGGCCGACGACTGGGTGCAGCTGATGCAGCACCTGAACGCGGTGCCTGCGTTTTTGGGTGGTGGCTCTTCAGGGGCGCGGCTGGCCTTGCTGACCAGCTTGCGCCACCCCGAGGTGGTGCGTGGCTTGCTGCTGCTGCGCATCACGGGCGGCGCTTTCACAGCAGGCCGCTTGCCAGAGAACTATTACGGCCAGTTCATCCGTGCCGCAGAGCAAGGTGGCATGGCCGCCGTGTGTGCCACGCCCTATTACCAGGAATTGATCGCCGCCGACCCCAGCAACCACGGCCGCCTGATGGACATGGACCCCCAGCAATACACCGCCGTCATGCGCCACTGGCTTCAGATTTTTTTGCAAGGCCCGCGGGAACCGGTGCTGGGCATGACGACCGAGGCCCTGCAGGCCATTCGTGTGCCCACTTGGGTGGTGCCCGGCAACGACAAAACCCATGTGTCCCGCCACGGCCGCGAAGCGGCCGCCCTGATCCCCGCTTGCGAACTGTTCGAGCTGCCGGTATCGGACGAAGACGTGCCCGCTTTGCCGCTGTCGGCCTGGGCCCCGCACGAAGAAACCCTGGCGACAGCCATGGCCGATTTCATGCGCCGCGTGGGCCATGATGACCACTGAATCGATTCCCAAGGAGCCCATAAATGTCCACCCCGATCAACCCGTCCATTCGCCGCGTCGTCACCGGTCACGACGACCAAGGCAAAGCCATCGTTGAAATCGACGAAGTCTGCAGCCACTACCGACAAGGTCGTCCCAATGGCTTTGTATGCAATGTGTGGACCACCGACACCCACCCTGCTGACAACAATGGCCATGTAGACGCAGGCAGGCGTGAGGGCAAATTTTCAGTGATCGAGAACGGTACCGTGTTCCGCATTCTCGACTTTCATCCGGGTGTGCAGCAGCGCGTGCACCGCACCGATTCGGTGGATTACATCGTGGTCATGTCGGGTGAAATCGACATGGAGCTGGAGTCCGGCGAGGAAGTCCACCTGAAGGCTGGCGACGTCATGGTTCAGCGCGGCACGGTGCACAACTGGATCAACCGGGGAACTGAAACTTGCGTCATGGCCGTGGTGCTGGTGCATGCGCATCCGGTGCAGGTGGGTGGGCAAACGCTCAACGCTTTTGGCTGAGCGGGCCCCGAAGCCTCGTCCAAGCCTTCAGTAAGGAAACGGTGCAATGCCCGGTGCGGCGTTGTCTGGCAAGCTGCGGCGCGTGGTGTTCATCACCATGGCCAGCAAGCTGTAGTAACCGCAGTGCGCCGTCATGTCGATGACGCCTTGATCGCCAAACATCTTTTGCGCAGCCGCCCAGGTCACGTTGCTCACCGATTGGTTGTGCAGCAGCTCCTGAAGGAAGTCATAAACCACGGTCTCTTGGGCCGTCATGTTGGGCGGGCGGCGGCCTTCGGCAATCGCGTCGCAGGTTTCTTCGCTCACACCGGCTTTCATGGCGATGGGCTTGTGGATGTGCCATTCCACCGGCTGTGACCAGTGGCGCGCCACCACCAACACGGCAAATTCCGAATTGTGCAAACCCACGGTGTTGTCGTAACGCAGATACTCCCCCACTTTTTGCAAGCGGCGCATCAGCTCGGGGCTGCGCATCAAAGGCACAAAGGGGCCGGAGAGTTTGCCGCGTGGTCCGCTGACGAGTTCGTCCACCGCTGCACGCTGGGCCTCGGTCATTTGTTCGCGGGGAATTTCGGGCAGGCGGTCTGTTTTCTGGGAAGTCATCGGTATGTCTCTGAGGTTGAAAAATCCAACCCCAATTTATCACCGGACCTGACGGCTCTCAGTCGTGTGCGGGATAGCCCGGCGGTGCCACAGCTGCACCCTGGATCTGGTGCCGAACAAAGGCCTCGGCCACCCAACCAGATCGCTTGGCTTCTTCGACAAACGCATTCAGGTGCTCGCGGGCCTGTGTGTTACGTGCTGCTGGAATGCCCATGGCTTGGTGGATGACCATGAAGCGCCCAGGCAGCAGACGCACGCCTGGCAGGCGCAGGGCGTCGGCCTGGAGCTGCTGCTTGACGCCTGCGGCCACTTCGAGTTGCTGCGCCATGAACACATCAACCACGGCGGGTGAACTCGGTGCGCGCACGATGGGGGCGTGTTTCAGGTGCCGCGTGAGAAACAAATCGTACGCACTGCCCGCGCCTACAGTGACGCGATGGCCAGCTTGGTCCACTTCATCGTTGCTTTGCAGCGGCGAGTCGTTGCGTACCATGTAGGCCCCTTCAATTTGTACATAGGGCGGTGAAAAATGCAGGCCCTCACCGCGCACCGGGTCAATGGCAAAAAAGCCAATGTCGGCCTCGTCAGAGCGAACGCACTGTACCGACTCATCGGCCTTTTTGAAGACCCGCCATTCGATGCTCAAGCCCAGCTGTTTGGCCAAGCTGCGCGATAGATCGGCTGAAATGCCGGAGGGTTCGCCCGTCGCATCAAGCCCTGCCAGCACCGGGTTGCCCAGGTTGATGGCTACGCGCAAAACGCCGTGGGGCGCTAAAAGGTGGGTGAGTGAAGCTTGGGTCGGCATGTTCATGGATATTTGTGAGGTGGGCAGTGAAACACACGGCATCTTAAAAATCAAAGCCGTGCAAGCGGCTTACAGCATCTGTTTGGCCTAGGCTTTAGCCCAAGACCTTCAGCACTTCGCTCAAATCGCGTCCAGTGTGGTGCGGTGCAGGGCCAATGGCCTCAGGCGGCAGGCCTTGGCGGTTGACCCACAGCGTGGTGAAGCCAAACCAAGTGGCCCCCAATGCATCCCAAGCGTTGCTCGAGACAAACAGCACCTCGGCTGGTGCAAACCCAAAGTGGTCAGTCACCAGTTGGTAGCTTGTGGGCGTGGTCTTGAACTGGCGCACGCTGTCCACCGACAGCACGGCGTCCAGCACCGCGCTCATGCCCGCACTGTGCACAGCCGATTGCAGCATCTCGGGGCTGCCGTTGGACAAAATCGCCGTGGCCACGCCTCGCTGACGCAGCGCCTGCAGCACACCCAAGTTTTCCGGGAAGGCCGTGAGCTCGGCGTATTGCGCCATCAGCGCGTCTTCATTGGCCACGCTGTGTACCAAGCCCAAACGCGCCAGTGCGTAGCGCAGCGACGCGCGTGTGATGTCCCAAAACGATTGGTAATGCCGACTGCCTTTTGGGTTGGGGTCGCTCAGCGAAATCAGCCGTGTGTACTCGATTTGTTTGTCGCGCCACAGCACCGACAGCGCCGCGCCCTGGCCGGGGTACAGCTTTTCGGCCAAAGCGCCGATCGAGTACACATCGAACAAGGTGCCGTAGGCGTCAAATACAACGGCGCGAATGGGGCGGGTGTTTAGGTTCATGTTCAGACCAGGTGACCAGTTTTCACCAAGATCAGACAACCCTCGCGGCTGAAGGGCTGGTGCTGGCTCATGTGTGGGCTGCGCAGCCAACTGCCTGTGGGGTAGTCGCCGTGTTCGTCCGAGAACACGCCATCGATCACCAAAATTTCTTCGCCACCCCAATGCCGGTGTGGACTGAAATAGGTCCCAGGTGCCCAGCGTACCAGCGCGGTGTTTTGTGTCTCAAAGGTGTTCAGGGGCAAAACCTTCAGGCCCTCCACCAAGCCCTGACGCCATTCACCGCGGTGTGTGTCAATGACCACGCGTTCGCCGTCGCGTGCGTCCAGGTGGCGCAGCTTCACAAACAGGGTGCAGCCCTCGGGAGAGGACGGGGCGTGCGAGCTGCCCACCGGGTTCTTGATGTAGGTGCCGGGGCCGTAGATACCGTGCTCGTCATATAGAGTACCTTCGAGCACCAAAATTTCTTCACCGCCGCCATGCGTGTGGCTGGCAAAGGCCGAGCCGGGCGCGTAGCGCACGATGGACGTGGCGCGGGCCACTTCGCCGCCATTGCGCTCAAGCATGCGGCGCGATACGCCTGAGGCGGGTGAGTCCACCCAGTCGAGCGAGGGGCTGTACACGCTGCAGCGCTGGTTCAGGTCGGCGTTCAGTGTGGTGTGCTGCGTGAGGTGGTGTGTGAGGTGTTCGGTGTGCATGAAGTTTTTGGTGTTCAGGTTTTCAGCAGAACCGGCTCGATGGCCTCGCCTTGCGCGGTGATGCGCCCAATGACGGCGGTGTGCGCGTAGCCTGCGGCCTTGAGTGCTTGCACACAAGCCGCAGCTTGCGCTGCAGGCACGCTAGCCAGCAGGCCGCCTGCGGTTTGAGGGTCAAACAACAGAGGGTAGCGGGGGTCATTGATGAACTCGTCAGCGTTGCGCAGGGCGCGGCGCAGGCGCACATTGGCCGGCTGCAAGGAGCTGACGATGCCCGCTTGCACGCAATCCACTGCACCGTCGAGCAGGGGCAGAGTGCTCATGTTCAATTCGGCGTCCACGCCGGATGGACGCGTCATTTCCACCAGGTGGCCCAGCAGGCCAAAGCCGGTCAGGTCGGTGCAGGCGGTGGCGCCGTGCGCGCGCAAAATGGCGGCACCCGATTGGTTGGACAACACCATCGACTTGAGCGCCGCATCGATCCAGCGGCCCTTGGCGGCGTAGCGTGCGTGCGCGGCAAACAAGGTGCCGGTGCCAATCGGTTTGGTCAGCAGCAGCACATCGCCCGGCTGCATGCCGCCCTTGCGCATCACGCTGTCCATTTTTTCGTCGATCAGGCCGTTGATGGCAAAACCCAGGGCCAGTTCGGCACCCTCGCCCGTGTGCCCGCCCACCAAGGCGCAGCCTGCGGCGTTCAGCACTTCGATCGCGCCGCCCATCATTTGGGTCAGCAGGTCTTCCACCTTGCTTTCCAGGCCCGGCGGCACGGTGACCAC
>NZ_JBBAPF010000003.1:2213-4443 GCF_040400975.1 Limnohabitans sp. | reverse complement strand
GAAATCAAGGCCAGCCAGTGGCGTTGTGGCGTGTAGGCCAACAACTTTTGCCCACGCAAACTGCGCCGCAAATTGGTGGCCAGGGGTTTGGCCATGCGCACCGCAAAAACCCCGGCTTTTTCGAGGGGGCGATCCACAAAAGAAGCCACATCGCCTGCCGCAAAGACCAAAGGATCGTTCAAGCTCTGCAGTTGAGGGTGAACCAGGATGAAGCCTTGGGCATCCAAGGCCAGACCCGTGCTTTGCAGCCAAGCGGGGCCGCCCGCCTGCGTGACCCACATGGTCTCATCGGCGTCAAAGGTGCGGCCGTCGCGCGTGTGCAGGCAACCGGGCGAGACTTGCACCACCTCGGCATGGGGGTGCACCTCCACGTTGCGCTCTTGCAGCACCTGCACAAACCGTGCACGCACGCCCGGGTTGTGCGTGGGCAAGATGGTCTCACCCGACGTCAACAGCACAAATTTCAGGTCTTCGGGGTTGCGCCCCAGGGCCTTGAGTTCAAGGCGCAATCGGTATTGCATCGACAGCACCAACTCCACGCCCCCAGCGCCGCCGCCCACCACCGCGATCGTCATGCGGCCCCGGTGTGATGGCCATTGGCGCGCCTTGTCCAGCAGGGCCAGCCAGCGTTGGTTGAACTGTGCAATCGGCTTGACCGGTGTGACCAGCGCTTGCGCGCCCTCGATGTTTTGCACTTTCGGCGTCGAACCGGTGTTGATGGACAACAGGTCGTAAGCCACAGGCGGGCGGTTGGCACAGATCACCCGTTGATTTTGGCGGTCGATGCCCACCACCGCATCCCTGTAAAAACGTGCGCCTGCAAACGCACACAAGCGGCCCAGGTCGATGTGGACCTCGTCAAAGCTGTAATGCCCCGAGATGTACCCCGGCAACATGCCCGAGTAAGGCGTGTCGATGTCGGTGCAGATCAAGGTGAGGCGAACCCCTGGCTCAGGCTGCATGGCGAACATGCGCAGCACGCCCACATGGCTGTGGCCGCCGCCAACCAACACCAAGTCACGCAGCACGGGTTGAGGGGTAGATTGCATTCTCAGAGGGTCCAGGGTTTGACGTGCACCCACAGGTGCTCGGCTGCTGGGTTCACAGCCACCGCCCAAGTGTGCCACCAGATTCAACAGGGGCAAGTGTGACCTTTTGATCTGATGTAACGTATTGAATTCAGAATCAAGCCATTTTGACCAGGAACCCCCTTTCATGCACCCCACATACCCGCTTTTGAAGGCCACCGACTTTCCGCCGATTCGCCGCAAAACCCTGGACACCTTGCAGGTCAATCTGGGCTACAAATGCAACCAAAGTTGCTTGCATTGCCATGTGGGGGCCGGCCCCAACCGCACGGAAATGATGGACGCAGCCACCATCGATGCGGTGCTGGCGGTGTTGGCGCGCCGGCATATCCAGACGCTGGACCTGACCGGCGGTGCACCCGAACTCAACGAGGGTTTTCGGTCTTTGGTGGTGCGTGCGCGGGCTTTGGGTGTGCGCGTCATTGACCGCTGCAACCTGACCATCCTGAGTGAACCCGGTCAAGAGGACTTGGCCGAATTTTTGGCCGCACACCAAGTCGAAGTCACAGCGTCTTTGCCGTGTTATTCACCGGCCAATGTGGACCGCCAACGGGGCGATGGTGTGTTTGACCGCAGCATTGCCGGTTTGCAGCAGCTCAATGCCTTGGGTTATGGCCAAGCCTCGCACCCCGAGCTGGTCTTGAACTTGGTTTACAACCCCCAAGGCCCCGCCTTGCCGCCGCCGCAAGAGGCCTTGGAAGCAGACTACAAACGCGAGCTGCTGGCGCATTTCGGCATTCGGTTCAACCACCTGTTTGCCTTGACCAACATGCCGGTGCAGCGCTTTGGCAGCACCTTGGTCAGCAAGGGCCAATTTGCCACTTACATGCAGTTGTTGCGCAGCGCCTACCGTGCCGACAACCTGGACACGGTGATGTGCCGAACCCTCATCAGTGTGGACTGGCAAGGCCAGTTGTACGACTGCGACTTCAACCAAATGTTGGGCATGGCGTCGCCCTTGCCTGGCTCCAAGCCAGCCCGCATCGAAGACCTTTTGACGCTGGACGTCTCGGGCCAAACCATCGCCACCGCTGACCACTGCTACGGCTGCACTGCGGGTCAGGGCAGCAGCTGCGGGGGGGCTTTGGAAGACAAAGAGCCCATGGCGTCCCTGGCAGATTCGAACTGAGAGGCCCGTGCCC
>NZ_JBBAPF010000003.1:0-2113 GCF_040400975.1 Limnohabitans sp. | reverse complement strand
GAGCCGACGCATTTGTGCATCGTGGTGCCCGTGCTGAACGAGGCGCAAGGCATTCAAGCCACGTTGCAAGCCTTGGCGCCATTGCGCCAACGCGGCGCACGTGTGGTGGTGGTGGACGGTGGCAGCCAGGACGACACCCGGGCTTTGGCCCAAGCCCATGCCGACGCCGTCATCGAGGGCCTGCGCGGCAGGGCTTTGCAAATGAACGCCGGCGCCGCGCTGGGCTGGGGCGAGGCACTTTTGTTTTTGCACGCCGACACCACGCTGCCCGAGCGGGCCGACGCGCACTTGCTGCAAGCCCTGTCTCAAGGCCATGTCTGGGGGCGCTTTGATGTGCGCATCGATGGGCGACCCCGCATGTTGGCGGTGGTGGCCGCGATGATGAACCTGCGTTCGCGCTGGACAGGCATCGCCACCGGTGATCAGGCCATCTTCATGCGCCGAGAGACTTTTGCACAGGTGGGCTGCTTTGCGCCGCAGCCCTTGATGGAAGACATTGACATGTCTCAGCGCCTGCGCGCTGTGGGTCCACCGGCTTGCTTGCGTCAGCGGGTGCTCACCTCCGGTCGGCGCTGGGAGCAGCGCGGCGTGTGGCGCACCATCGTCCTGATGTGGCGTTTGCGCTGGCGTTATTGGCGCGGTGAATCGGCGCACAGCTTGGCTGAGGATTACCGATGAACGCCGCGCTGATCATTTTTGCCAAAGCACCTGTCGCGGGCCAGGCCAAAACCCGCATGATCCCGGCCTTGGCCCCACAAGGTGCGGCGCGCTTGGCCCAGCAGCTGCTGTTGCACGCGGTGCAACAGGCGGCGCAAGTGCCGTGGGACGCGCTGGAGTTGTGCGTCAGCCCCAACACCACACACCCAGCTTTTGCCTTGGCGCAAGACCTGGTGCGCAAGCCAACAGCCGCTACGGCGCAGAGCCCTTTGACACTGAGCCTGCAAGGCGATGGCGATTTGGGTCAACGCATGCACCGCGCTTTGGTGCGCGGCCTGTCGCAGCACGCGGCGGTGCTGCTAATGGGGACCGACGCGCCAGGCCTGAAAGCCACGGTGCTGCAAGAAGCCGCGCAGGCCTTGTTGAGCCACGATGCCGTGTTTGTGCCCGCGCACGACGGGGGCTACGCGCTGGTGGGCTTGCGCCAGCCGGTGCCCGAGTTGTTCGTGGACATGGTCTGGAGCACGGCCAGCGTCATGGCCGATACCCGGGTTCGCGCCCATCAAGCCGGTGTGCGCTGGTGCGAACTGGCGCCGGTGCACGACATGGACGAGCCTGTTGATTTGCAACATTTGCCGCAGGATTGGCCCAACCGATCCGACTTGCTCAAAGCCACTCTTCAGCCATGAACTCAGTCATGAACCCAAACACCCAAGCCGGCCGCAGCTGCCCGCTGCATTACCAATACGGCCCCGAGGTTTTCAATTCGGCCCCCGACCCCGTGCTGAGCGATCTGGACACGCTGTACGTGGTGGGCGGCCTGTATGGCAACGAGTTGGCGCTGCACGAGGTGCTGCGCCTGTTTGAACAAGAGCCTGGCCGCAAGCGCCTGGTGTTCAATGGCGACTTCCACTGGTTTGACATCGACCCGGCCATCTTCGCGCGGGTGCAGACGGCGGTCTTGGCGCATGTGGCCCTGCGCGGCAACGTCGAGACCGAATTGGCCGAAGACGACCCCGACCCCGAGGCTGGCTGCGGCTGCGCCTACCCCGACTGGGTGGGGCAGGACGTGGTCTCGCGCTCCAACCGCATCTTGAACCAATTGCGCACGGCCACCACGCCCGAGCAGCGCGCGCAGCTGGCCGCTTTGCCCATGTGGCGTGTGGCGCAGGTGGGCGATGTGCGCGTGGGGCTGGTGCATGGCGACGCGCAGTCTTTGGCCGGTTGGGGCTTTGCCCAAGAACACCTGCGCGACCCCGAGCACGTGCCCTTGGTGCGGCGCTGGTTCGAGCGTGCGCAAGTGGACGTCTTTGCCAGCACACACACCTGCTTGCCGGTGTTTCAGCAGGTCAGCCTGCCCGGCTGTGCCCGCAATGGCTGGGTGCTCAACAACGGCGCGGCGGGCATGCCCAATTTTCAAGGCGATGCGGCAGGCTTGCTCACGCGCATCGCGCGC